>DIAZ01000143.1:0-5780 GCA_002415925.1 Dietzia sp. UBA5065 | reverse complement strand
CCCTCCGGCTTGCGCTGCCCCTGTGCCCGGATTCGCGGGGCTCACGCTGCGGGTTCGGTCCTGTCCGCCAGCACACCCGGGCGGGGCGGCGGGGCGGCGGGGCGGCAGGTCGGGCGGCGCGGCGGGCCTGCAGGGCGGGCAGGACGGCGGGCCGGATCAGCCGAACGGCCACCCGTGGCGCATCGGCCCGTCCCCTCCCGGTTCGATGAGGTACTCCGTGCCGAACGCCACCGCGTAGATGTCCGGGGGGAAGGCCAACATCATGCCGATGTCGCTGGTCTGGCTGGCATGGCAGGCCATCGCGCGGCGCTTGAGCTCGACCACATCCGGGGGAAGGTCAATCGCCCACGTGATCTCGGATTCCGCGACCCCGATCGGCAGGCCGTCGTCCCCGGTGAGGATCGCCTGGCGAATCCGATCCAGGTCCAGGTCCATCCCGCCGGCCGCGAGCGACCGCAGGAACTCCGCGGCCTCGGGGCTGTCGAGCATCTCCAGCTGAGCATCCCGGTTGGTCGTGGCCTCCACCAGCCGAGGTCGCCGGGCCGCCGTCTCCACGGCGCGCCGGGCTATCCGGTGCACCGCTATGTGGTCGGGGTGGCCGTTCGGCTGATCCGGCCCGCCGTCCTGCCCGCCCTGCAGGCCCGCCGCCTCGTCGACGTCCGCCCGATGCAGGCACAGCGGGTCGTCGTTCTGGTCCCACCCGGTCATGCCGGAGTCGCGGTAGCCCAGCCAGTCGATCCGGGCCACGCCCAGCACCGCCGCCGCCGCGCGGGCCTCCTCGCGGCGGTGCTCGACCAGGTCACCCTCGGGCCCCAGATCGTCGGGGCGCTCGCCGTGGTCGCCGTCGGTCGCGAAGACCGTGACGACCCGGTGACCGCCCCGCGCGGCGAGCGCCATCATCCCGGCGGTCTGGGAGGTCTCGTCGTCTGGGTGTGCGTGGAGAAACACGATCGTGGACACCCGGTCAGTCTGCCTTCCCGGCCGGTCCCCCGCCGACCCGGGCGGGGTGCGCTGCGAGAATGGTCCGATCCCGCAGCGTGAGCCCAGGAAAAGCGGTCAGAGGGGCAGCGCAAGCCGGGGGGAGCGGCAGCGCAAGCCGGGGGGAGGGGCAGGTTCAGGCCACCAGGGGGGCGCCGCCGCTACTTCTCGCGGATGACCGTGCCGTCGTCCTGCAGGCGCAGGAGCGGGTAGATGCCGTCCTCGTCGTGGTTCTCGTCACCCACGACCGGCGGGTTGAAGACGCAGAGCATCTGCATCTCCTCCTCTACGACCACCTGGTGCTTCTCGTGGCCGTCGAGCAGGTACATCGAGCCCGCCGCGAGCGGGTACTCCTCGCCGTTGGTGAGGTCGCGCAGCGTGCCCTTGCCGCGGGTGAGCCAGACGGCCTCGACGTGGTTGGCGTAGTGGAAGTCGTTGACCGTGCCGGCGGCGATGGTGGTCTCGTGGAACGAGAAGCCGACGCGGTCACCCGCCAGGACGATGCGCTTGGACTCCCAGTTGCCGTTGTTGCCCCTGACGTGGCGGTCGGTGTCGGTGATCTCGGCGGTGGTGCGAACGATCATGGATGCTCCTTCTGCAGGTATCGGGCGCGCGTCAGGCGTACTGCTTGGCCATGACGTGGTCCACGGCCTCGTAGCAGATCTCGATGCCGCGGTCGCGCTCGTCGTCGGACAGCGTGAGCGGGGCCAGGAACTTGACCACCTCGTCGCTCGGGCCGGCGGTCTCCACCAGCATCTTGTTGTCGAAGCAGCGGGCCATGACCTCTCCGGCCAGCTCCGGCTTCTCGAGGAAGGCGATGCCGAACGCCATGCCGCGGCCGCGCAGCTCGAGCTTGTCCTGGTACTTGTAGACCAGCGGCGAGAAGCGCTCGCGCAGGATTCGGCCGTTCTCCAGGGTGCGGTTCTGCAGCGTGTCGTCGGACCAGTACTTGCGCAGCGCCACCTCGGCGGTGACGAACGCCATGTTGTTCCCGCGGAACGTGCCGTTGTGCTCGCCCGGGGTCCATTCGTCCAGGTCGCGACGGAACAGCGTCAGCGCCAACGGCAGGCCGTAGCCGCCGATCGACTTGGAGAGCGTGACGATGTCGGGCTTGATGCCGGCGAACTCGAACGAGAAGAACTCGCCGGTGCGGCCGCAGCCCATCTGCACGTCGTCCACGATGAGCAGGATGTCGTGGCGGACGCACAGGTCGTTGAGCGCCCGGAGCCACTCGGCGCGGGCGGCGTTGATGCCGCCCTCGCCCTGGACGCACTCGACGATCACGGCCGCCGGGCGGTTCATGCCCGAGCCGGAGTCGACCAGCACGCGCTCCATCCACTGGAAGTCCTCGGTGACGCCGCCGAAGTAGTTGTCGTACGGCATCGGCGTGGCGTGGACCAGCGGGATGCCGGCGCCGGCGCGCTTCATCGAGTTGCCCGTCACCGACAGTGAGCCGAGGGTCATGCCGTGGAACGAGTTGGTGAAGTTGATGATCGCCTCGCGGCCGGTGACCTTGCGGGCCAGCTTGAGCGCCGATTCGACCGCGTTGGTACCCGTCGGCCCGGGGAACATCACCTTGTAGTCCAGCCCCCGTGGCTCGAGGACGTTCGAGGAGAACGTCTCCAGGAACGCCCGCTTGGCCACGGTGTACTTGTCCAACGAGTGGGTGACGCCGTCGCGCTGGATGTACTCGAGCAGCGCGGCCTTCATGTCGTCGTCGTTGTGTCCGTAGTTCAGCGCGCCGGCACCGCCGAAGAAGTCGAGGTACTCGTCGCCGTCGACGGTGGTGAGCGTGGTGCCCTTGGCGGTGTCGAACACCACCGGCCAGTTCCGCGAGTAGCTCCGGACCTCCGACTCGCGATCGGCGAAGATCGAGGTGTCCAGGTTGGCGGCTTGTGTGGATTCGGTCATCTCTTGAGATCACTCCATTGGATCGGGCGCGGCGCTCGACGCGCGGCGGGTCGCGGGCCCTTCAGGAAATCGTGTACAGGTGTTCCGGCTCGTGTCCTTCTCCGAGCAACTCGGATCCGAGGTAGTCCTCGCTCGACAGCGCCATGCCTCGGTCTCGGGCCACGGCGCCGAAGGTGCGCTGCGACGCCTCGTTGTCGGGGCTGATGGTGGTCCGCAGCCGGACCACGCCGCGCGCGGCGAGACGGTCCATCAGGCTGTGCAGCAACCGGGCGGCGAGTCCCTTGCCGCGCTGGTCTGCGTCGACGCCCACCTGCCACACGAAGATCGTGTCCGGCTCGGAGGGGCGGAGGAAGCCGGTGACAAAGCCGACGACCCGGTCCCCGACCTCCACCACCACGGAACTCTCCGAGAACTCCGCCCCCCACAGCACGTAGGCGTAGGGGGAGTTGAGATCGAGGACGCCGCTGTCGCGGGCGATCTCCCACATGCGGGTGCCATCAGCCGCCGTGGGCCGGCGGAAAACCGCGTCGGACGAATCAGGGGTACGGGGTGTTTCTCGTTCTCCTGGGGTCATAGTCAGATTCCACCGTAGAGAGAACGGACCGTTGATGCATCCGCCTTCGACGATCCCGCGCTCGATCCCCGACGAGTCCGCAGGTGGCTCCGCCCGAGTGAGGTGCATCACCCGGCGCGGTCGGGGGGCTGACGCCGCCATCCCTCCCGGGGGCGGCCGGCAAGTGGCAGAATCCGTGTATGGACGCCAACCCGATCACCGAATTCGACGAGTCCCGCTCCCTGGAATTGCTCGCCACCGAGTCCCTCGGCCGTCTCGTCACCGTCACCGGGGGGCGGGCCGACATCTTCCCCGTGAACTACGCCGTGTCCCCCGAGGGCAAGCTGTACTTCCGCACCGCGGAGGGGACCAAACTGGCGGGGATCACCGTCCACCCGGACGTCGTGTTCCAGGTCGATCACATCCGGGGCGGCGACGCCTGGTCGATCGTCATCCGGGGGCAGGCCCGCCGCCTCGACGGCTTCGAGGAGATCAACCAGGCCGAGGAACTGAACCTCAAGCCGTGGATCCCGACCCTCAAGTACAACTTCGTCGAGATCACCCCGGAGCGGATCTCCGGCCGGGGCTTCACCTTCGGCGAGGAGCCCGAGCGCTACACGGGGTACTGAGCGCGACCGCCCGGCTCCGCCGACAGCCGGGCCCACAGTTCGCGCACGCGGGCCGCGATGTCGTCGCGGATGAGTGCCATCCGCTCGGGCCCCTCGATCCCCTGCTCACTCGGCTCGACGGTCTCCCACACCTCGATGGGTGCGCGCATCCCGTCCACGGGCTCGAGCCGGGCCGCCGTACCGAGGACGACGACGACGTCGGCCCGCCGCATCACGTCGTCGTCGACCGGAGTGGCCACGCCACCGGCCATGTCGACCCCGATCTCGGCCAGCGACGCCACCGACTCGGAGTTCGGCCCCTTCCCCAGCGCCGGCTGCGTGCCGGCGGAATGGACTTCCACGGCCCCGTCTCCCGCCACGGCCCGGAGCAGCGCATCCGCCATCTGGGACTTCCCGCGATTGGACTTGCACACGAACAGGACGGTCGCGCGGGGCGCCTCGGGGTCCGGCATCATCGGTGCTCGGCTCCTGCCGCGCGGGCCGCGGCGGACGTGTCCTGGTGGATCGCGCCGGGGACCGTGGGGTCACCCCTGAAGAGTCGCTTTCCCGCCCACAGGCTGACGTAGACGAGGGCGATGAGCACCGGGACCTCGATGAGCGGCCCGACGACCCCGGCGAGGGCCTGTCCGGACGCGACGCCCCAGGTGCCGATGCTCACCGCGATGGCCAGCTCGAAGTTGTTGCCCGCGGCGGTGAACGCGACCGCGGTGGACTTGGCGTAGTTCAGACCGCTCGCCCGCGCGGCGAGCAGGCTCCCGCCGAACATGATGACGAAGTAGGCCAGCAGGGGAAGCGCGATCCGGGCCACATCGAGGGGGCGCTCGATGATCGCGTCGCCCTGGAACGCGAAGAGCACGACGATCGTGAACAGCAGTCCGTAGAGGGCCCACGGCCCGATCTTCGGCAGGAACGTCTCCTCGTACCACTCGCGCCCCTTGGCCTTCTCGCCGAAGTGCCGGGTGAGGAACCCCGCCAGCAGGGGGATGCCGAGGAACACCAGGACGCTCAGCGCGATCGCCCACACGGAGAAGTCAGCGCTCGTGGTCTCCAACCCCAGCCACCCCGGCAGGACCTGGAGGTAGAACCATCCGAGGCCGGCGAAGGCGATCACCTGGAAGACCGAGTTGATCGCGACGAGCACCGCCGCGGCCTCGCGGTCCCCGCAGGCGAGGTCGTTCCAGATGAAGACCATGGCGATGCAGCGGGCGAGCCCCACCACGACGAGGCCGGTCCGGTATTCGGGCAGGTCGGGAAGCATGAGCCAGGCCAGCGTGAACATCAGGGCCGGCCCGATGATCCAGTTGAGGAGCAGCGACAGCGCGAGGAGCCTGCGATCGCTCGTGACGCGGTGGGTCTCGTCGTAGCGGACCTTGGCCAGGACCGGGTACATCATGACCAGCAGGCCGAAGGCGATCGGCAGGGAGACGTCGGCCACCTTCACGGTGTCGAGGGCGTCGGCGATGCCGGGGACGAAGCGACCCAGCAGGAGCCCCGTCGCCATGGCGACGAGAATCCACACGGCGAGGTAGCGGTCGAGGAAGGACATCTGGGCGGCCACGGGCGCGCCGGGATCGGTGGTGGCGCCGGGACCGGCGGGGGCCGAGGCCTGTGTACTCATGGGCACAACCCTATTGATTGCATCGACAATCGTCAATATGTTCTGCATCGGCCCGGCTGCGCTTCTCAGAAGCTGTCTCTTATACACATCT
>DIAZ01000149.1:10274-14075 GCA_002415925.1 Dietzia sp. UBA5065 | reverse complement strand
CAGCAGGGCCCCAACTACACGCTGGCCAAGCGGGTCCAACGCTGGCGCGCCACCGCGGCCTTCGCCGACGGCCACACCGTCTCCGTCAACGTGGCCCCGGCCACCAACACGCACTCGGTCACCAAGAACAAGATCCTCGCGGCCACCTACAAGGGCGCCCACGCGTTCGGCATCGAGATCTTCGAGGCCGCCACCTCGTCGGCGCTCCTCGCGGCGATGATGGTCCACGACCTCAACGTGGGGCGACCGGACGTGACCGTCCAGTGGGAGCACGAGTCGCACGGCGCGGCGTCGGGCGGGCTGTGGCGCCAGCCGTACCTGCCGCGAACCGCCCTGCCGGTGGCCGCATTGCTCGGTACCGTCAAGAGGTAGTACCCGCCGCGACAGTCAGGACCCCGCCATGCCGAACCCGTTCTCCAAGGGCTGGAACTATCTCAAGGCCTCGCTCGACAAGAAGGTCGACGACGCCGCGGACCCCAAGATCCTCGTCCACCAGGCCATGAACAACGCCCGCGAGCAGCACAAGTCCGTGGCGGATCAGGCGGCCGCGGTGATCGGCAACGCCAAGCAGCTCGAGATCGCGATGGGTACCAAGGCCCGCCAACTCGACGAGGTGCAGGGGCAGGTCCGGCAGTCACTCCAGCTGGCGGAGTCCGCGCGCGCCGAGGGCGACACCGCCAAGGCCGCCCGGTTCGACGCGCAGGCCGAGCAGCTGGCCGGGCGGTTGGTGATGGTGGAGCAGGACCTGGAGAACACCCGCCAGCTGCACGGACAGGCGGTCCAGGCCGCGGAGCAGGCCAAGCACGCCGTGAAGGAGTCCGAGCACCGACTGCGTGAGACCCTCGCACAGGAGGACCAGCTCCTGCTCCAGGCCACGCAGGCCGAGATGCAGCACCGGACCACCGAATCCATGACCACCCTGGAGGGCGTCGGTGGCGGCAACTCCCCCACCTTCGACGAGATCCGCGCCAAGATCGAGAGCCGCTACACCACGGCGCTCGGCAAGCAGGAACTCGCCGAGGCCACGGGAGCCATGTCCACGGCCCAGCTCGACGCCGCCGCCCACATCCGCGAGTCCGAGGGCCGGTCCAAGCTCGAACAGATCCGCGCCTCCATGGGCCTGACCGGCGGCGCCGACGCGGGCACCGACCGTCAGCTGACCGAGGGGACCGAGCCGTCGGCCGCCCCCGATCCCGCCGCCTCCGACCCCGCCGTCGCAGAACCGGAGTCGGGCTCCACGACCCCCTCGGACCCCACCCTGCCCCGGGACACCAGGGACTAGCCGAGCCGCGAGGAGCCGCCCTGCCCCCCACGCCAGCCAGGCCCGCCAGACCCACGGCCTCCGGCCGACTCGCCGAGGCCGGGTCCGTCGTGTTCACGCGCAGGCCGCCCGTCTCGCGCGGGCAGCCGTGGGCGGCGGTCACCGATCGGGCGATCCGGCCGACGGGGTGGAGGTCGAGGCGTGCGAGGCGCCGGGCCTCGTCGTCGTCCGTACCGGCCCCGACGGGTGGCTCCTCACCGTGAGGATCGAGGGCTACGACGACGAGGCGGGCCGGGATCCGGACGCACCCCGCTTCGGGCCGGACCACCACCCCGGCCTGTCCGGGCACTACCGGTCGGTGCTTGGCGGTGGAGGCTCGGCCGGCGCCCCTCCCTGCCCTCTCCCGCCCGTCGCCCGCCGACCGGATATCCGCAGGTGGACGGGTTGTGTCGTACCCCGTTGCTAGGGTGTTGCCATATCGAACGTACAAGCGATTCGACGACCGGAGCGAGGAGGTGGGGTCGGTGGCGACAGCAGGAACAACGGCGGGGCGGACGGCGGGCGTGGCGGCGGCCGGTCGCGCCGCCATGGAAGCGCTCCGTGCGGAGAACCGCGCCGCCGCGGCCCGAGTGCGCGCCTGCCATGAGCTACTCGATCTGTGCGAGGAGGAACAGCTCGTCCGCGACCTCGAGGCCGGTTACTACGACCCCGACGGCCCTGAGCGCCCGCGCGATCACGCGGTTCTCGACCCCTTCGACGTGGCGTGCGCGGAGGTCGTCGCCGTCTACGGGGCCCACCACAATCGCGCCTCGGCCATGCTCACCCAGGCCCGCACCCTCGTGCTCAGCTTCCCCGGGATCGTCGAGGCGATGGAGGACGGCCTCCTGGACGAGGCCACGGCGACCCTGCTCACCCGCCACATGAGGACGGTCGACCCGTCGGTTCTCGACAATGTGCACCGCCTGGTCGTGGACTGGCTGGTCGCGTCGATCGAGTCGGGGGATCGTCCCGGCCGCAACGCGATCCTGTCCATGACGGACAAGATCATCGCCTCCTTCGACCCAGCGGGGGTCTTGGCGCGATGCAGGGCCGCAGTGCGTGAACGCCGAGTCCGGGTCCGGCGCGGCGTGGACGGCATGGCGGACCTTCACGCCCTCCTGTCCTCCACCGAGGCGGAGGCCATCAGGAAGACGCTGGACGCCACCGCCCGGGACGTGGCCGAGCGGGAGAGAGCGGCCAGGGTCGAGGCCGCGCGCCGGTCGGCAGACCCGTCGGCCGACTACAGCGACCCCACCACCCTCGACGAACGCCGGGCGGATGCCCTGGTCGAGGCCGTCCTGGGCTCGACCCCCCTGGGTTCGACGGCCCCGGGCACGACCGCCCCGGGCACGACCGCCCCGTCCGACGAGGGGGAGGGCGCGGGCGAGGCGAAGGGCGAGCAGCAGCAGGCGAACCCCGGGCCCCAGATCCGGCTGAATGTCACCGTGCTGGCCCCGTCCGGTCCCGGCGATGAGCCCGAGGTGTACCTCCCCCGCGGCGGTCCGGCCACGATCGACGCCCTCATCGCCCTGCTCGCCCGGAGCGTGGGAGCGACCATCACCGTCCCGAACCCGGAACCGGGTTCCGCGGATTCCGCCCAGGGCAGGAGCAGGTATCGCATCAGCGCCGAGTTGGCCAGAGCCGTCAGGCTCCGCGACGGCACCTGCCGGCACCCCGGCTGTTCGGTTCCGGCGGAGGACTGCGACGTGGACCATTGCCGGCCCTTCGACCACGGCGATCCGGCGCGGGGCGGCCAGACCGAGGAGCGCAACCTGATGTGCCTGTGTCGCCGGCACCACAGGTTCAAGACCTTCCACGAATGGTTCTACCAACTCGACCGCGACGGGACCCTCACGGTCATTACCGACTCCGGCCACACCATCACCACCCTCCCCGACGGCCCGTTGGCCAGGTGGCGCAGGCGGACGGGCCAGGACGGCGGGCCCGGCACCACCGACGTGGACCTGTCCGCCCTCATGCGGCCGTGGCTCCACCCCCGGCCCCTCAGCACCCACTGGTTCCGCCGAGCCTGCCGCCTCGCCGCCGAACGACGGAGCAACATCGAGTCGGCGCGGGCCGACATCTCGGACGACATCCCAGATGACGACCCACCGCCGTTCTGACTCAGCGGTGCTTGAGCAGAACCGCTCGGATCCCCTCGTGGAAGCCGTCGCGGAGCCGGACCCGCTGCGCCTCGGTCAGGGTGAACTCGTTCAGCATCTGGCACGCGAACTGCAGCAGCGGACGGTCGATGCCCGGCGGGAGCACACCCCCGGAGAGCAGGTGCGCCTGATCCCGCTGGTCCTCGGTGGCGGCCTGCTCGTACCACCAGGTGGCATACTGCTGGCCCACGTCGAACGGCGTCTGCTCACCGGACGAGGTCCAGACCTCCTCCGAGAGCGGAACGAACTTGGAGCGCAGCGGGCGACGATGCGGCTTCATCATCGACGGGCTGGGCCGCGACGACCCGTTGGACTGCGGGCCGGGGCCGGGCACCTGGT
>DIAZ01000149.1:0-10086 GCA_002415925.1 Dietzia sp. UBA5065 | reverse complement strand
GCTGCGGCTGGTCGACCGTCGCGGGTGCCTCACGGGTCGGTCCGGTCGTCGCCTTCACCTCTGGGACGACGTCGGGACCCGCCGGAGTGTCGGAATCCTGCGCCTCGATGAGCACTGCACATTCCTGCTCGTCGGCGGCGAGTTCCTCGGCGTCCGCGGCCCGTTCCTCGTCGGCGATCGTCAGCCTGGTCTCGTCGGCGACGGAGGTCGCTGCGGCGCGATCGGATCGGAGGTCGGCCTCGACCAGCCCCACCGTGCCCGATCCCTCGGGCTCCCCGGCCTCGTCGCCGGGAGTGGCGGGCCGCTCCGACGTGAACCGCACCTTCGGCGGGATCGGCCCCTCGAGAACCCTGATCTGCATCGCATCGTGGAAGTCGGTCCGCGGATCCAGGACCGTCGTGGTGTCACAGGCGTGTCGCAGGGCCGACGAGATGGAGTCCCACCCGAAACCCACCAGATGCATGCGCACCCCGGCGTCGACCGCCACCCGGACTCCGGGGATCATGTCCGCGTCACCGGTGACCAGAACCATGTCCGAGCAGTGTCCCTTGTACGCAGCCTGGATCATGTCCGCCACGAGAAGGGTGTCCACCGCCTTCTGCGTTCGGCGATCGCCCCATTCGATCAGCTGCCCCGCCCGCAGCTGAACACCCTCGATCACCCGCAGGGTCCGCTGGTAGCGGTGAGGCCCGGAGTCCGGGATCCCGTCGTACCAGTTCTGCCTCTGCACGGGCTGGTCCACCAGACCGTGGGCGACCTGATCTAAACGGTGCACGACCGTGGCCAGCGACACCTCCAGCTGGCCTCGCGCACCCTCCTCCCACGAGTTGTAGAAGCTAGCCAGTAGATACGAGGTATCCACTAGAACAAGTGTCCGTTGCAGCATGATGATCACTACCTGTCTGTTTGTCTAAGTTGACTTCCAGCATGCCGCAGGGCGGACGACCCCGCAGGGCCCGCCACCGATCACCCGAGGAGACCCACCATGTCGAACCCTGCCATCACCCCGCCCGACCTGACCGGGCGGGTCGTACTCGTCACCGGAGCGGCTCGCGGGCAGGGCCGTGCGCACTGCGAGGCCTTCGCCTCCGTCGGTGCCGACGTGATCGCCCTGGACCTGTGCCGCGACATCGACACGGTCCCCTACGCGATGGCGCGGCCGGAGGACCTCGAGTCGACCGCGGAGTCGGTCCGGGCCCGGGGCCGGCGGTGCGTGACCGCGGAGGTCGACGTCCGGGACCTGGCCGGGATGCGGGAGTCCGTCGACGCCGGGGTCGCCGAGCTCGGGGGACTCGACTTCGTGGTGGCCAACGCCGGGGTCTCGCCGACGCCCGCCGCCTCGTGGGAACGCAGCGAGGCGGAGTGGGACACCACACTGGACATCAACCTCAAGGGGACCTGGGTCACCACGACGGTGGCGATCCCGCACATCCTCGCCACCGGCCGGGGAGGCGCGGTGGTTCTCATCAGCTCGATGGTCGGCCTGCGCGGCGCACCGTTCACCGCCAGCTACACGACCTCCAAGTGGGCGGTCCGCGGCCTGGCCAAGTCGCTCGCCGGCGAGCTCGGCTTCTCCGGCGTCCGGTGCAACTCGATCCACCCGGGCAACGTCCGGACCCCGATGATCGACAACCCGTCGATGATCGCGATGATGACCGGCGGCGAGGGGACGACCCTGGAGGACGCGGCCGAGACGTTCAGCGGCATGAACCAGTTGCCGGTGCCGTGGGTCGAGGCTTCGGCGATCGCCTCGATGGCCGTCTACCTGTGTAGCGACGCCGGCGCGGGGATCACGGGCGCGTCGATCCCCGTCGACCTCGGTGGCAGCGAGCGGTTCGGCATCTGATCCGACGAGCGCCGGCCCGCCTCTCGCGCGAGAGGCGGGCCGGCGCTGTTCTGGATCTGTCCCGTGCTAGCCGTACTGTCCGGGGAGGTCGGTCACTTGGTGGGCGCGACCGGGCGGGGCACGCTCAGGGTCGAGCCGGTGGCGCTCCACACCAGGGTCCAGAAGATGTCGACGACAGGCTGGATGGCCTGCAGGAAGATGTCGTTGGCGTTGCTCATGGCTGTTCCCCTCGGTGGTTCGATCTGCGATTCGCACTGCGGCAGTTCTGAAAAGACGAGTCGAGTCCTCGACACGCGACAACCACTATGTCGCCGCGAACCCAGCCGACGTTACACAACCGTGACATCTGCGGCAGAATCGAATCGTCTCCACTGTGACTCACACCACGAATTCTACCTACGCGACCGTAAGTTACGATACCGTAGGTTCATGGCAATCACCGACATCCCGGAATTCGCGCATCTCACCGAATCCGACATCGAGGCCCTCGGTGCGGAACTCGAGGAGATCCGTCAGGACATCATCGGATCGCTGGGCGAGCGGGACTCCGCCTACATCCACAACACGATCCGCTTCCAACGCGCACTCGAGGTGGGCTCCCGCGCGCTGTTGATGCTCGGGTCACGCAACAAGACCGCGTGGGCGATCGGAGCCGGGGCGCTGGGAGTCTCCAAGATCGTCGAGAACATGGAACTCGGGCACAACATCATGCACGGGCAGTGGGACTGGATGAACGACCCGGAGATCCACTCCACCACGTGGGAGTGGGACATCGTGGGCACCGCCGAGCATTGGAAGCAGACCCACAACTACATCCATCACAAGTACACCAACATCGTCGGCCTGGACGACGACGTGGGGTACGGCGTCCTCCGCGTCACCCGTGACCAGCGTTGGCACCCGTTCTTCTACGGGAACATCGTCTACAACGCCGCCCTCGCGCTCCTGTTCCAGTGGGGCGTGGGCATCCAGCACCTCGAGCTGGGCAAGGTGGCCAAGGGTCGCGACGACCGCCGGGAGACCATGCAGAAGGTCGGCGTGTTCGCCAAGAAGGCCGGCCGGCAGCTCGCCAAGGACTACGTCCTCTACCCGGCGCTGTCCCGCAAGGGCTGGAAGTCCACGATGACCGCGAACCTGGTGGCCAACGGCATCCGCAACGTGTGGACCAACGCCGTGATCTTCTGTGGGCACTTCCCCGACGGTGCCGAGAAGTTCACCAAGAAGGACGTCGAGAACGAGACGCAGGCGGAGTGGTACCTGCGTCAGATGCTCGGGTCCGCCAACATCACCGGCGGTCCGGTCGTCGACTTCCTCTCGGGCAACCTGTCGTACCAGATCGAGCACCACATCTACCCCGACATGTCGTCCAACCGCCTGGCCGAGGCGTCGGTCCGCGTACGTGAGGTGTGCCGCAAGTACGACCTGCCCTACGTGGCGGGCCCGCTGCCGGTCCAGTACTTCAAGACGTGGCGGACCATCGCCAAGCTGTCGCTGCCCGACCACATGCTGCGCGCCACCGCGGATGACGCCCCGGAGACGCACTCCGAGCGCATGTTCGAGGACCTGCCCAAGCCGCTCCCGACGCAGGAGGGCCGGCGCGCCGGACTGCAGACGGCGATGCGGTACAAGCGCAGCCGCCGGGCCGGCGAGGTCTCCTCGGCGGCCTGAACCACCCGGGTTCCCCGAGCGCACGCCCCGACACCGAATCAGGTGTCGGGGCGTGCTGTTGTTTCGGCGCCCTCGACGGGGAACCGGCGATAGGCTGACGCACGGGTCGGCGGGATTCGTCGACGACCGCGCTACAGCGGTCGAGCCACACGACACACGACGACGGGAGCCACTATGGAGGACCGGCGCATACTCATCGCCGATTCGGCGATCGAGGTGGTGGCCAGGGACGGTGTCCGAGCGCTCACCCACCGCGCCGTGGATTCCGAGGCTGGGCTGGCGTCCGGCTCCACCTCGTACTACTGCCGCACCCGAGCGCAGCTCCTCGCGCTCACGGTGGACCGCCTCACCTCGCTGCTGCGGGGATTCGTCGAGGTCTCCGGCATCCAGGACCTCGCCTCCTCCGACGCCGACGACCTCCTGTCGACGCTCAACCGCATGATCGACGGACTGCTGTCCGACTACCGCGGCGAGCTCGCGGCACGGTCCGCGCTGATCGTGGAGCTCACCGGCAAGCAGGACACCACCGACCTGGTGGCCGCGCTCCTCGACCCGACCGACCTCGCGGGGGCGCTCGACGCGGCCGGCCTCCGCGACCCCGCGGTCGCCGCGCTCGACCTGCTCACCGTGTTCGAGGGACTGCTCTGGGAGCGGACCATGGGGCGCCTGGCCCACGTCGAGATCGACCCCAAGCACGACGCCGACATCCTCGGCGCCGTGCTCGCGCGGCACGAGCACCGGGGTGCCCGCAACCTCTTCGGCCTGCGGCGATAGGACGCCGTCAGTCGGCGATCGCCTCGAGTGGGCCGGTCATGGCCGCCCGGTGGGCGGGCCACAGCGAGGCCAGCACCCCGACGACCGCCGAGCAGACCAGGACGATCCCGATGGTCCCCCACGGGATGGTCGTCTCGCTCAGGCCGCTGTCGGCGAGGACGGACACGAACGCCCACCCCAGGTAGACGCCGACGGCCGCGCCGATCAGCGCCCCGAACACCGCGATCTGGGTGGACTCGAGGTTGATGGTCCGCCTGATCTGCGACCGCTGCATCCCGACCGCGCGCAGCATGCCGATCTCCGTGCGCCGCTCGATCACCGACAACGCGAGGGTGTTGACGATGCCCAGCACGGCGATCACCAGGGCGAGCCCGAGCAGTGCGTAGATGATCGTCAGCAGCTGGTCGATCCCGCCGGACTGCGCGTCGATGTACTGCTGCTTGCTCTGCACGGTCGCGATCGGGGTCTCGGCGAGTTCCCCGGTGACGTTGGCCAGCACCTGGTCGGGGGACGTGCCGGGGGCCGCCCTGGCGAGCACGATCGCGGTGGAGCGGAGGCTCTCGGGGACCAGGCGGTCGTAGACGTCCATACCGGTGTAGAACTGCCCGAGGATCTGGGCGTCCTTGTACACGCCCGTCACCCGGAGCGTGGATTCGGAGCCGTCCGGCCCCACCAGCGGGACCCGCGCGCCCATGGTCCACCCCTTGTCGCGGGCGACCTCCTGCGAGACGACGAGCGAGTCGGCCCCCGGCTCGAGCGAGCCGTCGACCACGGTGGCCCGGAGCAGGTCCTCGACGGGCCCGCCGGCGGCCGCGATCGCCTGGGGCTCGCCGCCGAGACGGCCGAATCCGAAGGCCAGCCAGGCCACCTCGCCGACCCCGTCGACTCCCGCGATCTGCTCCTCGATCCCGCCGGCCAGCGGGGTCGGCGGCCCCTGGGAGGCCACTCCCTGGACGATCACGTCGGCGTTGATCCCCTGGTCGATGAGACCGCTGATGCTCTCCTTGGTCGTGGCACCGAGGGTCCCGAACGCCGCCACCAGGGTGAGCCCGAGGGTGAGCGCGAAGGCCGTCGCCGCGGTACGGCGGGTGTTCCGGCCGGCGTTGGTGGCCGCGAGCTTCCCGACGGCCCCGAAGGGCGCGCCGATGAGTCTGCCGATCCCGCCGGCGATGGGCTTGGCCAGGGCCGGCATCACGAGGAAGCTGCCCACGATGAGGGCGGCCGCACCGATGCCCACGGTGATCGCGCCGCTCTTGGTGGTGTCCTGCCAGGTGCCGATGAGGGCGAGCAGCACACCGCTGACCACGGCCATCACGCCGACCGAGGTGCGCCAGGCCCCACCCGCCTCGGTCGAGGCCGAGCCCACGCGCATGCCCTGGACTGGCGCGACGCGTCCGGCGCGGCGGGCCGGGGCCCACGCGGAGAACACGGTCACGACGAAGCCCAGCGCGAGCGGGGTGACGACCGACATCGGCGTGAGCGCCAGGGCCCCCGACGGGATGCCCAGGTCGAAGGCCTCGAGAACCGCGAAGATCGCCTTGGCCAGACCGAACCCGGCCAGCACTCCGATCGCGGACCCGATGAGGCCGGTGAGCGCGGCCTCTGCGAGCACGGACCGGGTGAGCTGCCCGCGGGTGGCGCCGATCGCCCGCAGCAGCGCCAACTCCCGCAGGCGCTGTGCGATGAGCATGGAGAAGGTGTTGTAGATGATGAACGTGCCCACGAGCAGCGCGACCAGGCCGAAGGCCACGAAGAAGTAGTTGACAAAGTCGAGGATGGTCGAGAGCTGCTCCGAGAGCTTCTCCTTGACCTCGGCGCCGGTGCTCACCGTGTACCCGGGGAACTCGGCGGCGAGGGTGTCGCGCACCTCTTCCTGGCTCACCCCGGGCGCGGCCTGCACTGCCACGTTCCTGGCGTTGACCCCGTCGGTGAACAGTTGGCGGGCGCGCTCGGAGGAGAACCCGACCCCGACGTATCCGCCCACGTCGGTCTCGTTGGCGGACGTGCCGACGACGGTGACGTCGAGCATCCCCTCGGAGGTGGTGTACACCCGCGCGGAGCCGCCGATCGCCAGACCGGCCTTGTCCAGCACCGATACGGGGAGCACGACCTCGTCCGGACCCGTCGGGGCCCGCCCCTCCGCGATCCAGCTGCTGCTCCCCACGGCCTGGTCGGGCTCGACCCACTCCAGCCCCTCCGAGGGAGCGCCCCCGGACTGGTACGGGGTGCCGTCGGCGTTGAACAGGACCACCGTGCCGGAGACGCCGGGAGTGGCCGCCTGGACGCCCGGCAGTTCGAGGGCGCGCTCGGCCACCGTGAACGGCACGCCGCCGCCACGGGGGTCCTCGGGCTCGATCATGGCCGACAGGTCCTGCGTGCCCTGGTCGAGCAGGCCGTCGAAGGTCGCTTTGAGGGTCGAGGTGAACACGAGCGACCCGGTGACGAACGCGGTGCCCAGGACCACGGCGAGCACCGAGAGCACGAGGCGCAGCTTGTGCGCGGCGATGTTGCGGAGCGAGACCCGCAGCATCGGCCGGGGGTGGCGGGTGGCTGCCATCACCGCTCCTCGAGGGCGCCCATGGCCGCCAGGATGTCGTCGGCGGTGGGATGCTCGAGCTCGCGGACCACCCGGCCGTCGGCGAGCAGCAGGACGCGGTCGGCGTAGGTGGCCGCGCGGGGGTCGTGGGTGACGATCACGACCGTCTGCTGGTAGTCGTCCGCGGCGCTGCGCAGGATCGACAGCACCTCCGCCGACGAGGTGGAGTCGAGGTTGCCGGTGGGCTCGTCGCCGAACAGGATGTCCGGCCGCCCGACCAGCGCACGGGCACACGCCACGCGCTGCTGCTGTCCGCCGGAGAGCTCCGACGGCCGGTGCGAGAGCCGGTCCGCGATGCCCAGGCGTCCGATCACCTCGTCGAACCACTCGCGGTCGATCGCGTTCCCGGCGATGTCCTGCGGGAGGGTGATGTTCTCCTCGGCGGTCAGGGTGGGGACCAGGTTGAAGGACTGGAACACGAACCCGATCCGGTCCCGCCGCAGCGCGGTGAGCTCCTTGTCCGCCAGACCGACGATCTCGGTGTCCCCGATCCGGACCGACCCGGACGTCGGCCGGTCCAGGCCCGCCATGCAGTGCATGAGCGTGGACTTGCCGGAGCCCGACGGGCCCATGATCGCGGTGAAGCGCCCGCGTTCGAAGGACGCGCTGACGTGGTCCAACGCCCGGACCTCGGTCTCGCCGTCTCCGTAGGTCATAACGAGGTCGGTGGCGACGGCTGCGTACGCCGCGCCCTCGGCTCGGTGCTGGGTCTCGGCCTGCGTGGTCATCTGCTCCCCTGGATCATGGTCGTCGTCCTAAAGCATGCAGGAGTTCGGAGCCGGTGCCGACAGGGGATTGCCCTGATTTCCGCCCCGGGCCTACCCGGGCGGCCACGACTCGAGCGTCCTGCGGGTCCTGAACTGGCGTTTCTCGGCGGACACGGGGTCTGTGAACCCGATCACCTCCGCGAGGAGTTGGAGCGGCCGGGAGAAGTCGGCGGGCCCGACCGCGCGCACCCGGGGGTAGAGGTCGTCACCCAGGATCGGCGTGCCCAGCGCGTTCATGTGCACGCGGAGCTGGTGGGTGCGCCCGGTGGTGGGCTCCAACCGGTACAGGCCGAGCCGATCGGCACCGGTGCCGCGCGCCTCGAGCAGGGTGATCCGGGTGTGGGCGTCGGGCTCGCCGTGGACCTCCGCCGCCTGGAGGATCCCCCGGGTCTTGTGGATCCGGCTGGACCGTTCCCGCACCTCGGGGGTGCCGACCGGTGCCGGCGCGACGGCCAGGTAGGTCTTGTCGACCCGTCGCGCGGCGAAGAGCTCCTGGTAGGCACCGCGGTGGGCGGGGTCGACGGTGAGGACCAGGACCCCGGCGGTGAGCCTGTCGAGCCGGTGGGCGGGCGCCAGGTCGTCCAGCCCGAGATCCCGGCGGAGCCGGACCAGCGCGGTCTCGGTGACGTGCCCGGCGCGCGGCGTGGTGGCGAGGAAGTGCGGCTTGTCGACGACGACGAGGCGCTCGTCCCGGTGCAGGATCCCGATCTCGAACGGCACCGGCACCTCGGGCGCGGGGGTCCGGTACGTCCACACGTCCATCCCCCGGCGCCGCCGCGTGGCGTCGGTGACGGGCTCCCCGTCGGCGGTGACGACCTGCCCCGCGGCCAGGGCCGCCTCGAGCTCGGCGAGCCGGTCGGGAAACCGCCTCCGGAGTTCCTCGGGGATGCTCCGGGGCCCCTGTCCGGGGTCGGCCAGCCGGATCCTGACCGGATCGACGCCGTCGCGCAGCGGCAGCGGACGGCGGGGCCGTCGGGGCTTCTGCATGTGCGGAGTGTAGTCGCTGGGCTACACTCCAATCTCGCACCACATGCCCCACCCGTCACTCGTACCCCGGGAGTTTTCATGATCGACGCCGTCGTCGACTTCTTCCTCTTCGGCCCCGGCCGCGCCGTCCTCCCGGCGTTCCAGGGCAGCTTCACCCTCGCGTACCCGTCCAACGCCCCGTTCCCGGACGAGTTGTAAAGCCCCCTCCGCCAACCGGGGGCGGCGGTACCCTCGGGGCATGGCTCATCTCGAGAATTCAGTAGTCGTCGGTATCGACGGGTCGGCGGCGTCGACCGGCGCCGTCGCCTACGCCGCCAACACCGCCGCCACGCGTGGTATCCCGCTCGTCCTGGTCACCTCTTACACCATGCCCGCGGCCATGTTCGCCGAGGGGATGATCCCGCCGCAGCCCGTCTACGACGAGCTGGAGAGGGAGTGCGTGCCGATCGTCGAGCAGGCCAGGGCCACCGCGCTCAAGGTCGCGCCGGGCATCGAGGTCTCCCACGTGATCGTCGAGGGCAACCCGTCGCAGGTCCTCATCGACTACTCCCGCCAGGCCAAGCTCATCGTCCTGGGCTCCCGCGGCCTCGGCGGCATCAAGGGCATGGTCCTCGGCTCCGTCTCGGCCTCCGTGGCCAGCCACGCGTTCTGCCCCGTCGTGGTGACCCGCGAGGACACCGACGACCTCGACCGCACCGGACCCGTCGTCGTGGGCATCGACGGCTCGGAGATCAGCGCCAAGGCCACGGAATGGGCGTTCGCCGAGGCCTCCGCCCGCAACACCACCCTCATCGCCGTGCACACGTGGATGGACCCGCAGGTCCAGGCCGCGGCCGCCGGCATCGCCCTCACCGAGGAGGACTGGAAGCAGCTCGAGGAGCAGCAGCTCGAGACCCTGTCCGAGCGGCTCGCCGGATTCTCCGACCGCTACCCCGACGTCACGATCGAACGGTTTGTCACGCGCGACCGTGCGGTCCGCGCCCTCGTGGAGAAGTCCGAGGACGCCCAGCTCGTCGTCGTCGGTTCCCACGGGCGCGGCGGCTTCACCGGCATGGTTCTCGGATCCACCAGCCGGGCGCTCCTGCAGGCTTCACCGTGCCCGGTCATGGTCGTCCGTCCGGAGTCGAACCGATGAGCGCCGGGGAGACGATCGAGGTCAGGCGCGACGCGGCCGCGGGCCGGTTCGAGATCGTGGTGGACGACGTGGTGGCCGGGTACGCCGACTACGGGGACGCGGACGGGGTTCGCACGTTCCCCCACACCGTCGTCGCGGAGGAGTTCGGTGGCCGGGGGCTCGCGGGCACGATGGTCGGCGAGGCCCTCCGGATGACCCGGGAGGAGGGGCTGCGGGTCCGCCCGGCGTGTTCGTTCGTCGCGCGGTACGTGGAGAAGAACCCCGACTCGGCCGACCTCGCCTGACCAATCCGGTAACGAATGAGCGACGTTTA
>DIAZ01000026.1:3890-6814 GCA_002415925.1 Dietzia sp. UBA5065 | reverse complement strand
GGGATGCCAAGCCGGTCGTAGGTGTTCTTGATGTCCTCGGGCAGGTCCTCCCAGCTGGTGGCCTGCTTCTCCGTGGACCGGACGAAGTATTTGATGTTGTCGAAGTCGATACCGGACAGGTCCGACCCCCAGGTGGGCATCGGCTTCTTGTAGAAGGTGGACAACGCCTTGAGACGCTTCTCCAGCATCCACGCGCTCTCGCTCTTCTTGGCGGAGATGTCACGGACCACGGCCTCCGAGAGGCCGCGCTGGGCGGTGGCCCCGGCGTTGTCCGAATCGTGCCAGCCGTAGTTGTACTGGCCGAGTGAGGCGATCCGCTCCTCGTCGGTGGTCGGCTCGTGCCCTGTGACGTCGGCCGTCACCTGATCTGGGGTGATGGTCATCGCACTGTCCTTTCGGGGGTCGGAGCCGACGCGTCCGCGCCGGCAACAGCGGGGATCGTGGACGCGAGGTCATCCGCGGTCACGATCCCTGTCGGGATGTTGGTGGTGCAGGCGCAGTTGCCGCCGGCGATGGTGGCGAGGCGCTGCACGTGGGTGCCCACGATCTCGGACACCACCTCCTGCTCGGCCTCGCACAGTTCGGGGAAGTGCGAGGCGACGTTCCAGACCGGGCAGTGGTGCTGGCAGATCTGCAGGCCCGTCCCGGCCTCCTCGACCGAGGAGGCGTACCCCGCCTCGGACAGGGCCGCGGCGATGTCCGTCGCCGCGCGCTGGACGTCCCCGGCTCCCTCGGCGGGCCGCACGTGCCCGATCACCGATCGCACGCGGTCGCGGGCGAACTCCGCGACGGCGGCGGAGCCACCGACGCGGCGCAGCGCGGTGAGGGCCTCGACCGCCAGGTTGTCGTACCCGTGGCGGGCGGTGCTCCGTCCCGTGGCCGTGACCTGGAAGGCCTTGGCCGGACGGCCGCGGGTGCCCGCGGGGCGGGTGCGGACCGTCTCGACCTCGCCGGACTCGACGAGGTGGTCCAGATGCCGCCGGACCCCGGCGGCGGTGAGACCCAGATGGTCGCCGATCTCGCCGGCGGTGAGGGCCCCGCGCTCCAGGAGGAGTTCACGGATGGCCGAACGGGTGTCGGGCCGTGTGCTGCTGTCGTAGACGTGCTGCACGCTCATGCGCCTCTCCCTTCCGGCTATGCTCGGTGCGCCCCGGGTGGGACGCACCACACGATATTACGCAACACCCGTGTGACGGAAATATTCCCCCACCCCCGGGCGGGTCCGCACGGCCGGCGAGAGGTGACCTGTGGCACGAGCCTTCCCGAGCCGCGGTGCCGGATCGGTCACCGCGCGGCTCCACACCGAGGAGCGGTTCACCGGGGCCCCCTCGTCGGCCGAGATGGCCCGCCTGCGGCGCATCCGGAGGATCGGCACCACGGCGACCGTCGCGATGGCCGTGGGCGCGCTGGGCGCGGGAGCCCTGCCGGTCCTGCAGAACCCGGTGGCCGGCGAGCGGCTGTTCGGGCTCTGGCTCCGGCTCCAGCAGTCGTCGATGACCGTCGTCATGACGGGGATGGTCGTGGTGACGCTCTGCTGGCTGCTGCTCTCCCCGTTCGTCCTGGGCAGGGATCTCCGGGGGCGGCTGAGCGGGCGCATCGACAGGGCCACGCTCGACCGGATCATCGCCTCGTGGGCCCTGCCCCTCGCGTTGGCCCCGCCCATGTTCAGCAAGGACGTCTACAGCTATCTCGCCCAGGGGGCCATCGGCAACACCCTGGCGGACCCGTACGAACTCGGTCCCGTCTCGGCCCTCGGGACCTCGCACGCGCTGACGGTCAACGTCCCCGACATCTGGCGAGACACCCCCAACCAGTACGGGCCGCTCTTCCTCGGCGTGCAGAAGGTCATCCACTCCCTCACCGGCGACGAGGTGGTGGCGGGGACGATCCTGCACCGAGCGGTGGCCGTGCTCGGCATCCTCATGCTGGGGTGGGCCGTCCCGCGCCTCGCCGAGTACTGCGGGGTGTCGGACGTGGCGGCGCTGTGGCTCGCCGTGGCCAACCCCCTCGTGCTGTTCCACCTGGTCTCCGGGATCCACTCGGAGTCGCTCATGATGGGCCTGTTGGCGATAGGGCTGGTCCTGGCCCTGCGTGCCGTCGACTCGCTCGGCAGCGGGAGGCGCCCGGTCCTGCTCTTCGTGCTGGGGACCGTGCTCGTCACCGGGTCGGCGTTGGTCAAGCTCCCCACGGTGGTGGCCCTGGGGTTCATCGGGATGGCGTTGTCCCGCCGGTGGGGCGGGGGGTACCTCGCCACCGCCAGGGCGGTCGTGGTGATGCTGGCGATCAGCGGCGCCACGACTGGGGTGGCGATGCTGGCGACCTCGTCCGGGCTGGGCTGGATCACCAAGCTCGGCGCGGCGACGTCGCTGCGGAGCTGGCTGTCCCCTCCCACGGCCCTGGGGGTGATCGCGGGGGGGATCGGCCAATTCCTCGGGTTGGGAGACCACACCGCCCAGATCCTCGTCATGGTCCAGACCGCCGCGCTCGTGCTGGCGGGCGCGTTCACCGTCCGGATGCTCTTCGCCGTCCAGTCGGGACGGATCAACCCGGTCGGCGGTCTCGGGGTGTCCATGGCCGCGATCGTCCTGTGCTTCCCCGTGGTCCAACCCTGGTACGTCCTCTGGGCGCTCATCCCCCTGGCGGCGTGGGCGTCCCGGATGGAGTTCCGCCGCCCGGTGGTGCTGGTGAGCGCGGTCCTCGCCTGCTTCACCCTCCCGCCGGGTGCGGGGCTGCCCCCGTTCGTCACCGTGCAGGCCTGGGCCGCGACGGTTGTCGCCGTGGGGATCGTGGTGGTGGCGATGTTCCGGTGGCCGGGGCTGTTGCGCTTCCGGTGATCCCGGCGGCCTAGAATGCACGGGTGACCTCCCCGACCGACTCCCCCGCGCTCCGGGTCGAGGGACTCGTCAAGACGTTCGGCGACACCG
>DIAZ01000026.1:0-3681 GCA_002415925.1 Dietzia sp. UBA5065 | reverse complement strand
CCCGTGGCCGACCGCCAGCGGGTCCGCAGCCGGGTGGGGATGATGCTGCAGGGCGGGGGCGCCTATCCGGCCGCCCGCGTCGGAGAGATGGTGCGGCTGGTCGCCTCCTACTACGCCGACCCGCTCGACCCCGACTGGCTGGTCGGCGAGCTGGGGTTGAGCGATCACGTCCGCACCCCCTACCGGAGGTTGTCCGGTGGCCAGCAGCAGCGCCTCTCGCTCGCGCTCGCGGTGATCGGGCGACCCGAGCTGGTCTTCCTCGACGAACCGACCGCCGGCCTCGACGCCCAGTCGCGGCGGGCCGTGTGGGACCTGGTCCGCGCGCTGCGCCGGGACGGCACCGCGGTCCTGCTCACCACCCATCTCATGGACGAGGCCGCTTCCCTGGCCGACGACGTGGTGATCATCGACCACGGTCGACGCGTCGCCTCGGGCGCACCGGCGGAGCTCGAGAGGGCGGGCACCGCGGAGGGTGTCACTCTGGTCGTCGAGGGCGACGCCTCCCCGGCGCTGCTGAGAGACGCGCTGGGCGAGGGACACACCGTGACGGCGGGATCGGCGTCCGGCGTCCTGGAGGTCCACGGCCCGGTCTCCCCCGAGCTCATGACCGCCCTGTGCGCGGCCCTGGAGCGGGCCGGGGTCCAGCTCACCTCCCTGGCCACCCGGACCAGGAGCCTGGAAGAGGTCTTCCTCGATCTGACCGGACGGGAACTGCGATGACCGACCCACTGGCCGACACCAACCGCTTCGCGCCGGGCACGTTCGCGCGCCCCTCCGCGCCGGCGTCACTCGCGCGGATGGTCGCGTCGCAGACCCGCATGGAGCTGATCCTGTTCCTGCGCAACGGCGAGCAGCTGTTGGTGGCCCTGGTGATCCCCGTCGCGGTCCTGTTCGCCCTCACCGCGATCGAGTTCGGGTCGATCCCCGATCCCCGCATCGACTACGCGATCACCGCCGTGCTCACCCTCTCCGTGATGGGGACCGCCTTCACCGGCCAGGCCATCGCGGTCGGGTTCGACCGCCGCTACGGGGCGCTGAAGAGACTCGGCGGGACGCCGCTGCCGCCCGCCGTGATCATCGCGGGCAAGATCCTCGCCACCCTGGTCCTGGTGGCGGGCCAGTCCGTCCTGCTGGGACTCATCGCCGCCGGACTCGGCTGGCGCCCGGCCCTCGCGGGGTTGGCGGTCGGCGCGCTCGTGATCGGCCTCGGGTCGGTCGCGTTCTCCTCGATGGGGCTGCTGCTCGGGGGGACCCTGCGGGCGGAGATCGTCCTCGCGCTGGCCAACCTCATCTGGTTTGTCCTCATCGGCGCGGCCGGTCTGGCGATCGGGGTGGCCGCCCTGCCCGACGCGATCCACGACCTCCTCGTCGTGGTCCCCTCCTACGCCCTGACCAGCGCGCTGGTCACCGCGCTCGACGGTGGGTTCCCCGCCCTGGCGGCGCTGGTCCTGGCGGTGTGGACCGCGGTCTGCGGCGGCCTGGCCGTGCGCCACTTCTCCTTCACCTGATCACCGACCCCGGCGGGCCGCGGCCTAGAATCACGGCGTGACCACGACTTCGCACGCCCCGACTCCCGGCACACCGTCCGCGCCCGTGCCCCCGGGGCCGAGGGGCCCGCTGTCCCGGCTGCCCCTACCCTCGCTCCGGGTGCAGAAGGGGCTCGCCCTGGCCAACGTCATCGCCCAGGTCGGGATCATGACGACCGGCGTGACCGTCCGCGTGACCGCCTCCGGGCTCGGCTGCGAGACCTGGCCCCAGTGCAACCAGGACAGCTTCGTCCCCGTCCCCGGCGCCGCGCCGGCCCTCCACCAGTCGGTGGAGTTCGGCAACCGGCTCCTCACCTTTGTGCTGGCCGCCGTGGCGGTGGCGCTGTTGCTCGCGGTCTACCGCGCGGGCCGACGGCGGGGGCTCAAACTGCTGGCCTGGGCCATGCCGGCGGGGATCCTCGCGCAGGCGGTGATCGGCGGCATCACGGTCCTGGCCGGGTTGGCCTGGTGGACTGTCGCGCTGCACCTGCTGCCGTCGATGATCCTGGCGTGGTTGGCGGCGGTCTTGTTCGTCCGCATCGGGGAGGACGACGCCGTGCCCGCCAGGCGGGTCCTCCCGAGGCCGATGGCCTGGCTCACCATCCTGTCCGCCGTGCTGCTGACCGGGGTCCTGGTCACGGGGACGATGGTGACCGGTGCGGGGCCGCACGCCGGAGACGCCCGGGTCGAGGCGGCGGACCGGCTCCAGCTGCCCATCCAGTGGTTGGTCCACTTCCACGCCGAACTCATGGTGGGTTACCTGTGCCTGGTGGTCGGCCTGGTGCTGGGATTGGCCGCGCTGCGGGCGCCGGGGCCCGCCATCCGCCGCTGCGCGATCCTCATCGGCCTGATCGTGGCCCAGGCGGTCCTCGGGATCACGCAGTACCAGCTCGGCGTGCCGGAGCTCCTCGTGGTGCTGCACGTGACCCTGGCGGGGACCATCACCGCGGTCACCGGGTCGCTCTGGGCCGCGGGGGTCATCCGGGAGAAGGCCCTGGCGTAGGACGCCCGGTCGACGGACATCCGGTCGACGGACGTCCGGTCGACGCGAACGGCCCCGCCGGTGGCGGGGCCGTTCTGGTTTCCGGTGGCGTTGTCAGACCAGGGAACCGGATCCCGCCATGCGCTTCCAGTGGCCGGCCGGGACGTCGGTCCTCGACACGAGTTCGCGGTTCCACTCCGAGGCGGTGAGGCCGGAGATCGAGTCCCGGACGGCCTCGGCCTCGGGCAGGGAATCGACCATGTGGTCGCCCATGACGCCGTCGGCACCGACGAAGGTCAGGCGGACCCCGCGTCGACCGACCGGCTGGAGGACGACATCCGCCGTCCCCCCGTGACGGGCGAGGAACTTCCGGACGTACTTCGCGGCCCGGGCCGGCGGGGTCGGCCCGGCGGGGACCGGCGCGGGCTCGATCGTCTCGGACGCCGCCTTGGCGGGCTCGGGCTTCTCAGGCGGCGTCGCCTCGGCCGCGCTCTCCTGGGCCGCGACCGCCCCGGCTGCGGGGGGCGTCGCGGCCGGCGGTGCGGCGGCAGGGGCGTCCGCCGTCGTGGCCGCCTTCGTGTCCGCCGCGGCCCCGGTCGGCGCCGGAGCGGCCTCGGGGGTCGGCTCGGAGTCCGTCGCCGCCGCGCCGGCACCCGCGCCGGCCGCGGCCGCGGCCCCGCCGAGGGACAGCCCCGCGGAGCCGCCACCGGGTGCCTTGGCCTTGGTGCCGCCCCCGAGGGAGAGCCCGCCCGTCTTGCCGCCACCCGGCGCCTTGGCCGCCGACCCGCCGCCGAGGGTGAGCCCGCCGGCCTTGCCGGCCGCCGGAGCCTTCGCTCCCGTCTGTGCGGGCGTGGCTTCTGTCTTGGCCTCGGCCTCGGCCGGCGTCTCTGGCGCGGACACCTCGGCGGTGGCGTCCGAGGCGGCGGGTGCCTGCGCGGAGGGGGGCTCGCTCGCGGACGCCGCGGCGGCGCCGGCCGCAGCGGCCGCGCCCGCGGCGCCACCCAGGACCAGCCTGCCGACGGAACCGCCGCCGGGGGCCTTGGCCTTGGATCCCCCGCCCAGCTTCAGGCCGCCGCCGGCCGCGGGAGCGGATGCGGCAGGCGCCGGCGCCGACGCGGGCGCCGACGTCTCCGGACCGGAGTCCGTGGCCGCGGCGGCAGGCGCGGCGGCAGG
>DIAZ01000125.1:747-6678 GCA_002415925.1 Dietzia sp. UBA5065 | reverse complement strand
CGGATCGTGATCGGCCTGGCCGGCGGCGAGGCCGACCGCGGGACCGCACGGGCGACGGTGACCGAGGCGTACGCGCCGATCCTCGCGGCGGATCCGTGTCCGGTGATCGTCACGGACCTGGCCACCGCCGAGCTGGTCAAGGTGAGCGCGAACGCGTTCCTGGCCACCAAGATCAGCTTCATCAACGCCGTGGCGGAGGTGTGCGAGGCGGCGGGTGCGGATGTGACGGTGCTGGCGGAGGCGGTCGGGATGGATCCGCGCATCGGCCGCCGGTTCCTGGGCGCCGGCCTGGGCTTCGGCGGCGGCTGCCTGCCCAAGGACATCCGGGCGTTCATGGCCCGCGCCGGCGAGCTGGGGGCCGACGAGGCGATGTCGTTCCTGCGTGAGGTGGATTCCATCAACATGCGGCGCCGCGAGAAGATGGTCGACCTCACAGTGCAGGCGTGCGGCGGGGCGCTGATCGGCAGGACCGTGGCGGTGCTGGGGGCGGCGTTCAAGCCCCACTCCGACGACGTGCGGGACTCCCCGGCGCTCAACGTGGCCGGGATGCTTTCGCTCAAGGGCGCGCAGGCCGTGGTGTACGACCCCCGGGCGCTGGCCAACGCCCGCGCGCTGTTCCCGACCCTGACCTACGCCGAGTCGGCTCTCGAGGCGTGCGAGGGCGCGGACGTGGTGCTGGTGGCCACCGAGTGGCCCGAGTTCGTGGAGCTGGACCCGGCCGCCGTATCCGGCGTCGCCCGCGGCCGGGTCCTGCTGGACGGCCGCAACTGCATGCCCGGCGACCGCTGGCGCGAGGCCGGCTGGACCTACCGCGCCCTCGGACGCGGGGCGCGGCCCCAGGACGTCAGGGTCCGCGGGGGCGGTGCGCTCGCCGCGGTCTGACCCCGCGGGCGCGCCCCGCCCGCGGCTACTGCCGGTACGAGGACAGGAAGTTCCCGATCCGCTCGATCGCCACGGCGAGATCGCGGCCGGCGGGGAGCGTGACGATCCGGAAGTGGTCCTGGTCCGGCCAGTTGAAGCCGGTCCCCTGCGTGACCAGGATCCGCTCCCGCTCGAGCAGGTCCAGGGCGAACAGCCGGTCGTCGTGGATCTCGTGGACCTCCGGGTCCAGCCTGGGGAACACGTACAGGGCGCCCATGGGCTTGACGCAGCTCACGCCGTGGATGGAGTTGAGCTTCTCCCACGCGATGCCGCGCTGCTCGTGCAGCCGTCCGCCGGGCTCGATCAGCTCGTCGATCGACTGGTAGCCGCCCAGCGCCACCTGGATGGCGTGCTGCGCGGGCACGTTGGGGCACAGGCGGGTCGAGGCCAGCAGCTCCAGGCCCTCGAGGAACCCGGCGGCGTGGGCCTTGGGCCCGGTGATCGCCAGCCAGCCCGCCCGGTACCCGGCCACCCGGTACGTCTTGGAGAGCCCGTTGAACGTCAGCACCAGCAGGTCGTGGGCGAGGGTGGCGATGGAGGTGTGCTCGGCCTCGTCGTAGATGATCCGGTCGTAGATCTCGTCCGCGAGGATGAGCAGGCTGTGCTCGCGGGCGAGGTCCACGATCCCTTGGAGCACCTCGCGCGAGTAGACCGCGCCGGTCGGGTTGTTGGGGTTGATCACGACGATCGCCTTGGTGCGGGGCGTGATCTTGGACGCGATGTCCTCCAGCGACGGGTTCCAGTCGTCCTCCTCGTCGCTGAGGTAGTGGACCGGCTTGCCGCCCGCCAGGGAGGTCATGGCGGTCCACAGCGGGTAGTCCGGTGCGGGGATGAGCACCTCGTCGCCGTCGTCGAGCAGGGCCTGCATCGTCATGGTGATGAGCTCGGACACGCCGTTGCCGAGGTAGATGTCCTCGACGTCCAGGTGGGGGAAGCCGGGGACCAGCTCGTAGCGGGTGAAGATGGCCCGGCGCGCCGACAGGATGCCCTTGGACTCCGAGTAGCCCTGCGCGTGGGGGAGCGCGGCGATCATGTCGCGCATGATGACGTCGGGCGCCTCGAACCCGAACGGCGCCGGGTTGCCGATGTTCAGCTTGAGGATCCGGTGACCCTCCGCCTCGAGCTGGTTCGCCCTCGCCATCACCGGCCCGCGGATCTCGTAGAGGACGTTCTTGAGCTTGGAGGACTGGTCGAGCGTGCGCGGCTGGCGGAGCTCTCGTCCCAGGGTCTCAGGCGTCATACCTGCCGATTGTGCCACCCGGCCGGACGTGCCCGGGCTCACGGATCACCCTGACGCCGGGAACGGGCCGGCCGCGCGTGGGAGAAGAAGACCCATGAAACCCGGTCGCGTCGGTCTACGCTCGGTCCTCCTCGCCGGTGCCACGACGGTTTTCGGCGCCGCACTCGTCACAGTCCCCGTCTCCTCGGCCACCGCGGCCCCCGCATCGGGCGGCGACGGGCTGCTGACGGGCTCGCTCGGTTCCGTGGTCGTCGGCACGGGTTCGGCGTTGTCGAGCTCGCACCGGCCGCCGCCGTATATCGAGAGCGCCCGGTGGTTCGGGCAGGGGGGCGGGTCGGTGTTGATGATCACCCCGACCGGGGCCGGTCGGACGTCGTGGGGGGTCGACGACGAAGCCGTGGCGTGGTCCGAGGTGGTCGCCCTGGCCCCGGATGCCACCACGCCGGGGATGCGTCAGCAGTTCGCGTGTCACTGGGTCTTCGCCCGGCTGGCCGATCCGGACAAGCCGACCTGGGACCTCGAGCCCTGGCGGCCGGTGGTCTCGGACGTGGAAATGATCGCCGCGCGCTGCGATCCGACGACCGCCGGGTCGGAGTAGGAGCGTGGGTCAGATCCCGTAGCGCAGGTCGACGATCGCCGGGATCTCCGAGTCCGGCAGGAGCTCGTCGGGATGCTCGACCCGGAGGAAGTCGACCAGCTCGCGCTCGCGCGGGCACAGCGAGTAGGGCTGCGACTCGATCGACAGGCCGGTGAGCTGCCGGAGTCGACGGACCTCGCCCCTGACCGTGGTGGTCGCGGACGGGTCGTCGTAGAGGGCCTCCGACAGCGCCCGCGCGGACCAGGCCTCCCGCGACGCCAGCAGCGCCAGCAGTTCCGCCCTGCGCGGAGACAACGGGATGCTTGTCCCGTCCGCCCGGACCACGGCCGGCTTCCACCCCAGCAGCCGGATCGCGGTGACGGGAGTGGCCACGGTTCCGGGCGCGGCGTCGTCGTCGTCGTCCACCCCGGGCCGCGAGGCGCCCGGAAGCGCCGCGACCAACGACTCGGCGAGCCGCGCGCCGCAGCGCACCAGGGCGCCGGTCTCGACGGAGGAGAACCGCAGCGGGTGGGACACGTTGAGGACCCCGAGGACCCGGCCGCGCGGATCGCGGATCGGGCTCGCGGTGCAGGTCCACCCGTGATGGGCCCGGACGTAGTGCTCGCCGGCGGTGGCGTGGGTGAGGGTCCCGGTCTCGAGGGCGAGCGAGATGGCGTTGGCGCCGATGCCCCGCTCCGACCAGTCCGCGCCCTCGGCGAACGCGATCGAATCCGCCCGGCGCAGCGCCTGCGCGCTGCCCGCGCGCCACAGCACGCGGCCCCGGGTATCGGCGACGACGACGAGGTGGCGCCCGGCGGAGGAGGTGTCCGCCACCGACGCCACCACCTCCGCCGCGACCCGGTGCAGCGGTGTCTCCCCGCGGGCGGTCGCGACCTCCTCCCGAGACAGCACGCTGCAGGGAGCCCGCTGGTCGGGGGAGATCCCCGCGTCCCCGCTGCGCCGCCAGGCGCGCAGCACCCGCGCGTCCAGATCGGAGGTCTTCCCGCCGGACAGCGCCACCTCGTGGGCCTTGATCGAGCGGGCCGCGAACGCCCCGGGGTCGGCGAACCGCAACGCCGAGTGCAACGACATTGCCACCCCCTCGGGAACAAAGTGTGATCTACGTCATGGAAAACGCTACAGCAGAGCGAAGGAGTGGGGATGACCCAGACGACGGAAGCGCCCGCGCACACCGACGGCGGCGGCGCCGATCGGACCGTGGAGACGTGGCTGGCGGGGTTCGGCGACGCGCTGCGCGCCGGCGACACCGACCGCGCGGCGGGGATGTTCGAGGACGAGGGGTGCTGGCGCGACTTCGTGGCCTTCACCTGGAACCTCCGGACCCTCGAGGGCCGCGATGAGATCAGGGAGATGCTCGACGCCCAGCTCGCCGCGGTCTCGCCCGACGGGTGGGTGCTCGGCGAGCCGGCCACCGAGGCCGACGGGGTGACCGAGGCGTGGATCGACTTCGAGACCGCCGCCGGCCGCGGCTGGGGCCACCTCCGGCTGCGCGACGGGCGGGCCTGGACCCTGCTCACCACGACGCAGGAACTCAAGGGGCACGAGGAGAAGAAGGGGCGCGACCGCGACAAGGGCGTCGAGCACGTCATCACCCGCGGCCGCAGGACCTGGCTCGAGCAGAAGTCCGAGCGGCAGGAGAGTCTCGGCTACACCGAGCAGCCCTACGTGGTGATCATCGGCGGCGGGCAGGGCGGGATCGGGCTCGCGGCCCGGCTCAAGCGGCTGGGGGTGCCCACGATCGTGATCGAGAAGAACGAGCGGGCCGGCGACTCGTGGCGCAAGCGGTACAAGTCGCTGCACCTGCACGATCCGGTCTGGTACGACCACCTGCCGTACATCCCGTTCCCGGACGACTGGCCGGTGTTCCCCGCCAAGGACAAGGTGGGGGACTGGCTCGAGCACTACACCGCGATCATGGACCTCGACTACTGGTCGGGTACGCGGTGCCTCGGGGCGGAGTTTGACGAGACCACCGGAACGTGGCGGGTGCGGGTCGATCGGCGGGGCGAGGAGGTCGAGCTCCGGCCGACCCAGCTCGTCTTTGCGCTCGGGGTGTCCGGGTACCCCACCATCCCGCACTTCGAGGGGGCCGAGGATTTCGCCGGGGAGCAGTGGCACTCGTCGGAGTTCACCGGCGAGGACGATGTGCAGGGCAAGCGCGCCATCGTGATCGGGTCCAACAACTCGGCCCACGACATCTGCGCCGCCCTCTGGGACCACGGCGCGGACGTGACGATGATCCAGCGCTCGTCCACCCACATCGCGCGGAGCGAGTCGTTGATGTCGCTGGCGCTCGGGCCGCTCTACTCCGAGGAGGCGCTGGAGAACGGGGTGACCACCGAGAAGGCGGACATGCTGTTCGCCTCCTGGCCCTACCGGCTGCTGCCGGACGCGCAGATCCCCGTCTACGACCAGATGGCGGAGAAGGACGCCGAGTTCTACGAGAAGCTGCGCGGCGTCGGATTCGACCTGGACTTCGGCGAGGACGGGTCGGGCCTGTTCCTCAAGTACCTCCGGCGCGGATCCGGCTACTACATCGACGTCGGGGCCAGCCAGCTCCTCATCGACGGTGAGGTGGCGCTCGAGCGGGGCCAGGTGACCCGGATCCGGCCCGAGGGCGTCGAGCTCGACGGTGAGCGCGTGCTGCCCGCCGACCTCATCGTCTACGCCACCGGGTACGGCTCGATGAATCAGTGGCTCGTCGATCTGATCTCGCAGGACGTCGCGGACCGGGTGGGCAAGGTGTGGGGCTACGGCTCGGACACCACCCGTGACCCCGGGCCCTGGGAGGGCGAGCTGCGCAACATGTGGAAGCCGACCAACGTGGAGCAGCTGTGGATCCACGGCGGCAACCTGCACCAGTCGCGTCACTACTCCAAGTACCTCGCGCTCCAGCTCAAGGCGCGGATGGAGGGCATCCCGACTCCGGTGTACCGGGTGCAGGAGGCGCACCACACCAACTGACAGGCAGGCGCCGGCCCGGAAATGGACCGCGGCCCGTGATCAGGACTCCTGATCACGGGCCGCGGTCGCGTTACGCGTCGACTATCCGAGCGACAGGCCGTAGCCGCCGGGCTTCTTCGACTTCGGAATCGCCCCACCCTTCGCCGGCGTGGCCGGCTCCTCCGCCTCAGCCTTGGTGTCCGCAGCCTCGGCGGCCTCGGCGGGAGCG
>DIAZ01000125.1:0-645 GCA_002415925.1 Dietzia sp. UBA5065 | reverse complement strand
GCGGCCGGGGTCTTCTCGGCCACCGGGGCGGCGGCAGCGGGAGCAGCCTTCGGGGCGCCCGGAGCCTTCGGGGCGCCGGGGGCCTTGGCCCCGCCCTTCAGTCCCAGCCCGATCGTGGGCTTCGCGGGCGTGGCCGGCGCTGCCTCCGCGGCCGCGGGGGCCTCGGAGGGTTGTGCGGGCGCCGCAGTCGCGTCCGCAGCCGGAGCGGGGGTCGCGGCCGCGCCCGGGGCCTTGGGGGCACCAGGAGCCTTCGGGGCACCCGGTGCGCCCGGGGCCTTGGCGCCGCCACCGAGGGAGAGTCCGCCCGACTTGGGAGCGACCTTGGCCGCGGCGGTGGTGGCCGGAGCCTCGGCCCCGGTGGCCTTGACACTGCCCGGGGCCTTGGCGCTGCCCGGGGCCTTGGGGGCACCGGGCGCCTTGCCGCCGCCGCCGAGCGTGAGGCCGCCCGACTTGGGCGCGCCCTTCGACTCGGCGACAGACGCGCCCGCGGCCGCGGCGCTGACGGCACCAGCAGCACCAGCGGTACCGGCCGCGGGTGATGACGTGCTCGACGCCCTTGTCGCGGTCGCGCCCCTTCTTCTCCTCGTGCCCCTTGAGTTCCTGCGTCGTGGTGAGCAGGGTCCAGGCCCGCCCGTCGCGCAGCCG
>DIAZ01000168.1:4526-16195 GCA_002415925.1 Dietzia sp. UBA5065 | reverse complement strand
GATCTCGCGCGCCGCGTCGGTGGCCGCCCGGGGCGCGGCCGCGATCTGTTCCTCGATCGCCGTCGCCTCGCGGGCCTCGACGTACTGCCACGTGGCCAGGCCGGTGACGACGACGAGGACCGCCGACACCAGCGCCAGGGCGGTGATCAGGGTGCGCCGACGAGCCGGGTCGATCGGTTCGCGGGACGCCGGCGCCGGCGAGGGCGAGGGCGTCGCGGAGGCCGGCCGGGCGGTCGCCCCGCCGGCGGTGTCCTCATCCGCTCGTGCGTCGGCGGTCTCGGTGCGGGGCATGGCCTCCATGCCCTTGAACAGCCCACCGGCCCGTGCGGCCTCGAGGGCACGCTCGCGGGCGGCGTCGGCCTTGCGCTGGGCGCGGGCCGCGCGTTCGGCCTCGCGCCGGGCGCGACGGGTGGCGCGGATGTCGGAGTCGGGAGTGGTCATGGGATGAAGTTCACCCCCGTGACCTTCATCTCGCCGTCGTCGTGTCGGTTCACGGTCACGCGCACACGGTACTGGCGGTCCTGGTCCTCATCGGACTTCGGGTTGCCGATGGTCTGGTCGATCGCCATGATCACCTCGGCCCGGTCGGGGTAGGAGTGCTCGACGGCCGCGGCGGACACCACACCGTCGGCGACGACATTGGTGGTCTTGACGACGTCCTCGTACGAATCGCGGCGAGGCGCGAACTGCTCCGAGAAATCACCGTCGATCAGGCCGACGATCTCGTCGACATCCTCCGACAGCGTCTCCTGCCTGATGGTCATGAGCTTGGTCATCACGGTCGTCGCGAAGTCACGGTACGAGGCGTCCAGTTCGGTTGCGGAGGCCCGGTCGGCGCGCACGGAGGCCGCCGCGTTCCGCTCACCCAGCCACAGCGACGTCGCGACGACGGCGGCCACGAGGCATACCGCCGCGACCACCGCGGTCACGGTGAGCCACAGGCGCCCACGGTCGGCGGGATTGTCGTCCGGCTGTGGCACTAGGTCACTCCGTTCGTGAGGATGTCGGCCAGGTCGGCGTCCGCCGAGAGTCGTCCGGCATCACCGAGATTGAGCTGACGATACGTCTTGCCGTCGGCCCCCAGGTATTCGCCAGTCGACGGGTCGTACATCGCGGCCGACGTGCGGATCTCCTGTTCACCGGTGTCCGACGACGGCACAACGTTCCACCCGTTCGGGTTGTTCCCGGGCGGACCGACCTCGCTCGTGTCCGGGGGGTTGATCCCCTCGGGCTGATAGTCGTTCGCCGCACACTCGGCGGGCGACGCCGCCCGCCTGCCGGGGTACGCCATGCACGGCAGGTTGCGGGCGCCACGCACGACCTGCTGCGAGTCCTGGGGCACCTTGCAGTAGATGCCGTTCATCAGCGGCGGCACCGAGAGATCCGCCGGCGAGCGGCGTTGATCGGCCGGGAGGAAGCCGGTGGTGCACGGCGGGGTCTCGTTGATCTGGAGGTTGAAGTCCACCTTGATCTCACCGGTGTCCTTGGCGCCGTTGATGGCGGTGATGAGCGAGGACACCAGGGCGGGGTAGATGACGAGGAGTTGCTCGATGGAGCGGTTGTAGACGACGCCCACCTCGCCGACGCTCACCAGATTGGCGACCAGCACCGGCATGGTCGGCTGCAGATCGTTGAGGACCTTGGTCGCCCGCGCCAGAGAGTCCGGGCCGCGTTGGATGATCGAGGTCAGCTGGGGCTCGTTGGTCCGGAGCTGATCGGTCAGGTCCGCGAGGTTCCGGGTCCAGGCCCGGATCGAGTCCGACGAGCGGAGCTGGGAGTCCAGGACCGGCTCGGCGTCGGCGATGAGCTGACGGGTGACGTCCGTGTTGGAGCGGGCCTCCTCTAGCAACAGTTGGGCGGAGTCGAGGAAGCGCTGGAGGTCGCGCTCCGAGCCGTTGAACGCGTCGAACGACTCCGAGATCACGCGTCGCATCTTGGCGTCGTCGATCGACGCCATGAGCACGGTGGCCTGGTCCAGGACCGGTCCGATCCCCTGGGGCATGTCGACCCGGTTTGGCCCGAGCACGGACCCGTCCGCCAGCTCGCCGCTCGGTTCGCCCTCCGGGACGAACTCCACGTATTGCTCACCGACCGCCGAGACGCTGCGGATCTGGGCCCGGACGTTCTCCGGGACATCGGCCCGCGCGTCGAAGTGCAGGTTCGCCACGACGTACCCGGGTGTGAGGGTGACGGAGTCGACACGACCGATGACGTTGCCGAGGTACGAGACGTTGGCGTTCTGGTAGAGGCCGCCGGTGTCGGGCATCTCCAGGGCGACGTCCGTGCGCTGCCATCCGAAGGCCGTGGGCAGCTTGAGGTAGGACACGGACATGACCGCGAGGGCCAGAACGGTGACCACGGCGAAGATCGTCAACTGGATCTTGACGAGACGGGTCATCGCGGTGCCTCCTCGGTCGGGGTGGCGGACGGCTCCGCGGGCGCGGGATCCTCGCCGGTCTGCTCCTGCGCCGGCGCGGTGGCGGCCCCCGCGGCCGCGGGCACGCCGTCGGGTGCGGGCGCGCCGTCGGGTGCGGGCTCCGGCCGGGGCACGTCGAGGGAGTACGGGTCGGCCCCGGCGAGCGGGTTCGGTGCGAGTCCGATGTAGCCCTCGACGCCCGCCATCCGGTTACCGAACTCGGTGCCCAGGAGCATGGTCTCCGCCAGTCGCGGCATGGTGGCGTCCGCGTGGATGTAGAGGTTGGCGTAGTCGCCGCGGAGGAAGTTGTCGATACCGGCCTGCGGGAACGGGAACGTGATGAGCACGCTCAGCGCACGGGTCAGATCGCGTCCGGCGTTGGCCAGGCTCTCCAGGACGGGGGTGACGTCGCGGAGGTTGTCCACGAGGTTCTGCCCGCCGCCCGCATCGATGACCTGGTTGGCCTTGTTGCCGAAGTCCCCGAGCGAGACCAGGGCCGTGGTCAGCTGCTGCTTCTGATCGTTGATCAACGTCAGCGCCTCCGGCATTTGGGCCAGGGCCCGGGCGAGGGTGTCGTTCTGCTCGTTGATCTGGCGGGACAGGCGATCGAGCCCCTCCATCGCGGCGATGATGTCGGCACGCTGGTCGTCGAGTCCGCTGACGGTGGTGTCCAGCTGCGTGAGGACCTCGTTGGCGTCGATCTCGCGGCCGTCCAGGGCGGTGTTGAGCTCGGTGGCGATGGTCTCGAACTGGGCCAGGCCGCCGTCGGTGAGGACGACCGACAACGCCGACAGCGTCTGCTCGGTGGTCGGGTAGACGCCGGCGCGGGCCAGCGGGATGACGTCACCGTCCGCCAGTGTGCCCTGCGGGTCGCCCTCCGGCGGCGGGAAGAGCTCGAGGTGCTGGGAGCCCAGGAGGCTGGTCTGCCCGATCTTGGCGTGGGCGTTGGCCGGGAGCCTGACCTCCTCGTTGAGGCTGATCGTGACGATCGCGGTGTAGTCCTCCACCCGCATGGCGGTGATGGAACCGACGTTGACATCGTTGACCCGCACCGGGGAGTTGCGGGTGATGGTCGTGACGTTGGGCATCTCGATCGTCACCTCGTAGGCACCCTCACCCTTGCCCTGGGCCCCGGGGAGCGGAAGGGAGTTGAGACCCTGCCACGAACACCCGGCCCCCGAGAGCAGGACCACCGTGCCGAGCGCGCCGACCGCCCGCAGGCGGAACCCGGATCCGTTGCCGAGCATCAGGCACCTCCCGTCACGAGCAGGGTGTCGGTGAGGTTGTCCCCACGGTTGACGACGTTGACCAGCGGGTCCGGGCGGTCCGACACCGGCTGCACACCGGGCGGGGTCTGGGTCCCGGGCTTCTGCCGCTCCCAGATCTGGTGGGGCTCGGCGGTCGGGGTGATCGGCGGGGTGACCGCGCCGTACGGGTAGTTGGAGGTCAACGAGTTGAACAGCGGACCCATGTACTCGGCGCACAATTGCGCATCGGACTCGGCGGTGTTGTTGGCCAGGCCGGCGATGGCGCCGCAGATGAAGTTGGTCGGGTTGGCCATCTGGTTCATGGCCAGGACACCGGTGAGCACACCCTGGTACGGCCGGTAGATGTTGTAGAAGTTCGACATCGCCGTCGGCCCCACGTGCAGCACGCCCTCCAGTTCCGCCCGGCGGTCGCGGACGACCTCGGTCGCCCGGCCCAGCTTGTCGACACCGGTGGTGACACGGTCGCCGTGGTTCTCCAGGAACCGGTTGATGTCCATCACCGCCAGATCGAGATCGCGCAGGGCCGCATCGATGTCCGCGGTCTGGTCGCCCAGCACCTGGGAGACGCTGGCGAGCCTGCCGCCGAAGGAGACGATCTGCTCCTCGCTCTGGGACAGGGCCGTGACGAAGAGCTGCAGGTTCTTGAGGGTGGTGAAGAGGTTCTCCCGGCCGTCGGACAGCAGCGACATGGTCTGCGACACCTCGCTGAGAGCATCGCGGATCTCGCCACCGTTGCCCTCGAGCATCGAATCCGCCGACTCCACGAAGTCCCCGAGCGGACCGGTCTCCTCGTCACCGGTCGGCCCGAGGGCCGAGGAGAGCTTCATGAGCTGCTCCTTGACCCCGTCCCACTCGACCGGGACGGCCGTCCGCTCGACGGGGATCGTCCCGCCGTCGGGCATCTCCTCCCCACCGGTGAAGGCGGGGGTCAGCTGGATGAAGCGCTCGGCCACGAGGGACTGCGCGACCAACAGTGCGTTGGCGTCAGCCGGGATGGCGACGTCCCGGTCGACCTCCATGGTCACCCTGGACTTGCCGTCCTCGGTGGCGATCTCGGAGATGCTGCCGACTCGCACACCCAGGACCCGCACGGTGTCGTCCTCGTAGACACCCCTGGTGGACGGGAAATAGGCGGTGATCGTCTTGGTGCGGGCGGTGAAGAACCACACCGCGCCCACGACCAGGGCGATCACGGCGAGCAGCGCCACGATCTTGGCCAGCGGGGAAGACAGGATTCGACTCATCGCGGCACCCTCTTCTCGCCCCAGCCGGGGTGCTCGTCCATGAGGGTCAGGCCCGGGACGCCCGGCATGGTCGGCTCGCGTACGAGACCGGGTTCGGGTTGGACGCGGTCGTCGATCAGTGGCAACAGGTCCCTCACGATCGTCTGCTGGTAGTGGCCGAGGGACAGGTTGGATATGTAGGCGTTGAACCACGGTCCGGAGGCGACGGCCTCACTCAACGCCGTGGAGAACGGGACGATCCGACGCAGGCCCAGGTCGATGTCGTCCTTGTTGCGGATCAGTAGATCGGAAACCTGCTCGAGCTTGTCCAGGGCGGGCCCGAGTTGGGCCTCGTTGTCCTGGACCAGCCCCGACAGCTGACGCGCGAGTTCGTCGATGTTCATGATGAGCTCGCTGAGAGCACGACGCCGCAGGTCGAGTTGTGTGAACAGGGTGTTGCCGTCGACCATGAGCTGGTTGATCTGGTCGCTGCGCCTGCCCAGCACATCGGTGGTACCGGCCGCCTTCTCGAGCAGTTGTCGGACCCCCTCGTCGCGTTCGTTGAGGGAGCGGGACAGACGGGTGATCCCGTCGATCGCACCCCGGACCTCGGGAGACGACCCCTCCATGGTCTCGGCGAGAACGGTCAGGGCCTCGTCCACCTTGTCGGTGTCCATGGCCTCGACGGTGTCGCTGAGGTCGCCGAGCGCCGACGTGAGCGAGTACGGGACGGAGGTCCGCTCGATCGGGATCGTGTTGTCCTCGAGATCTCCCCGGCCGTCCGAGAAGACGCCGAGCGCGCGGCGGCCGAGAATCGAGTCCGTCTTGATCTGCGCGGAGGTGTCGGCACCGAGTTCGACACCCCGGTTGATGGCGAAGCGCACCCTCACCCGGTCACCGTCCAGCTCGATCTTGCGGACCGTCCCGACATTCATCCCGGCGACCTGGACGTGGTCCCCGGTGTCGAGACCCGCGGCGTCGGCGACGTAGACGGTCGCGTCGCGCATGCCGTTGACGTAGGGGATGCGGTCGTAGTTGAGGGAGATCCCCATCAACGCCACGGCGCCCACTGCTCCCCACACGCCGAGCTTCTTGGGATCGCGGTCTCGGAACCGGAGTTGACCGCGGGGCGCCTTGGGGGGCGCCTGGCTTGAATCGTCACTCATCGGGGAAGGCACACCGTCCCGTCGTCTGCTCGTACTGCGGCATGTAGAGCCCCTGCCCGGTGGCGGGGTCGGTGATCTGCACGATGTTGCCGCACAGGTAGAACTGGAAGAAGCTGCCGTAGACGCCCAGCCGACCCATCTTCTCGAAGTCACTCGGCAGTCGGTTGATCACGTCCTCCACGAAGGGCTCGTCCTCGTTGATCAGCGTCGCCACCCTGTCGAGCTGCGCGACGTCCTCGCGCAGGGCCGGGCGGACGTCGGACAGGAGTGTGGTCATGTTGGCGCTGGCGTCGTTGAGGCGTTCGACGGACTCGCCTATCGGCTCGGCATTCGCGGACAGACCGGAGACGAGCTGCTGGAGGTCGTCGACGATCGAGTCCACATTGTCCTGGTTGTCCGCCACCGTGGTGAGCACCCCGTTGAGGTTGGTGATCACGTCGCCGATGAGTTGATCGCGGTCCGCCAGCGTCTGCGTCAGGGATGACGTGGCGGCGAGCAGATCCTGGACGGTTCCCGCCTCCCCCTGGAACACCTTGACGATGGACTCGGACAGTTGGTTGACCTGGCCGGGATCGAGCGCCTTGAACAGCGGTCGGAACCCGCCGAGGAGCGCGTCCAGATCCAGGGCCGGCGACGTCTGGGACAGCGGTAGCGTCCCGCCGACCTCGAGCGGGGACTGGTCACCCTCCCCGCGCTTGAGTTCCAGGTACCGGTCCCCGGTGAGGTTCTCGTAGCGCACCATCGCCTCGGTGCTGGTGTGGACCACCTGGTCCCCGGCCACCGAGAACTCCACGGCGGCGGTGTTCCCCTCCGCCAGTTCGATGCTGCCGACCGTGCCCACCTCGACGCCGGCGATCCGCACCTTGTCCCCCGGCTCGAGACCGGAGACGTCGGTGAAGGCGGCGTTGTAGTCCTCGGTGTCACCCGACCGGTACTCGCTGAAGACCACCACCAGACCGATGAGGACCAGCGCCATCACCGTGGTGAACAGCGTCAGCTTCACCACGGTGGCGCGGAGGTCGCGCGCTGCCGCGCGCCCCGCGCTCACGGGGTGCCCCCGTCCATGCCGAGCATGACCTGCAACAGGGTCGGCGGGGCGGGTACCCCGGGGACGGTCGGACGGAGCGGACCGAAGAGCGGCGCGGGGCGAGAGGTGAACACGTCGGGCATACCCTCCACGGGGTTGGAGCCGGTGTCGGTGACGACGAACGGGGCGTGGACGTCCGGGTCCGGGAACGGCAGTCCGTAGCAGTTGGGCCCGGTGCTGGCGTTGACCTTCGGGAGGTCCTTGGGGTACTCGTACGCGCGCGCACCCTGCTGGAAACCGGCCTTGAACACGAGACCCGGCTGGTCCTTGCCACCGAAGGCGGACATCGCGCCCTCGACACCCTGGTTGAGCCCGACGATCAGACAGGTCAGCATGGGCGAGTACTCGGCGAGGAGGCTGGTTGACGCCCGCAGGTCCGACAGTGTCTTGACGAGCTCGTTGCCGTTCTCCGACAGCAGCCGCTTGCCGGTCTCCCCGGTTCCGATGCTGGAGGCCAGCAGCTGCTCGAACCGGGCCTGGTTGTTGACCACGTTGGCGCCGACGTCCGTGCCGGAGTCGAGCAACCGCATCAGGTCAGGCGTGACGTCGGCGTAGAGGTTGGCCACGCGGGACCCCTTGGCCAGGTCGCGCTGGAGGGTCTCGATCTGCGGGTTGATCTCCTGCAGGTAGTCGTTCAGATCGGTGATCGTGCTCCCCACCTGCTCGCCCCGGCCGTCGACAGCGCCCGAGATGGCGCCCAGCGTGGCGTTGAGCTTCTCCGGCTCGATCGCCTCCAGCAGGACGGTGAGGTCCTCGAAGAGGGTGTTCACCTCGGTGGTGACGTTGGACGTCTCGACGACGGCCCCGGCCTCGAGGGCCGTCGGGGCAGGGCGCGCCGGGGGTTCGAAGTCGACCGACTTGGCTCCGAAGACCGTATTGGACCCGATCGTCACGACCGAGTTGGACGGGATCGCCTCGAGAGCGGCGGGATCCACCTCGATGTCGAGGGTCGCACCGTCGAACTCCTGGCGGATGTCGGTGACATTGCCGATCTCGACGCCACGCGAACGCACCTTCGCGTCGGCCTCCATGACCAGACCCGCGCGATCGCTGCGCACGGTCAGCGGCACCCGGTCGTCGAAGGCGCGCACGAACATCAGGAGCGAGAGCGCGACCACGACGACGATGAACAGCGCCAGGCTCGCGGCCGCGACGCGCTTGGGCACCGCGTCGCTCTGACTCACCGTCCTCGCCATCTGTGTCTCCTATCCCGACAGGTTGAAGTTGCCGTCTCCGCCGTAGATCGCGAGGGAGACGAGAAGGGTTACGGTCACCACGGCGATGAGCGAGGTGCGGACGGCGTTTCCGACGGCGGTGCCGACTCCGGCGGGACCGCCGGCCGCGTTGTAGCCGTAGTAGGTGTGGATGAGCATGATCGTGATGGCCATCGCGATGGCCTGCACGAAGGACCACAGGATGTCCGTGGGGATGAGGAACGTCGAGAAGTAGTGGTCGTAGACGCCCCCGGACTGTCCGTAGATCTCCACGGTCGCGAACCGGCTCGCCAGGAACGAGGCGATGACGGCGAGGGAGTACAACGGCACCACGGCGATCATCCCGGCGACGATCCGCGTGGAGACGAGGTAGGTGACCGAGTCGATCGCCATCACCTCGAGTGCGTCGATCTCCTCCGACACGCGCATCGCGCCCAACTGGGCGGTCGCACCGGCCCCGATGGTGGCCGCCAACCCGATGCCGGCGATCACCGGGGCGGCGATTCGCACGTTGATGAACGCCGCGAAGAAACCGGTGAGCGCCTCGACCCCGACATCCGTGAGCGACGAGAACCCCTGGACGGCGATCACGCCGCCGGTGGCCAGGGTGAGGAACCCGACGATCACCACGGTGCCGCCGATCATCGCCAGCGCGCCCGTACCCATGGCGATCTCGGCGATGAGCCGCAGCGTCTCCTTGCGGTAATGCGTGAGCGCCCGCGGCGTGGCCAGCAGCGCTCGCCAGAAGAACAAAGCGATGCCGCCGAAATCGTCGATCCTGCCGACGGTGTGGTGCCGGGCCCGCGCGAGGCGCGGGAACCGGGTGGTCTCGATGACGGTCACCTCACGCCCCCAGGACCTTGACGCCCACGGCAGTCACCACGGTGTTGACGACGAACAGCGCCATGAACGCGAAGACGACGGTCTCGTTGACCGCGTTGCCGACCTCCTTCGGACCACCGCGGACATAGAGCCCCTTGTAGCAGGCGACCAGCCCGGCGAGCATCCCGAACAACCCGGCCTTGACCTGCGCGAGTATCAACTCGCCGAGACCGGTGAGCAGCGTGATGCCGTTGACGAAGGCCCCCGGGTTGACTCCCTGGAGCAACACTGAGAAGAGGAACCCGCCGAGGATGCCGATGGTGCACACCAGCCCGTTGAGCAGGAGGGCGACGAAGGTCGACGCCGCGACCCGGGGCACCACCAGGCGCTTGACCGGATCGATGCCGAGCACCTCCATCGCGTCGATCTCCTCGCGGATGGTGCGCGCTCCGAGGTCTGCACAGATGGCGGTCGCGCCTGCGCCGGCGACGATGAGCACGGTGACCATGGGGCCCACCTGCGTCACCGCGCCGAGAGCGGCTCCGGCGCCGGACAGGTCGGCCGCGCCGATCTCGCGCAGCAGGATGTTGAGCGTGAAACTCACCAGGACCGTGAAGGGAATCGCCACCAGAACGGTGGCCAGCATCGAGACCCGGGCGATGAACCAGGACTGCTCGACGAACTCCCGGCCCTGTCGCACGATCGTCGGGAAGGAGACGAAGGTGTCCAGCGTCATGGCGACGAAGTCGCCGATCCCTCTGAGCGGCGCATCGATAACCCTCGCCATGGCGCCCCCTCCTGTCTTCCTTCATCCCCCGGTCACACCAAACTGAACAAGTGACCGGTTCATCGTGACCCAGATTACATAGTAGCTAGAACACGTTCTATCTGACAAGGGCTTCCCCATCCCCCCGACCGGTGCCCCTGCCAGCTCGCGTCGGGGGAATCTAACACGCCCGACACACCAATAAGTCGTCCCCGGCGCGATCGACGTCGATCACGCCGGGGACGGGCCCGCCACTCAGAGCTTCATGATCTCCGCAGCGGAGAAGGACTTGCCCTCCGGGCGTCCTGACCAGTGCCCGGAGATCGCATCCGCGAACTCGCGACGGTCCCATACGCCACCCTCCGCGTCGAACCTCTTCTCCACGACGGGCGCCTCCACGAGCGCCACCATCCCGCCGTATACCACGAACAGCTGACCCGTGACGTCCGCGGCAGCGGGCGAGGCCAGGTAGGACACGAGGTCCGCGACCCGGTCCGGCGAGAGCGGATCCGGCCCCTCGGAGGGGTCCCAGGGCTCGAAGACCGCCTCCGTCATCCCGGTGCGACCGCGCGGGGCGATCGCGTTGGCGGTGCAGCCGATGCGCTCCAACACCCGCGACGCGGACAGCGTCAGCGCGGTGATCGCGGCCTTGGCCGCGCCGTAGTTGGCCTGGCCGGGCGGGCCGAAGAGCCCCGCCTCCGACGAGGTGTTGATGAGCCGGCCGTAGACCGGCCCCCCGGACTTCTTGCTCTCCTCGCGCCAGTGGGCGGCCGCATTGCGGGTGAGCAGGAAGTGACCGCGCAGATGCACCTTCACGACCGCGTCGAAATCCTCGTCGGAGAGGTTGAACAGCATCTTGTCGCGCGTGATCCCGGCATTGTTGACCACCACGTGCAGCCCACCGAGCTTGAGGGCCTCGGCCACCATGGCGTCGGCGGTCTCCCGCTCGGAGACGTCGCCCACGACGAGTGCCGCCTTGGCTCCGGCCGCCTCGATGTCCGCGATCACCGCGTCCGCGGCTTCACCGGCGCGGATGTCGTTGATGACCACCGCGGCCGCGCCCGACCTGGCGAGCTCGACCGCCTCGGCCGCGCCGAGACCCGAGCCGGACCCGGTGACCACGGCGACGCGCCCGTCGAGTGAGAGGTCCGCGTCGAGATTCTCCCGACCCATCCCCGCGGTCACTCCGCGGCCTTCAGCGCGGCCATCGGGCACTTCTCCACAGCCTTGAGTGCGCGCTTCTGCAGGTCCTCGGGGACCTCGTCGACAATCACACGCACGACCTCGTCGTCGTCGTTCAGCTCGAAGACCTTCGGCGCCAGGCCGACGCACACGGCCTGCCCCTCGCAGCGGTCGGGATCGACTTCAATCCTCATGCCGTCCTCCTCGGTCGCACCCACGGCCACCATGGCCGCGAGATGGTTGGATACTATGTGAGACACGACACTAGAACGTGTTCCACTCACCGATGAGCTTAGGGCATATGGACATCACCTACACCACCGACCAGGAACGTCTGCGCGGGGAGTTGCGCGAGTATTTCTCGGCACTGATGACCCCTGAACGACGCGAGGCCTTCACCTCCACCACCGGCGAGTACGGGCACGGCGACGCGTACCGCGAGATCGTCGCGGAGATGGGCCGAGACGGCTGGCTGACACTGGGGTGGCCCGAAGAATTCGGCGGGAAGAACCGGCCGATGATCGA
>DIAZ01000168.1:1170-4409 GCA_002415925.1 Dietzia sp. UBA5065 | reverse complement strand
TACCGGATCAACGGTCAGAAGATGTGGACGTCGCTGGTGGCGTACGCCGACTGGATCTGGCTGGCCGCGCGCACCGATCCGGACGCCAAGCGCCACAAGGGCATCTCCATGATCATGGTGCCCACCGACGCCGAGGGCTTCTCGTGGACCCCGGTCCACACGATGGCCGGCCCGGACACCAGTGCCACCTATTACCAGGACGTGGTGGTCCCGGCGAGCAACCTCGTGGGCCCCGAGCACGGCGGCTGGCCGCTCATGACCAACCAGCTCAACCACGAGCGCGTCGCCCTGACCTCGGCGGGGCCGCTGCAGGCCTCACTGCGGCAGGTCGTGCAGTGGGCGCGCACCACCCGCTCGGCGGACGTCGGCATGCCCGGGGACGGCACCGTCATGGACAACGAGTGGGTGCGGACCCACCTGGCCCGCGTCCACGCGATGGCCGAGTACCTGGCCCTGCGCAACTGGGAGATCGTCTCCGCGGACACCGCCGCGCCCACCCGCATCGCCGCGTCGGCGACCAAGGTGTACGGGACCGAGACTGCGTGCGAGGCCTACCGGTTGCTCATGGAGGTCCTCGGATCGAGCGGCTACCAGCGCTCCCACTCCCCGACCGCCGCTCTGCACGGGCGCATCGAGCGCCTCCACCGATCGGCGCTCATCCTCACCTTCGGGGGCGGCACCAACGAGGTGCAGCGCGACATCATCGCCACCGCCGGCCTGGGGCTGCCCCCGGCGCCACGTGTCGCCCCCGCGCCGTCCGCCAGCACCGCCCGGAAGGAGCGCTGACATGGATTTCTCCGTCGACGACACCACCGCGGAACTGACCGCCCTCGTCCGTGACATGGGCGAGCGTCTGGTCACCGACGACTCCCTGCGGGAACTCGACGCCCGGTTCGGCCCCGGCACCGAGTCCGGCGGAACCGACCGCGACACCGCCCGGTTCCACGCCCGATACTGGGAGGAACTGGTCCGGGCCGGCGTCCCGGCCGCCCTCGCCCCGGAGTCGCTCGGCGGCGCCGGGCTGGGGGTGATCGGCGAGGCCCTGGTCCTACGCGAGTTGGGCCGGGTCGTCGCCCCGGTGCCCCTGTCCCCCGCGATACGCGCGGCCCACCTGCTCGAGGCGGCCGGGCAGACCGACCGCGCCACCGCCGTGGCGGAGGGGCGCGAGATCGCCGCTGTCGCCGACGGCTGGTCCGGCTCCGCACCGGAGGTGGACTGGGCGCCGATCGCCGATGTGATCGTCCGGTCTTCGGCCGACGGCCTACACGTGGCGGACGGCGCGGCGGCCACCGTGGAACGCACGGTCCCCGTCGACTACTCGTGCAGCGGGCTCGTCACCGGTGACCCCGGTGCCGCCACCGCGCTCGCCGCCGGGGCGCTCGAGTTCGATGCCCTGCGCCGCCGCGTCCACCTTGCCGCCCACCAGTGGGGCGTGATCGAGGCCGCGCTCGAGCGCACCGCCGCGTACGCGAGCACCCGCCACCAGTTCGGTCGGCCCATCGGCACGTTCCAGGCCGTCGCCGCCCGCCTGGCGGACGGGTCCATCGACGTCGACGCCGTCCGGTTGAGCACCCTGCGCGCCGCCTACGAACTCGACGCCTGTAGCGGCGACCCCGGACCGACCGCACACGCGGCGGTGGCCTCCGCCCACTTCTGGGCCTGCGACGCCGGCCACCGCCTCGCCCACACCGCCGTGCACGTCCACGGCGGCGTCGGGTTGGACCGCTCCGAGCCCGCCCACCGCTACTTCCTCGCCGCGAAGGCCGACGAGTTCCGCCTCGGCGGCGCCACCCGGCAACTGCTCGACCTGGGCGACGTGCTGGCCACCGCGGGCGACCCCTGGGAGTACTCGGCGTGAGCGGCGCGGTGAAGACGATCGCGGACGTCGCCGCCCAGCCGTTCACCTCCGTCGCCGACGCGGTGCACGCCCTGTCCGCCGTCGGCGACCGCGGAATCTGGTCCGAGGGCCGGCTCACGCCCTGGTCGGAGGCCGTCGGTGCGGTGGCCGTGCGGATCGCGGCGCTACGGGAACTGATGACCTCGTCGTCGTCATCGTCGTCGTCGTCACCACCGGCACGTCCCCACGTCGGCCTCCTCCTGGCCGGCACGCCCGAGTACCTCCACCTGCTCGGCGCGGCGGCATGCTCGAAGCTCGTCGTGGCCGGGCTCAACCCCACGCGGCGCGGCGAGGCCCTGATCCGCGACGCGGCCCTCGCCGACTGCGCGCTCATCCTCACGGACGCCGACAACGCCGCACTGCTCGACGGGCTCGACCCCGGCGTGCCCGTGGTCTCCGTCGACTCCCCCGAGTGGACCGCGCTGCTGGACCGGCATGCCGGCGCGGCGCTCCCCGAGGTGGCGGACGTGCCAGCCGGCCCGGACGACCTCGTCGCGCTGGTGTTCACCTCGGGCACGAGCGGCGACCCCAAGGCCGTCCGGATCACGCAGAGCAAGATCTCCGTGCCCGGCCGCATGCTCGCCGAGAGGTTCGGGATCGGCGCGGACGACTGCGTGTACAGCGCGATGCCGCTGTTCCACTCCAACGCCGTGATGGTGGCGTGGCCGATCGCCCTGTACTCCGGATGCTCGATCGCCCTGCGGCGTCGCTTCTCCGCCTCCAACTGGCTCGACGACGTCCGGCGACACGGATGCACCTTCGCCAACTACGTCGGCGCGCCGCTCTCCTACATCCTGGCCACCCCCGAGCGGCCCGACGACGCCGACAACCCGATGCGCGTGGTCTACGGCAACGAGGCGCCCGCCGACGTGCGCCGCGAGTTCGCCCGGCGCTTCGGCGTCACCGTGGTGGACGGGTTCGGTTCCAGCGAGGGCGGCATCTCCGTCACCCGTACGCCCGGCACCCCCGACGCCGCGCTCGGTCCACTGCCGGACGGGGTGCGGATCGTCGACCCGGAGTCCGGGGACGAGTGCCCCCGCGCCCGCTTCGACGACGCCGGTGTCCTGCTCAACGCCGACGAGTCCGTGGGTGAGATGGTCGCCGACGGGCCGGGCCTGTTCTCCGGGTATTACGGCGACCCCGCCGCCGACGCAGAGAGGATGCGCGGCGGCCGGTTCCACTCCGGCGACCTCGCGTACGTCGACGACGACGGATGGGTCTACTTCGCGGGCCGGTCCGGTGGGTGGATGCGGGTGGACGGGGAGAACCTGGCCGCGGCGCCGATCGAACGCGTCCTGCGGCGCCACCCCGACGTGGCCGAGGTGGGCGTGTACGCCGTGCC
>DIAZ01000168.1:0-996 GCA_002415925.1 Dietzia sp. UBA5065 | reverse complement strand
GCCGCCGGGTTCGGGGAGTTCCTCGCCGCGCAGTCCGACCTCGGCCCCAAGCAGTGGCCGTCGCTCCTGCGGGTGACCGCCGCCCTGCCGCGCACCGCCAGCTTCAAGTTCCGGGCCCGCGACCTCACCGCGCTCGGCACCGACCCCGCCGGGGACCGGGTCTGGACCCGCACCGGTGGCGAGCGGGGGTTCAGCGCGTCGTGACCTGACGGTAGGTTCTCCGTGTGATCTCCCGCCCCGACCCCACCGCGAACCCCGATCCGCAGCGCACCGACGCCTACCCCGAGGACGACGACTTCGGCATCTCCGCCGTCCCGCCCAAGCCGATGCTCCGGGGCTGGATCCACGCCGGCACGCTGCCGGTGGCCATCGCGCTCGGCGTGGTGCTCACGGTCCTCGCGGACGGGACGGCCCTGACCTGGGCGTGCGCGGTGTTCCTCACCACCTCGTCGCTGCTGTTCGGGATCTCGGCCCTGTACCACCGGGTGAACTGGGGGCCCCGGGCCGCCGCCCTGATGCGTCGGCTGGACCACTCCAACATCTTCCTCCTGATCGCCGGCACCTACACGCCCATGACGGTGGCCGCCCTCCAGCCGCCGGCCAGCACGATCCTGCTGGTCCTGGTGTGGAGCGGCGCGCTGCTCGGGATCGCGTTCCGCCTGTTCTGGCTGGGGGCCCCGCGGTGGCTGTACGTGCTGCTCTACATCGGCCTGGGCTGGACGGCGGTGTGGTTCGCCGGCGACCTCATCGAGGTCAACCCCGCGGCGGTGATCCTCGTCCTGGCCGGGGGCGTGGCCTACACCGGCGGCGCCGTGGTCTACGCGCTCAAGAAGCCCGACCCGGTGCCGGGGGTTTACGGCTTCCACGAGGTGTTCCACACCTGCACGGTCGTCGCGTTCGCCTGCCACTGGGCGGCGATGCTGCTGTTCGTCCTGCAGGGCTGAACCGCCCCGCCCCCCGCCCACGCGAAATCCGCTACCCCCCTGCGCGATCCGC
>DIAZ01000097.1 GCA_002415925.1 Dietzia sp. UBA5065 | reverse complement strand
CAGCAGTAAGTTACTTGTCGACCCCGCACGACCTCACCTCTCCAGGAGATGATCGCCATGGCACAGGGCAACCTCGACCTCTACTCCCAGTTCGTGACCTCGGCCCCCGGGTCGTTCATCGCCGGCAAGATCGGCCTTCCCCAGCCGGAGCAGCTGCGCCGCCACGAGGCCGGCCAGCCCGCCCTCCATGGTCCGGTTCTGATCGGCGGCGAGGGCCGGCTGGCCGAGCCCGTCCGCGAGATGCTGCAGGGCGACTACGAGATCGTCGCCGCCGCCGAGGACAAGGTCGCCGGCGTGGTCTTCGACGCCACCAACCTGCGCCGCGCCGAAGACCTCAGGGAGCTCTTCGAGTTCTTCCACCCGATCGTCCGCAACGTCGCCCCGAGCGGCCGCATCGTGGTCCTGGGCACCACCCCGGAGGAGACCGGTTCGGTCGACGAGCGCATCGCCCAGCGCGCGCTCGAGGGCTTCACCCGCTCGCTCGGCAAGGAGATGAAGCGCGGGTCCACCGTGCAGCTGGTCTACGTCTCCGCCGACGCCGACAAGGGCGCCTCCGGCCTGGAGTCGACCCTGCGCTTCATCCTCTCCGGCAAGTCGGCCTACGTCGACGCGCAGGTCTTCCGCGTGGGTGCCGGCGCCGCCAGCGCCCCCGCCTCCTGGGATCGCCCGCTCGAGGGCAAGGTCGCCGTCGTCACCGGTGCCGCCCGCGGCATCGGCGCGGAAATCGCGGCCGTGCTCTCCCGCGACGGCGCGCACGTGATCTGCGCGGACGTCCCGGCCGCCGGCGAGGCCCTCTCGGCCACCGCCAACAAGGTCAACGGCACCTCGCTGCCCCTCGACGTCACCGCCGCCGACGCCGCCGAGGTGCTGGCCAAGCACGTCACCGAGCGCCACAACGGCAAGATCGACATCCTCGTCCACAACGCCGGCATCACCCGCGACAAGACCCTCGCCGGCATGGACGCCGCCCGCTGGGACGCGGTCATGGCCGTCAACCTCATCGCGCCGGAGCGCATCACCGCCGACCTGGCCGAGAAGGGCGTCCTGGGCGAGGGCTCGCGCGTCGTGGGCGTCTCCTCGATCGCCGGCATCGCCGGCAACCGCGGCCAGACCAACTACGCCGCCTCCAAGGCCGGCGTGATCGGCTTCGTGGGCGGCGCGTCCGCCGAGCTGGCAGCCAAGAAGATCACGGTCAACGCCGTGGCCCCGGGATTCATCGAGACCCAGATGACCGCCGCCGTGCCGTTCGCCACCCGCGAGGCCGGCCGCCGCATGAACTCCATGCAGCAGGGTGGCCTGCCGGTCGACGTGGCCGAGACCATCGCCTACTTCTCCAGCCCCGCCTCCTCGGCGGTCACGAACAACGTGATCCGCGTGTGCGGCCAGATGATGCTGGGCGCGTGATCTGAGATGGAGTACACCCGGCTTCCCGGTATCCCCAACCTGCTGTCGCAGTACGGCAAGGCCGCGCTCGGCTCGGTGCCCGTCGTGGGTGGCAGCCGTGACGCCACGTCGCTGCCCGCGAAGGGTGTCGAGGTCGCGGGCGTGAAGGTGGATGTCGCCAATCTCGCGGCGTACACCGGCGTGTGTGGCCTGCGCCTGGGCGATGCGTTGCCGCTGACGTACCCGTTCACGCTGGCGTTCCCGCTGACGATGCAGCTGATGTTGGACCCGGGTTACCCGGTCGCGGCCATGGGGTCGGTGCATCTGCGCAACGTGATCACCTCCCACCGCGCGCTGCGCGTCGGTGACGAGCTGTCCATCCGGGCGCGCGCGGAGAACCTGCGGGAGCATCCGGCGGGGCTGTTGGTGGATATCGTCACCGAGATCAGGACGGGTGACGTCGGCGACGGCAACAGCGACGACGACGACGACAACCCCGCCACCCAGCCCGCCTGGGTTCAGCGTTCGACGATGCTCTCCAAGCGGCGTACGTCGCTGAGCCCGGCCAAGGACGCCCCGCGTCCGGAGCGGCCGGCGCCGCCGACCGCGGCGGAGTTGGGCGATCCCACGGTGGTCATGTCGGTCGACGAGGCGCAGATCGCGGAGTACGCGGCCGTGTCCGGCGACCGCAATCCGATCCACGTCTCGGGTGTGGGCGCGAAGGCGTTCGGGTTCCCGGGCGTGATCGCGCACGGCATGTGGACTGCGGCGGCGCTGCTCGGCACGGTCGAGGGCGGGATCCCCGAGCGGGCCCGCTACACGGTCGAGTTCGGCAAGCCCGTGGTGCTCCCGGCCAAACTCGCCGTCTACGCCCGTCGCGGCGTGGACGCCGGCGATCCGGCATGGACGATCACCGCGCGCAACCCCGCGAAGCTGGGTGCGGTGCACGCCACGGCGACCATCGAGGCGCTCTGAGCGCCGGGTCCTGAGCGCTCAGGACCCGAGCCTGGCCCGGATCAGGTCGGCCCCGGTCACCTGCTGGATCCTCCCGCCGGTGGCCGGGGCTCACGGGGCGATTCCGGTGTCGCCGACGCCGTGACTCGAATAGGTTGCGGTGCATGGAGCGCGAAGCCTCGTTCAGCACCCGGACCCAGGAGTAGCAGTGCCCCTCCCCGCCTCGAACCGCACAGCGTTCCCCCGAGCCCTGTCCACGATCGCCGCCGCCGCGGCGATCATCGCCGTGCTCCCGCTCACCGCCTGCGCGCAGAGCATGATCCCGGGTGGAGGGCCCGTCGGCTCCACCACCGATTCGCTCGGTTCGCTCGCCCCGGAGCGTCCGCTGGCCCCCGGCCCCGAGGTCGCGGTGGACGTGGTGGCCGGCGGGTTCACCGTCCCGTGGGACGTCGTCCGCGACCCGACCGGCGTGATCGTCACCGGCGAGCGCGGCTCGGGCACGCTGTACGCCCTCGGCCCGGGTGCGCAACGCTCCGTCGTCAGGGCCGACTTCGGTCAGCTGTTCGCCCAGGCGGAGAGCGGACTGATGGGACTCGCGCTGGCGGCGGACTTCGCCGACAGCCGCGAGGTGTACACCTGCCACTCCTCGGCCGATCACAGCGACAACCGGGTGACGGCCTGGACCGCGGCGGAAGACTGGTCGGAGCTCGCGGACCCGCGGGTTCTCGTCGAGGGCATCCCCCTCAGCGACGGAGGGCTCCATTCCGGCTGCCGGATTCTCGCCCACCCGGACGGAACCCTCTACATCGGGACCGGCGACGCGTTCACGGGCCCGGCCCCGCAGGACCCGACATCGCTGTCCGGCAAGATCCTGCACGTCGACCGCGATGGCACCCCGGCGGGCGACACCGACATCGACGGGGCGCCCGCCGACTCCCCCGTCCTGACCTACGGCCACCGCAACGTGCAGGGGCTCGCGCTGCAGCCCGGATCCGGTCGGATCTACTCCGCGGAACACGGACCCGCCGTCGACGACGAGGTGAACCTCGTACGGCCGGGAGGCAACTACGGGTGGGACCCGAACTCCGGGGGTCGGTACAACCAGGACGTCCCGATGACCGACACCCGGGCATTCCCGGATGCGGTGCCCGCGGTCTGGCGGTCCGGGGCGCCGACCCTCGCGCCCGGCGGTGCGGTGTTCCTCGACGATCCCGCGTGGGGCGACTGGAATGGCGCGCTGGCGGTGGCGATGCTCAAGACCGAGCAGATCGTGCTGATGAGGCTCTCGCCGGACGGTGTGACCGTCACCGACCAGGCCACCCTCCTACGCGAGGTGCACGGACGGATGAGGTCCATCACCGCCGAGCCCGGCGGCTCGCTGCTGGTGACCACCTCCAACGGCGGCGGCGCCGACCAGGTTCTGCGGGTCCGCCCCGTCTCCCCCGGGTGACCGGGCCGGTCACCGAGGCGGCGCCGGTAGCGTTGTGCGGGCATTCCGCGACGCGGGTGCGAGGCAGGCGCGAAACGGGCAGTGGGGAGCGGACATGTACCAGGTGACGGCAGCGATCCGGGCCGACGAGAGCGGCCATCGCGTGGAGTGCTCGGTGCCGTTGCCGGTTCCGGCCGCGGTGGTGTGGGACGCGATCTCCACGGGCGAGGGCATCTCGTCCTGGTTCGTGCCGTGCGCGCTGGAGCCGCAGGTGGGCGGACGGATCGTGCAGTTCGCCGACCCCGGCGCCCCGGACCCCACGACGGGCCCGGAGGCGGCGGCCGAGGCGATGCTCACCGCAACGGTCGGCGAGATCACCGTCTATTCCCCGCCCACCACGAGCGCGCCGGGCGTGTTCACCTACGTCGAGCGTGACTGGATGGGCGAGGGCGTGCCGGTGCCGGCGTGGGAGACGACGTGCGAGGTCGTCGGCAACGGCGAGGACGGCGACGACGACGGCTGCGTGTTGCGCCTGCGATCCGGATTCGACACCGGCGGCCAGCTGCCCGAGGAGGCGTTGTCGGGGAGCGTCGACGGGTGGGCGCAGGCACTGACCGTGTTGGCGCATCGGCTGACGCACCGGCCGGCGGACGGCGTGGTGACCGAGATCGCCGCGACCGATCCGGTCCAGGTGACGGTGCCGGAGCTGTGGGCTCGCGTGGCCTCGCAGCTGGTGGCGCCGGCCTCGGGTGTGGGCGGCGGCGCGAGCGCGAACGCCGGCGCGGTGGCCCGCTCCGGCGAGGTGGGTGGCATCGTGGCGGCCGAGTCCGAGGCCTCGATGACGCTGATCCTGTCCGGGCCGGCTGACGGGATGCTGGAGCTGTTCGCCTTCCCGGCGGGCGACACGCACGAGGATGCGGCGGAGCGGGCGGCGCTGGCGGTGCGGGTGTTCGAGTACGTCGACGTCCCCGGCACGGATGGCTCCCCGCTGGGCGAGGCGGCCGTCGACGGAGAGCCGACGTGGGACGCGACGCGCTGGCGGACCTGGCTCGGGGCACTCATCACTGGGTAATTCCGGAGTCGGGTCAGTATTGTGGCCTCGAGCACTGCTGACGTACATCTACGAGAAGTGAGATCGCCCATGGCGGATTCCAACGACACCGTGACCCTCGAGACCGGCGAAGGCTCGTCGGGCACCACCCTCCTCGGCATCGGCGCCTACCGGCCCGAGCGGGTCGTGAGCAACGAGGAGATCTGCGAGAAGATCGACTCGACCACCGAGTGGATCTACGAGCGTTCGGGCATCCTCAACCGCCGCTTTGCCGGCGAGGACGAGTCGGTCATCATGATGGCCAGCGCCGCCGCGGAGAGGGCCGTCCGGTCCGCCGGCATCGACGCCGAACTGGTCGACGCCGTGATCGTGTGCACCTCCACCTACGAGAGCATGACGCCGCACGCGGCCCCCAAGGTCGCCATGAACATCGGCCGCAACGGCATCGCCGCGTTCGACCTCACCGCGGGCTGCGCCGGCTTCGGCTACGGCCTGGCCGTGGCCACCAACCTCATCCGGGGCGGCGGCGCCCGCCACGTGGTGGTGGTGGGTGTCGAGCGCATGAGCGACGGCATCGACCCGGCCGACCGCAACACGGCGTTCATCTTCGGCGACGGCGCCGGCGCCGTGGTGGTGGGCCCCTCGGACGAGGGCAACGACGTGGGCCCGGTGGTCTGGGGTTCGGACGGCGAGCAGGCCGACGCGATCAAGCAGACCAAGAACTGGCGCGAGTTCATGGACGAGGCGTCCGAGGGCGCCGCGGTCCAGCCGTACCTGGTGATGGACGGCTCCAAGGTGTTCCGCTGGGCCGCGGTCCAGGTGTCCAAGGTGTGCGCCAAGACGCTGGAGACCACCAACGTCACCGCCGACGACATCCAGGCCTTCATCCCGCACCAGGCCAACGGCCGCATCAACTCGGCCATGGCCAAGCACCTCGGCCTGCCGGACACTGTGGCGATCGCCAACGACATCGAGCAGACCGGCAACACCTCGGCGGCGTCGATCCCGCTGGCCATGGAGGCCATGCTGCGCGACGGCCAGTCCCAGCCGGGCGACCTCGCCCTGTGCATCGGCTTCGGCGCAGGCCTGTCCTATGCCGGCCAGGTCGTGCGCCTGCCCGCCAAGCCGCCCGTCGACTGACGCGCCGCGCAGCCCGCGCCGCTGCACAAGCCCGGCCCCGGTTCCATTCGCGAACCGGGGCCGGGCTGGTGCGCGGCAGGAGCCGGGTCGGCAGGAGCGAGCGCGAGAGCCCAGGCCCGGAATCGCTGTCGAGCACGACGGCGAGCCCGGCACCGGATCGGAAGCCGGCACGGCCGCCGATCGCACGGGCACCCGACTGGTGCTGCCGACGCTGGCGCTGACGACCGCAGTCTCGGCGCTGGGCTTGAGCATCGCGAACGTGGCGCTGCCCGCGGTCTCGGCCCGGTTCGAGATCCCCATGACCACGGTCCAGTGGACGACTCTCTCCTATCTGCTCACCATGACGATCTCCGTGGTGCTCGTCGGCCGACTGTCCGACCAGTGGGGGCGGTCGAAGGTCTTGGGGCTGGGCGTCGCGCTGTTCTTCGCCGGCTCCGTCCTCGCCGCGCTCGCCCCGGGGTTCGGCGTGCTCGTGCTTGCGCGCGCGGTCCAGGGCGTGGGCGCCGCCGCGATGGCCTCGCTCCCGATGGCCGTTCTGCGCGAGACCCTCGCCCCGGAGCGCATCGGCCGCGCAATGGGGGTCCTCGGATCGTCGATGGCGGCGGGCATGGCGCTCGGTCCGGCCGCCGGCGGCTTCCTGGTATCCATGTTCGGCTGGCGTGGGGTGTTCGTCGTATTGTCGGTCCTCGCCGTGGGCGTCTCTCTTCTGGTGCGGCTGGCCCTGCGGAAGCAGACCGTCGTGGCGGGCGCCTCCTCTCGCTTCGACATCCCCGGCGCCACGGCGCTGGTCGCGGCACTGGGCGTGTCCTCGATCGCGCTGACGCTGCGCCCCGGCGGCTGGGGCGGTGCGGCGGGCCTGCTGGCATTGGCCGTGGGGCTGGCGGCGCTGTTCGGGGCGATCGAACTCCGGGTGGCCCACCCACTCGTGGACATCCGGATGCTCCGCACCACGGGCCTCATCCCGTCCTTCGCCGTGGCTTTCCTCGCCGCCTACGTGATGATGACGTTCACCGTCGTGCCGCCGTTCTATCTCACGCTCTCGCTCGGTCTGAGCGATGCCTGGATCGGCCTGGCCCTGGCGGTGGGCCCGCTTGCCGCCATCGCAGCGGGCGTTCCCGCCGGACGATTCGTGGACAGAAGCGACGCGCGCCGTGTCTCTGCTCTCGGCCTGGCGGTGATGACGGTGGCGGCCGTCGCGTTCGTGACGTTGCCCGCCGCGCTCGGCCTGTCCGGCTTCATCGTCGCGGCCCTTCTGCTCACACCCGGGAATCAGCTGTTCATGGCCGGCAACAACACGGCCACGATGATGCGCGCCGGGACCGGACAGCAGGGTGTGGTGTCGGGATTGCTGAACCTGGCCCGCAACCTCGGCTACACCGCCGGCACGGGTACCGTGGCGCTGCCGTTCTACGCGGCGCCGTCACTCGGCCTGCCCGGCGACGCCGACCTGCCGGGGGCCGCCGCCCTGCCGGGGGCCGCCGCCCTGTCCGGACTTCAGCTGAGCTTCGCCGCCGCGGCGATCATCGGCGCACTCGCGGCGGGGATCGCCATTGCGTCCGCGCGGAGGTCCCCAACCCCATCCGCAGACATCCGCTCCTGAGCCTGCACTCGCGCGTGCGCGGCGGCGGGCGCGCGAGTTCATCGATGGGAGCGTCTGCACCCCAGCGTGCAGGCGCGGCCGCGGATGCACCACGTCCCCGAGCCGGCAGGCGCAGGCGCGGCCGCGGATGCCACGAGAGACCCGACCCGGGCCGGCAATCACACCGGCCCGGGTCAGTTCCCGTGATGCAGACGCAGCTCCAGCGCCGGGCCTTCAGCCCTCGAACAGCTGCTGCCCCACGTAGCCGCCCTCGGACACCCCGGGCGGGATCGCGAACACCGCCGACCCGATCGGGACGGTCCAGGTGTTGAGCGCGTCCTTCTCGGCGAGCCGCTGCTGCACCGGGATGTAGGTGCGCACCGGATCAGCCATGTAGGCGGCGAACAGCAGACCGGTGTTGCTGATCTCGCCGCCCTCCGGCGGGTCGTCGTAGCTGTACGGCCGCCGGAGCATGGCCTCTCCCCTGTTCAACTGCCGAGCCCGCGCCATGTGCGACTCGGCCGGGATCACCGGCAGGCCCGCGTCGTCGATCGCGTCGAAGTCGGCGGGATCGTGCTCGGCGGTGCCGGTGAGCGGCGCCCCGGTGTCGAGGGTGCGGCCGATGGTGAGCTCGCGGGATTTGCGGTCGATCCCCTCCCACGTGTCCATCGTCATGCGGATGCGCCGCAGCACGAGCGCCGAGCCGCCGCGCATCCACCGCTGGACCTGCCCGTCCGACGAACTGCCGTCGGAGAACACGACCTGGTCGAAGTCGACCTCGTCCTCGCGCGGGTTGACGGTGCCGTCGATCTGCCCGAACAGGTTGCGCTGCGTCTGCCCGGTCGGGTCGGTGCCCACGGCCCTGCGGAATCCGCGCTGCGCCCACTTCTGCCGCGCCACCCCCCGCACCCCGGAGGCCAGGATGCGGGCGGCGTGCGAGACGGTCAGCGGGTCGTCGGCGCAGATCTGCAGCAGCAGGTCGCCTTCCGACCACCGGTCCTCGAGCTTGTCGATCTGGGGGAACGCGGGTAGCTGCTCGAGCCACGAGGGCCGGGCGTCCGGCATCCCGACGGCCTGGAAGAAGCCGGGCCCGAGCCCGATCGTCACGGTGAGCCGCGCGGGGTCCACCGCCAGTTCGGGTTCGAGGTCCGCCAGCCCGCCGTACCCCTGGGTGAGCCGCGCCGCGTCCTGGGTCCAGGCGCGCAGGACCCCCTGGATCTCGGCGCGGGTCGCCCCCTCGACGATGTCGAACGCCACAAAGGCGGCGTTCGATTGCGGCAGCGTGGTGATGCCCGCCTGGTGGGGTCCGTAGAACGGTACGGTGGCCGAGCCGACGACCTGGGAGTCGGCGACCGTCTGCCAGTCGACCACCTCGTCGTCGTCGACGACGCCGCGCCCCGAGTACCCGGCGAGTGCGCCCGCGGCGCCACCACCCACGACCGCCGCGACGCCGCCGGCGAGCACCGACCGCCTGGACAGACCGCGGGAGGCGCGGTCAGCCATCGCTGTTCGCGCCCTCCTCGCCGCCGACGTACTTCTCGTCGCCGCCCTTGAAGTCCCGGGCGGTGACGCTGATGTCCTGCTCGGTGCCGTCGTCAAAGGTCAGGACCAGCGGGATGACCTGGCCCGTGGTGATGGGCGCGGTGAGGTCCATGAACATGATGTGGTCCTTGCCGGGCTCGAGGACCAACTCGCCGCCGGCGGGGAGGACGAAGCCACCCTCCTTCTCCTGCATCATCATGCCGCTGGCGCCGGGAACGGTCTCGTGCATCTCGACGCGCTGGCTGATGGGCGAGGTGACACCGGTGATGCGCACCTCGACGTCGCCGGTGTTGCGGAGGGTGCCGAACGCGCCGGACATCTCGCCGTCGGTGGCCTTGGCCCAGCCATTCTGGAACACCACCACGGACGCCTCGGACGCACCGCCGTCGTTCGGCTGGCTCGTCGCGGCGGGCGCGTTGCTCGGTCCGCTCGTGGTATCGGTGGTGTCCTCGGCGCAGGCGGCGGCGCCCAGCGCGAGGGCGAGGGTGGCGACCGCCGCGAGCGCGGTGCGGGTGGTACGGGTGTTGGTACGCATGTGAGTCCTTTGGTGACAGGGGTTGTCGCACGGCCGCAGTGACGGGCCGGCGCGTTGAGTCGGATCACACGGTGGCGGGCGGGGCCCGGGTCCCCCCGCCGGCCAGGAGGTAGCGCCCGCGCGGGGCGTGCGCGTCGTAGGAGGACAGCAGAGGGGCGACGACGACGAGGTGCACTCTCACCAACATGGGCGCCACTCGGGCAGCGACCCAGGCCAGGGTGCCGGAGAGGATCGCCACGAGGGTGAGCGTGAGGACCACTGCCGCGATGTGTGCGCCCAACATCTGAGGGGTGAGCAGTGTGCCCATGTGACCGGCACCTGTGCTGTCCATGGCGGCGCGGACAGCGACCGGGTCGGTGGCGTGGTGTCCGATGGTCCCGTTTGCTCCGGCGGTGTGCGTGTGTCCGGTGGTCAGTACGAGGTGGACGAGTGCTTGTCCGGCGAGCAGACCAGCGGCTGCGGTGAGCAGGGGCGGCCGGCGACGGGCCAGGGCCGCTGTGACGGCCCCGATGCCCGCACTGGCAGTTGCCACCATGAGGATGCCGCCCGAGGTGGGCGCTACTGAGCTGGCCCCGGCGGCAAGTCCGTGTGCACTGATGCCGAACACCCCGCTGACGAGGGCCACGATGATGCCGACGGCGGCGGTCACCACGGGTGGGACCTCGGCTCGTAGGCGATCGGCGGACATGACCTGATTCTAATGCGACTCGGGTGTGGTGACGATTCGTGCCCGTTCCTCGTCTGAGACCCCGGCCTCGACGCGGGCGAGCATGTGGGGGCGCATCTCAGGAAGTTCGTCGATTGCGAACCAGCGGACGTCGGTGTTCTCGTCGTCGGCCGGGCGGGGGTCGCCACTGAGGTAGGTGCAGGCGAAGGTGTGGTCGATGTATTGGGCTTGGTCCCCGTTGGCGTGGGTGACCAGGCGGGTGACTCCGACCGAGGCGAGTCGGTCCACGCGGATGGCGACGTCGGCTTCTTCACGGGCTTCGCGGACTGCGGTGTCGGCGGGGTGTTCGCCGGGGTCGACGATGCCGGTGACGGGTGTCCACCAGCCGTTGTCGCTACGGCGCGCCAGCAGGACCCGGGTGCACTCGGGGTTGCGGATGACCGCGGTGGCCCCGGCCAGCCAGAGCGGGGCGGTGCCCACGTGCTCACGGAGCTTCAGGACGAAGTCGGGGATGGACATGCCCTGAGGGTATCGGTGACCTACGACGCGGTCGGCTGCCCCGAAATGCAGCGATCCCCCGCGGACCGTGTGGTCAGCGGGGGATCATGTGGAGTCGGATCAGTTCATCGGTCGGTCAGACCGAAAGGCGAACCCAGCTCAGGGAGCCGGCTGCTCCTCGGGCTCGCACTCCTGCCGCTCCATGGAGCCGTTGTCCTTGAGGAAGTCGATCGCCTCCTGCGGCAGGTTGCAGACCGCCCCGACGTTGATCGCCGGGAGCGGCGGGAGCTGGACGCCGGCGTTGGCGACCGAGTGGACGCCGACACCGACGGCCGCGAGCGAACCGATGGCGAGGGCAGCGCCGACAGCGGCCTCCGAGCCGCTGCTGGAGCCGACGATGTCAGTGACGGAGCCACCGATGGTGTTGCCGGACGAACCGAGGTTCGAGGAACCACCGTTGGACGA
>DIAZ01000045.1 GCA_002415925.1 Dietzia sp. UBA5065 | reverse complement strand
ACGGCGTGAGCGGTCCGGGCCCGGGTCCCGTCCGGGTGGTGGCCTGGGTGCACGGCCGGGTCCAGGGCGTCGGCTTCCGCTGGTGGACCCGGAGCCGCGCGCTCGAACTGGGACTGACCGGGCACGCCACCAACAAGCCCGACGGACGCGTCCACGTGGTGGCCGAGGGGCCGGAGGACGGGTGCAGGGCCCTGGTGGGCCTCCTCCGCGGCGGGGACACCCCGGGACGGGTGGATCTGGTCGTGGACTCCTGGGAGCCCGCCCGGGGCGGCCTCGACGGATTCGGGGAGCGCTGACCTAGGATCGACACCCGTGTACCTCAAGTCGCTGACGCTCAAGGGCTTCAAGTCCTTCGCGGCGCCCACGACCCTGAGGTTCGAACCCGGGATCTGTTGCGTGGTCGGACCGAACGGCTCGGGCAAGTCCAACGTCGTGGACGCTCTGACCTGGGTCATGGGCGAGCACAGCGCCAAGACGCTGCGCGGCGGCAAGATGCAGGACGTCATCTTTGCCGGCACCACCGGCAAGGCGCCGCTCGGCCGCGCGGAGGTCACGCTCACCCTGGACAACTCCGACGGCGCGCTGCCGATCGACTACGCCGAGGTGTCGCTGACACGGCGGATGTTCCGCGACGGTGCGACCGAATACGAGATCAACGGCGACCGCGCCCGCCTGATGGACGTGCAGGAACTCCTCTCGGACTCCGGTATCGGCCGGGAGATGCACGTGATCGTGGGCCAGGGCAAGCTCGCGGAGATCCTCGAGTCCAAGCCCGAGGAGCGCCGGGCCTTCATCGAGGAGGCCGCGGGCATCCTCAAGCACCGCCGTCGTAAGGAGAAGGCGCAGCGCAAGCTCGCCGGGATGCAGGGCAACCTCGACCGGCTGAGCGACCTCACCGGGGAGCTGCGCCGTCAGCTCAAGCCGCTGGGACGGCAGGCCGAGGTGGCGCGGCGCGCGCAGACGATCCAGGCCGACCTGCGGGATGCGACCTTCCGGCTGGCCGCCGACGACCTGGTGACCCGGCGCGGCGAACTCGCCGACGCCGAGAGCGTGCGCTCGAGGCTGGCCGGGGAGGTGGCCGCGGCCGTCGATCGCCGCGACGAGCTGGCCCGGGCCGTGGCCGACACCCAGGCCGGGCTCGACCGGCTGACGCCCGAGGCGGACGCGGCCCAGCAGCGGTGGTTCGCGCTGTCGACCCTGGCCGAGCGGGCCCGCGCGACCGCGCGGATCGCGGCGGATCGGGCGCGGACCCTCGCCTCGGAGACGGCCGTCCACCACGGCACCGACCCCGACGAGCTGGACCGCCAGGCCGAGCGGGCCGCGGCGCACGAACAGGAGCTCGCCGCCGAGGTCGAGAGCGCCGCGGACGCGGCCCGCCGGGCCACCGAGGCACTGAGAAGAGCGGAGGAGACGCTCGCCGGGCTCGAGGCGGAGCACCTCAAGGCCGTGCGCGCGATCGCCGACCGCCGCGAGGGGGTCGCCCGGCTGGCGGGCAAGGTGGAGACCCTCGCGGCCCGCGTGGAGTCGACCCAGGCCGAGATCGCCCGCCTGGACGCGGAGGCGGAGAACGCCCGCGGAGCGGTGGCGGACGCGGAGGCCGAGTTCGACGCCGTCCACGCCCGGGTCGGGGCGCACGCGGAGGGCGAGCAGAGCCTCGACGAGCACCTGGGCCGTGCGGAGCGGGCGCACCTCGCCGCGCGCGCCCGACTGGCGGAGCTCCAGGGCATCGAGCGCGAGGCGGATCACCGGATCGCCAGCCTCGCCGCCCGGATCGAGACGCTCGAGCAGAACAAGGGCGCCGGCGACGGTGTCGACTGGGTGGTCCGCCACGTCGGTCCGGATTCCGTGGCGGGGACCGTCGGTGAGCTCGTCGGCGTCGAGCGCGGCTGGGAGCGCGCGGTGGGCGTGGCCCTCGGGCCGGCCGTGGACGCCGTGGTCGTCGACGCGGGTGTGGACCGACGCTCCGTCCTGGAGGCCCTGCGGGACGCCGATGCCGGACGTGCCGGTCTGGTGGGGAGCGGGCTCGCCGGCGGGGGCTACCGCCTCGACGTGGACCTGCTCACGGGGGCGCGCTGGGCGCTGGACGTGGTCAGGGTTCCCGGCGACCTCGTCGCGGCGGTCACCGCCCTGCTGGTGGACGTCGTGGTGGTGGACGACCTCGCCGCCGCCCACGCCCAGGTCGAGGCCGACCGGCGTGTCCGCGCCGTGACCCGGGGCGGCGAGCTCGCGGGTGCGGGCTGGACCGTCGGTGGGTCGGCCGCCGGGCGGACGGGCCTGGAGATCCAGTCCGCGATCGACGCCGCGGTCGCCGAGCGGCAGGCCGTGCGCGCGGAGATCGAGACCACCCGGGCCGAGCTGGCCGGGGCTGAGGCCGAGGACGTCGCGCGGGCGGACCGCTTCTCCGAGTCCCTGGCGGCGATCTCGGAGTCGGACGCGGCGATCGAGGAGATCTACGCCGAGCTCGCGCGCATCGGCAAGCGGCGCCGTCGCGCGGAGGCGGAGGTGCGGCGCATCGAGCAGTCGCGGCGGATCGCCGTCGACAAGCTCGACGCCTCCCGGGCCGAGCACGCCGAGCTCACCGACCGGCTCGCCCGCGCGGGTGACGACGACGACGAGGCGACGCTGCCCGCGGACGACGGTCGGGTCGCCGCGCAGGCGGCGGTGGTCGCGGCCCGGGCCGCCGAGCTCGAGGCCAGGCTCGCACACCGGTCGGCGGAGGAACGCGCGGGCGGGGTCCGCGGCAGGTCGGCGTCGCTGCGCCGGGCCGCGCAGGCGGAGCGGGAGTCGAGGGCCCGGGCCGCCCGGGCGGCCGCGGCCCGCCGTCGCGGCGCGGAGGTCGCCGGCGTGGTGGACGAGCTGAGCGTGCGGCTGCTGTCCCGCCTCGACGAGGTGATCGGCTCGGCGGGGGCCGAGCGAGAGCGGTTGTCCGCCGCCCGGTCGGAGGCCACCACCCGACTGGCCTCCCTGCGCGGCGGGCTGTCGGCGGCGGACGCGGAGGTCACCCGGTTGACAGACGCCGCCCACCGCGACGAGATCGTCCGCGCGCAGCTCGAGGTCAAGGTGTCCGAGCTGGAGGCCGCGGTGGTGGAGCGGCACGGGATCGAGCCCGAGGTGCTCGTGGCCGAGTACGGGCCGGAGGTCGAGCTGCCGCCGTCGGCGTTGGAGATGCAGGAGTACGAGGCGGCGCGCGACCGGGGCGAGGACGTCACCCCGCCCCCGCCCATGCCGTTCGTGCGCGCGGAGCAGGAGCGGCGACTCGCGCTGGCCCGGAAGGACCTGGCCACCCTGGGCAAGGTCAACCCCCTCGCGTTGGAGGAGTTCTCCGCGCTCGAGGAGCGGTACGCGTTCCTGTCCACCCAGCTCGACGACGTGAGGAGGGCCCGCGCCGACCTCGAGGGCGTGATCGACGACGTGGACGAGCGGATCGAGCAGATCTTCACCGAGGCGTGGGTCGACGTCGAACGCGAGTTCCGCGGCGTCTTCTCCACCCTGTTCCCCGGCGGCGAGGGCCGGCTGATCCTCACCGATCCCCACGACATGCTCGCCACCGGGATCGAGGTGGAGGCCCGCCCGCCCGGCAAGAGGGTCAAGCGCCTGTCGCTGCTGTCCGGTGGGGAGAAGTCCTTGACCGCGGTGGCGATGCTGGTGGCGATCTTCAAGGCCCGGCCCAGCCCGTTCTACGTCATGGACGAGGTCGAGGCCGCGCTGGACGACACCAACCTCCGGCGGCTCATCGGGCTGTTCGAGCAGCTCCGGGAGACGAGCCAGCTCATCGTGATCACCCACCAGAAGCCGACGATGGACGTCTCCGACGTCCTGTACGGGGTCTCCATGCAAGGCGACGGCATCTCGAAGGTCATCTCGCAGCGGATGCGCTGACCCCCCGCCGCCGACCCCGGGTCAGGTGCGCCTGAACACCGAGCGCAGTCGCTCCCGGTTGACCGCGCCGATCGCGCGGAGCGGGATGCCGGCCGGGCACACCCGCGAGCACTCGCCGTAGAGCGAGCAGGGGCCGAACTCCTGATCGGCCTCGCGGATCATCTCCTTGGCGCGGGGACCACGGTCGAGACTGGAGACCGGCATGAGGGCCAGGTGGCGCAGTTTGGCGCCCACGAAGAGGTTCGCCGAGCCGTTGGGGCACGCGGCCACGCACGCGCCGCAGCCGATGCAGGCGGCGAAGTCCAGGGCGGCCTCGGCGGTGGCGTGGTCCTGCAGCATCGCGTCGGCGTCCGGTGCGGTGCCCGCGGGAATCCACACGTGGGCCCCGGCCTCGGCGATCCCGTCCAGCGCGGACCGGTCCACCACCAGGTCGCGGATGACGGGGAACACCGCAGCGCGGAGGGGCTCGATCCGGAGCGTGTCGCCGTCCGAGTAGGACCCCAACCGCTGGTGGCACGACGGGGTGTTCTCGGCGGGGCCGTGCGGACGGCCGTCGACCGTCACCCCGCACGCCCCGCAGATGCCCTCGCGGCAGTCGGAGTCGAAGGCCACCGGCTCCACGCCCTCGTCGACCAGCCGACCGTTGAGGGTGTCGAGCAGCTCGAGCACGCTCATCTCGGGCTCGGCGTCGGCGACCTCGTAGACCTCGTAGCGCCCGCCGTCCTCGGGCCCGGCCTGGCGCCAGACGCGCAGTGTCAGCCTCATCGGTAGTCCCTCGTGGTGAGCTCGACCGCGGAGAAGTCGAGCGGTTCGGCATGTCGGATGAACGTGCGTGGGCCGCCGCGGTCGTCGCCGTCGGAGCCCCACGCGGAGGCGAAGCTCCAGGTGTCGTCCCGGCGCAGCGCCTCTCCCTCGGCGGTCTGGTGCTCGTCCCGGAAATGGGCGCCGCAGGACTCGTCGCGGTCGAGGGCGTCGACGCACATGAGCTCCGCCAGTTCCAGGTAGTCGGCCACGCGCCCCGCCAGCTCGAGAACCTGGTTGAGGTGTTCCCCGGTCCCGGTCACGCGGAGGTCGGTCCAGAAGCGGGTCCTCAGGGCGCGGATTCGGCCGATCGCCTCGGTCAGCCCCTCCGCGGTGCGCGTGACGCCGCACCCGGTGTAGAGGATCTCCCCGAGTTCCCGGTGGAAGTGCTCCGGTCCGGTCGATCCGCCCACCGACACCAGGGCCCGTACGCGGTCCCGGGCGCGGCGCACGGCGGAGACCACCACCTCGTCGTCGTCGCCGGGTAGCTCGTCCCCGAGTCGCGTGGCCAGGTGCGCCGGCACCGAGTACGGCAGCGTGAACCACCCGTCGACGCTCGCGCTGAGCAGGGAGTTCGCGCCCAGCCGGTTGGCGCCGTGATACGCCCACCCGCACTCGCCGCCCACGAACA
>DIAZ01000019.1:15753-19048 GCA_002415925.1 Dietzia sp. UBA5065 | reverse complement strand
CCGCCCAGGGACCACTGGACCCCGACCCGGCCGTAGACGTAGGTGGCGATCGCGGCGATGCCGAAGGACACGGGCACGGACGTCCCCACCGCCAGCCGCAGGGGCAGCTGGGCGGCGAGCCCGACGATCGACCCGGGAACCACGAGGAGCGCGGTGAGGGTCAGCATGACCATCGCGATGTCGATGACCCGCCTCCGTCCTCGCGTTCGCGTTCAGTGCCGTTCGCGTCCGGCGTCAGTGACGGCGGACCCGCCCATTATGGTCCACCGGGCCGGCGCCGCTCATCGCGGCACGAGAACGCCCACGGGTCCACGGCCGATGCACAGCTGGGAGACCCCTCCCCCGGGCGTGATCGTCACCCCCGTCCCGGAACCCTCGACCCGGACGTACACCGTGGACAACCCGGCCGCCACGGGCGCTCGCACCTCCTCCCCCTCGTCCAGACGCACGGCGACCGTACCGTCGGCGTCCGACAGATGGTTGAGCTGGAGCACCCAGTCGCGGTGGAGCAGGGGGCCGTCTAGCCCGATGCGGGTGCCGCCGGCGTCGATGCGATGCCCGCAGTCGGCATCGGGCCCCTGCGGGATCGTGCGGCCCGGCACGACGTCGGCCGGGTGGATCCCCCCGGTCGCGTCCACCACGACGGGCTCGGTGGTCCACACCCCGATCGGCGGCAGCCCGGGCACCCCCGCGAGCACCGCGCCCAGCCGGTTCGCGGGCGCGGTGACCGGCAGGAGGACCTCTAGGGGCACGGCGGTCTCGAGCATCGGCGCCCGGCGGTCGCGCAGCGCATCGATCAGCGGGGGGAGGTAGTCGCGGGACGGCTGCTCGGACCAGACGTCGCGGTAGGTGACGGTGGAGTACGACGACGACGAGACCACCACCGCGACCAGCCCCGCCACCGCCCACGGTTCCCACCGGGCGGCGGCGGGCGCGGCGGTCCCCTGTCGGCGGGGCGCCGCGAGGGCCAGCCCCACCACCGCGGCCAGGACCACCACCGAGTCGGCGTGGTAGCGCAGCGTCTGGACGATCTCCGCGGCCGTGTCGGGCCCGAGGCGGCCCACCGCCACCAGGAGGACGGAGACCATCGGATAGCCCGCCGCGAGCACCCAGGCGGGTCCGGTGCGCCGCCTGGTCGTCACGGACCACGCCACCACCGCGACGCAGACCAGCGCGCCCGCCGTCACCGCGACCGCGGTCGGGTCGGTCATCGGCGGGCCCGGATGCCAGCGCTCCCACCGCCAGGGCCCGCCCGCGAGCGTCGGCCCCACCGCGAGCAGGTAGGTGTTGCGAACCAGTGCCCACAGGCCCGGGCCGGGGCCGCCGGAGTCGCTGGGGACCAGCCCCCCGCCGGCGCGGCCGACGGTCGCGGCGAACACCGCCGCCCACGCCGCCAGCACCACGGCCTGCGCCGCCCACATGGCCCGGGTCCGTCGCCACAGCGCGTGCAGGCCCGGACTCCCGCGTCCGACTGCGTCGTCGTCGGCTGCGGCTGCGGCTGCGGCTGCGGCGGATTCGTCGTGCTCACGTCCCGTCCACCACCGACACAGCAGCACCGCGGCGGCCACGACGGGGACCAGCACCGCCTTCTCCACGAAGAGCAACCCCATCGCGGTGGCCAGGACGGCGGCGACCGCGTGCCGGCGGCGGCCCGTCTCGGCAAGGCGGAGGGTCGACGCCACCGCCCAGGCCATCGCGGCCGTGAGGGGCAGGGCGTTGAGGGCCGCCGACCACCACGTGGCCGCGGGCAGCCCCAACGGGATCACCAGGGCCGCCAGCAGCGGGGCCAGCAGGATCGCGCGGCCCCGCAGGATCACCCACAGCATCCGGGCGAGCGCCGCGCCCGCGAGGAGCTGGAGCGCGGCCATCTGGAGCAGCGGCAGCCGGAAGTCCAGGGGCGCCGCGTGGGCGGCCGCCCAGACCAGCGCCATGCCGCCGGGCATGAGGTGGCCGTCGTGGTCGGTGAGCAGGTAGCCCGGGTCGGGCAGGCGATGTGCGGCGGCCTGACCGTGGAGCAGGAGATCGTCCCAGTAGAACCAGCCGGCGGCGGAGACCCACGTGCGCGCGGCCGTGGCCGCCACCACGACGAGCGCGCACAGCCCGACGAGCAGCCTCCCCGACGGCCCGCGCGGCGGGGTCCGGGCCGGGGTCCGGGCCGGGTCGGTGGCGGGCGTGGCGGGTTCTTCGGCGGCGGTCGGCATCGCGCGCCAGGCTAGTCGGGCCGCCCCGACTCACGCTGCCCCTCCGCCCGGGCTTACGCTGCCCCTCCGCCCTGCGCTGCCCCTGCGCCCGGGCTTACGCTGCCCCTCCGGCTTGCGATGGCCGAACGTACGCGATCGCCCCGCTTACGCTGGCCGCGTGGACCATAGGGCCAGCGCACCCGTGGGTGGTGAGGCCGGGAGGCGGCCCCGGGGATGTCCGAGGTGCTCGCTAGGGTGCGGCCATGACCTCCCGGACCACTCGTGCCGCACTGGCCACAGTCGCGGGCGTCCTCGTCCTGGCCGGCATCGGTCGCTGCGCGGGGTCCGAGGGCGGCGACGGCGCGGGGGGCACGATCGGACCTCCCTCGACCTCGGCGCTGGTCCCGGCCGGGCCGACCTCGTCGTCGTCGCCCCTGACGCCACCTCCGCCCGCGCCCGAACCGGTCCCGCCGGCGGAACCCGCGCCCGCACCCGCACCCGAGCCCGAGGCCGGGCCGTCGGCCGACCCGCAGGTCGCGGCCGCCCGCGCCGCGCTGCCCCGGCTCGAGGTCAAGGGCCGCGCGCCCAAGACCGGCTACGACCGCGACCTGTTCGGCCAGGCCTGGTCGGACGACGTGTCAGTGGAGTTCGGTCGCAACGGCTGCGACACCCGCAACGACATCCTGCGGCGCGACCTGCAGGAGATCACGCTCAAGCCGGGGACCCGGGACTGCGTGGTGCTCTCCGGGGTCCTGTACGGGCCCTACACCGGGGACCGGATCGAGTTCGTGCGCGGGCAGGGCACCTCGTCGCTGGTGCAGATCGACCACGTGGTGGCGCTGGCGGACGCGTGGCAGAAGGGCGCGCAGCAGATGACGGCGGAGCGGCGGCGGGATCTGGCCAACGACCCGCTCAACCTGCAGGCCGTGGCCGGCTGGGTCAACCAGCAGAAGGGCGCCGGCGACACCGCGACCTGGCTGCCGCCGCGCCGGGAGTCCCGCTGCGGCTACGTCTCGCGGCAGGTCCTGGTCAAGGAGCGCTACGGGCTGTGGGTGACGCCCGCTGAGCGCGATGCCATGGACAGGATCCTGGCCGGCTGCGGCTGACGTCGCCCG
>DIAZ01000019.1:15032-15556 GCA_002415925.1 Dietzia sp. UBA5065 | reverse complement strand
CCGCCGTCGAAGAACCCTCCGCCGTCGCCGCCCGCGTCGCCGCCGCCGTCGCCGCCCATGAGGCCGCCGTCGAAGAAGCCCTCGCCGCCGTCACCGCCACCCATGTCGCTGACGTCCGCGCCGCCCTCGCCGACCCCGGCCGCGAAGTCCTCGCCGGAGTAGCCGACGCCCGACATCCCCGCGAACATCATGTTGAACATCATCATCGAGCCCATCATCCACACCCCCGTGGTCAGGGCGGAAGCCCACCACGGCTCCGAGTACCAGCCCGCGGGCACCGGCCGGCCGGCCACCACGCCACCCGGGTAGTAGTGCGGGTTCCGATCGCTCGGCTCGGCGGACGCGCTGAGGGGCCGCCCCTCGATGTCGACCGTCCGGTCCTCGGTCACCCGGCCGGCGCGCTCCTGCCCGTCTGTCCTGGGCAGCTCCGGACCGGGGTCCAGGCCCATCGCCGACCGGGCGGCCCGCACGTAGTACAGCCCCTCCAGCGCGGTGTCCTTGGCGAGCCGCGCCTGGACGGGCGT
>DIAZ01000019.1:14292-14834 GCA_002415925.1 Dietzia sp. UBA5065 | reverse complement strand
CCGAGCCTCTCGACCCAGCGCGCGGCCTCGGCGCGATGGTCCTCGAGATGGCGGTTGTCGTGCGCCTGCAGCTGGGTCTGGCCCTTGTTCTGGCTGCGCGACACCACCGCGACGGCTATCGCGATCACTGCGGCGATGAGGAGGAATTCCACGGGTCGACCTTTCTCGGTACTACCGGCCAGCGTACCGAGATCGCGGGGCGCGGGTCCGCGGCCGCGGGCGAGCCGTCCACCCGGTCAGGCCCCGGTCACGCGGTCGAGCCACGCGGCGGCGGCCCCGTCCACCCCGACGCCGTCGACGACCATCGGCCACGCCCCGTCCATCCCCCCGGCGACCGCGACGCCGGCGAGCAGGCCCTCCCAGAAGGCCGCCGAGCCGAACTCGCCGCGCCACTGCAGGGCGGGCAGGGTCAGCCGGTGGAGGGGGTGCTCGTGGGTCGTGCCGATCGCACCGTGGACCTGATGGACGTTCCGCACCGTCACGGCGACGGCCTGGGAGACCACGCTGCGCGCGACCGCCACCCGGAAGGCGGACAGTGGTCC
>DIAZ01000019.1:5693-14060 GCA_002415925.1 Dietzia sp. UBA5065 | reverse complement strand
CGATCGCCGCGTCGAGCATCCCCTCGGCCGCGCCCACGGACTGCACGGCCCGGGCCAGCGCGCCGCGCAGGACCGCCGCCTCCACGTGGGCGGCGTCGACCGGGGTCCACGTGGCGTCCGCGGGCGGGGTGACATCGCCCAGCGACACCGCGGAGGTCCCGTCGGCGGCCGAGATCCCGGCTCGATCGGTCCCGACCTCGGCCACCTCGTGGCGGGCGGCCCCGTCCACGGCGCCGACCCGGCGCACGCACAGGATGGTGTCGGTGGAGCCCGCCCAGGCCACGCGCCGGGCGTGGCCGTGGGGCCCGAGCACCGCGAGGGTCGCCGTGCCGGGGGACGAGTCGTCCAGGCCGGCGGCCCGGCGTAGGGGCCCGACGACGAGGTCGGTCTCGGCGAAGGGGACCGCGACGCCCGCGGCCGCGGCCAGTCGCAGGAGCGCCGCGGCCTCGGCCCAGCCGGCCCCGCTGCCGCCCGTGGCCTCGGGGGCGGTGAGCCGGCCGAGTCCCACCTCGGACAGGGCCCGCCACACGGCGGCCGCGTCGGGGCGGGCGGTGGGTCCGGAGAACTGCGCCAGGACGTCGCCCATCATGGCGTCGAGGTCGCCGTCCACGTCGAGGTCGACGGGGGCGTCGGCGTTCGCGGTGTTCTCGTTCATCGCATCCCCAGTCCCCGCGCGATCACGCCGCGCAGGATCTCGTTGGTCCCGCCGCGCAGCGTGAAGCCGGGGCGCTGGTGCAGCCCCGCGCGGAGCAGGTGGACGAGCTCGGCCGAGGCCGACTCCCCTTCACCCGGCGAGAACTCGTCGCCGAGCCGGGTGGAGACCACGTCGACGATGTCGCCCTCCGTGGTGGTGCCGAGGAGTTTGACCAGGGCCGCCGGGATGTCGGCCGGCTCACCGCGCTGGAGTGCTCCCGCGATGTTCTGGCTCAGGGCGTGCAGCCCCGCCATCCGCGCCACCGAGCGGCCGAGATCGGTCCGGGCGGGCAGGCGTCCCTCGCCGATCGCGCCGATCTCGGCGGCCAGCAGTCGGAAGGAGGACAGGAACCGCTCCGGCCCGCTGCGCTCGAACGCCAGCTCGGAGTTGACCTGCTCCCAGCCGCTGCCGAGGGTGCCGAAGACCCGCGCGTCGGGGACAAAGACCTCGTCCATCACGACCTCGTTGAAGTGGTGGTCGCCGGACAGGGACACGATCGGGCGGATCGTCACGCCCTCGCTGCGCAGGTCAACGATGAACTGGCTCAGTCCCGCGTGCCGGTTCGACGTATCCAGGGGCTCGGTGCGGGCCAGGGCGATGAACGCCTCCGCGTGCTGGGCGCCGGAGGTCCACACCTTGGTCCCGGTGATGGTCCAGCCGCCGTCGACCCGGACGCCCCTCGTGCGCACGCTGGCCAGGTCGGAGCCGGAATCCGGCTCGCTCATCCCGATGCCGAAGCAGCACTGGCCCGCGGCGATGCGGGGCAGGAACCCGCGCTTCTGCTCCTCGGTCCCGTACCGCAGGAGCGAGGGCGCGATCTGACGGTCGGCGACCCACTGGGCGGCCACCGGAGCCCCCACGGCGAGGAGTTCCTCGGTCACCACGAAGCGCTCGAGATGGGTGCGGCCGCGGCCTCCGTACTCGGTCGGGATGGCCATTCCGACCCAGCCCCGGTCCGCGAGCCTGCGGGTGAAGTCCTCGTCCCAGCGGGTGAGCCACGTGTCGATCCACGGCGTGAGACGTCCCGCCGCGATCTCGTCGGCGAGGAACGCGCGCACCTCCGCGCGCAGTGCGTCCATGTCCGCCGACGCGAGGGTGGTCGGTGGGGCGATCCGGGGCGGCATCGGTACCGCTACCGGCCCGTGTAGCTGCCGGGGCGCTTCTCCCCGAACGCGGCGAGCGCCTCGCGGTGATCCTCGGTGTGGTGGGCGAGCGCCTGCATCGTCGCCGAGAGTTCGAGGAGCGACTCCAGCGACTGGTGCTGGGACTCGCGCAGGAGGCGCTTGGCCATCCGGACAGCGTGGGGCGGGTTCTTGGCCACCCGGCCCGCCAGTTCCCGGGCGGAGTCCATCAGGGCGTCGGGCTCGACCACCCTGTTGACCAGCCCCCACTCGGCGGCCTGCTCCGCCGTGACCCGGTCCCCGGTCAGGGCCATCTCCGCCGCCCTCGCCGGGCCTATCGCCCTGGTGAGCAGCCACGCGCCGCCGTCGCCGGGGATGATGCCCAGCTGGACGAAGCTCTCCGCGAACCACGCCCTGGTGGAGGCCACCCGCAGGTCGCACATCACGGCGAGGTCGCACCCCGCGCCCACCGCCGGCCCGTTGACCGCGGCGACCACCGGCACCTCGCAGTGGTACAGGGCTCGGGGGATCCGCTGGATGCCCCGGCGGTACCCGTCACGGAGCTCGTACGGGCTGCCGCCGAACATCCCGGCCCGGTCCACCATGTCCTTGACGTTGCCGCCGGCGGAGAACGCCGATCCCGCCCCGGTGAGCACGACCGCCCGCACGTCGTGGTCCGCGTTGACCGCCGCCACCTGATCGCAGATCGCGTCGACGATCGCCGGATCCGAGATGGGGTTGCGGGCGTCCGGCAGGTTGAGCGTCCACGTCTCGATGTGGTCGGCTCGCTCGACGAGCAGGGGTGTTGAGGCCATGGGGATTCTCCCTGGGTAGCGGGACCGGCGTTCTCGTCCTGACGGTCCGGGGTCGGACTGCGTCACTCGGTACCCGACTGTATCCAGTGGCACCGGTCGCCGTCGCCGTTCCCGGGCTGGCCCCCCTGGGCGCGGTGCCGGGGTCGAGAGACGACGAAACCCCTGCCCGGGTCGGGCGGGGGTGTGTGGAGGTGCTGGTGGAGCCGCGTGTCGGAATCGAACCGACGACCTTTTCATTACGAGTGAAATGCTCTACCGACTGAGCTAACGCGGCGAGCCCTTGTGGGGCGAGGCAACTATATATGACGGGTCGGCGCCGCCGGAAAACGGCCGCCACGCCCCGGCCGAGGGCCGGCTCGCGCCGCCCGTCAGCCCAGCGCCTGCCGGATCGCCCCCACCATCGCCGACACCGCGAACTTGGGTTTGACGTTCACCTCGATCGCGGCGCGGCACTCCTGGATGGCCTCGATGGCCTGCAGGACCGCGGCCGGCGGGTAGTGGCCGCCGAGGCGCGAGGACTCCGCGGCCTTGTCCGGGTGCACCGGGGCGACGTCGCCCACCCCGAGACCGGCCATGAGGGCGTCGCGGTAGAAGCCCGCGAGGTCGACCAACGCGAGGTCCAGGGAGTCGCGGGTCGAGCGGGTGCGCCGCGACTTCTGCGCCTTCTCCAGCTCCTTCACCGCCCCCGCGGCGCCGCGACCCGCCGCCACCGCGCCCTTTCCCGTCCCCCCGACCCCCATGGCGGTGCGCAGCTCCTCCACCTCACGCTCGTCGTTGCCGGTGTTGCGGGCGACCGCCTCCTGTTCCGCGGCGCTGACCAGCCGGTCCGCGAGCGGGAACGCCCGGCCCGGGTTGTGCATGACCATGGGCAGTTCCAGGACCGCGTCCCGGCGATCCCTGGTGGCCTCGTCGGTGGCCAGCCACCGGGCGCGGCCGATGTGCCCGGAGGACACCCCCGCCGCCCACCTCGCCCGGTCCGGGTCCACCCCGCCGCCGGCGAGGAGCGCGCTCTCCACCGCGGCCGCGTCCGGTTGGCGCAGCGCGACGGTCCGGGACCGGGACCGCAGGGTCACCATGATGTCCATCGGGTCCGTGGTGGGCGAGCACAGCAGGAACACGGTCCGGCTGGGCGGCTCCTCGACCACCTTGAGCAGCGCGTTCCCGGACTGCTCGGTGAGCCGGTCCGCCTCCTCCACCACGACGATCTGCCAGCGTCCGGTGCCGGGCCGGCTGGCCGCGCGGTGGATGGTCTCCTTGACGTCCTTGAGGAGGATGTTGACCCCCTGGGGGGCCAGGAGGTGGACGTCCGCGTGGGTGCCCGCCGCCACGGTGTGGCACGCCCGGCACTCGCCGCAGCCCACGATCTCCGGATGCTCGCACTGCAGGGCCGCCGCGAAACACATGGCCGCGACACTCCGGCCGCTGCCGGGTGGACCCGTGAACAGCCACGCGTGGACCATCCTCGCGTCCGTCTGGTCCCAGCCCTGACCCGGCACGCGGGCCCGGGCCGCGTGCGCGGCAGCGGTCAGCTCCGCCACGACCTCGTCCTGGCCGGCCAACCGATCGAACACCCCTGACATGAGCCCACCCTATCCCCGCCCACCGACAGGCCCCGTTCCCGCCGGGCCCGCCTGGAACTACCCTTGGCCCAATGAAGCGTTGGGTCAGGCTGTTCCGGTGGCTGTGGGCCACCCCCTGGCCCGTCTACGCCCTGACGATGGTGCAGGCCAACATCATCGGGGCCGTCTTCGTCTTCGCCTTCCTCCGGTTCGTCCTCCCGATGGACCGGTTCCTCGACCTGGACGAGTTCCGCTTCCTCAACCAGTACCTGTTCATCGGCTACCTGGTCCTGGCGTTCGTCGGCGGCGTCATCGCGTCGACCCTGCTCCTGCTGCCCGTCCTCCGGGTGGACCGCTCGGGCGAGGAGTTCAGCGGCGCGATCCGCAACCGGGCCCTGCGATTGCCGTTCCACCAGGCCCTGGTCTCGGGGGCGATGTGGCTCATCGGCTCGCTGGTCTTCGTGGCGGTGAACGTGGGCCACTCCCCCAGGCTGGCGCTGGTGGTGGGGGTGACCAGCGTGCTCGGCGGCACCACCACCTGTCTGATCTCCTACCTCCAGGCCGAGCGGATCATGCGGCCGATCACCGTGAGGGCGCTCGCGCAGGGCGTGCCGGCCAACCGGCACATGCCGGGGGTGCGGCGGCGGATCTTCCTCGGGTGGGCGCTGACCACCGTGATCCCCGTGGCCGGGATCCTGCTCATCCTCGCCGGCCACTGGGTCGGGCTGTTCGGGGGCGATCCCCAGCTCATCCTCGTCGCGCTCGCGGTCCTGGCGAGCGTCACGGTGATCGCCGGGGCGATCGGGATGGGGCTGGTGTCGGATTCGATCGCCGACCCCGTCCGCGAGATGCAGGAGGGGGTCAAGCGGGTCAAGAAGGGCGACCTCCAGACCCGTGTGACCATCTACGACAGCTCGGAGATCGGCCGCCTGGGCCAGGGTTTCAACGAGATGGTGACCGGTCTCCAGGAGAGGGAGGCCATCCAGGACCTCTTCGGCCGCTACGTGGGCGAGGACGTCGCCCGGAACGCGCTGGAGCGGGGCACCGAGCTCGGCGGCCAGGAGCGGGTGGTCGCGGTGCTGTTCGTCGACCTCACCGGCTCGACCGAGTTCGCCGCCTCCCACGATCCCGCCGACGTGGTGGCGGTCCTCAACGAGTTCTTCCGGATCGCCGTGGAATCAGTCGACTCCAACGGCGGGTACATCAACAAGTTCCAGGGCGACGCTCTGCTCGCCGTGTTCGGCGCGCCGCTGGAGGTGGAGAACGAGGCCGGACGGGCGCTGCGGGCCGCGCGGGCACTCCAGAGCAGGCTGGCCGATCTCTCCCCGCTCTCGGCGGGCATCGGGGTCTCCTACGGAACGGTGATCGCCGGGCACATCGGCCACGCCAAACGCTTCGAGTACACGGTGATCGGGGACCCCGTCAACGAGGCCGCCCGCCTGACCACGCTGGCCAAGATGGAGCAGGGTCACGTCCTGGCGTCCGCCACGACCATCCGCCACGCGGACGCGCCGGAGGCCGCCAGGTGGGTGCTGGGCCGCAGCGTCGAGCTGCGTGGACGCGGCATCATGACCCAGCTCGCCCGGCCGCTCCGGCCCACGCTCGCCGACCGGTGGCAGGCCGGGGACACCGCGCTGCGCCCGGGCGCAGGGGGCCCCGGCGCGGCGGGCGGCTGAGCCGGGTCAGCCGGCTCAGCCGCGCGCGGCGGCCTTCTTCGCCGGGGCCTTCTTCGCCGGGGCCTTCCTGGCCGCGGCCTTCTTCGGCGGGGACTTGACCCGCCGCTCCGACAGCAGCTCCGAGGCGCGCGCGTCGGTGAGGGTCTCCACGGTGTCGCCCTTGCGCAGGGACGCGTTGGACTCGCCGTCGGTCACGTAGGGCCCGAAGCGCCCGTCCTTGACCAGCATCTGCTTGCCGGAGACCTCGTCGATCCCCATCTCGCGCAGCGCCTTGGGCGCGGCGGCCTGCCGGCCGCGCCGCTTGGGCTCGGAGTAGATCTTCAGCGCCTCCTCGAGGGTGACGGTGAAGACCGCGTCCTCGGTGTCGAGGGTCCGCGAGTCGGTGCCCTTCCGCAGGTACGGCCCGTAGCGGCCGAGCTGCGCGGTGATCTCCTCGCCGCTCGCGGGGTCGACGCCCAGCACCCGCGGCAGGGAGAGCAGCTTGAGCGCCTGCTCGAGGGTGACCGTGGCCGGCTCCATGGACTGCATCAGTGACCCGGTCCGCGGCTTGGGGCCGGTGGGGTTGTCGGCCTCCTTCTTGGCCTTGCGGGTGACGGCGGACTTGGCCTTGGTCGCGGCCTTCTTGGCCTCCGTCTTGGCGTCGTCGTCCTTCGCCGCCGCCATGGCGGCGTCGCGCTCGGCGTCGATCCTCTTCTTCTCCGCCTCGGCGTCGGCGAGCACCTTCTTGGCCCACTGCGCCTTCTCCGCGTCGGTGGGCTCGGGCAGCTTCTCCGTGACGTAGGGGCCGAATCGCCCGTCCTTGACCACGATCTCGTGCCCGGTCCCGGGGTCCACGCCCAGCGGGCGCCCGTCCTGGGGGGTGGAGAACAGCTTCTCCCCCACCTCGAGGGTCAGCTCGTCGGGGCTCATCCCCTCGGGGAGGTTGGCCCGCTGCGACTCCTCCGCGCCGTCCTCCCCTGCGATCATGCGCTCGAGGTACGGCCCGTAGCGGCCGACCCGGACGTGGACCGGTCGGCCCTCGGCGTCGTCGAACACGCGGATCGAGTTGATGCTGCGGGCGTCGATCGCCTCGAGGTTCACGTCGACGAGGTTCTTGAGCCCGACCGCGTACTGCCCGCCCCGGTCGTCCCCGGCGGGGTCGCCGAAGTAGAAGCGGCGCAGCCAGTCGTCGCGGTTCTCGCGGCCCTCGGCGATCGCGTCGAGCTCGTCCTCCATGAGCGAGGTGAAGTCGTAGTCGACCAACCGACCGAAGTTCTGCTCCAGCAGCCCGACCACGGCGAACGCGACCCAGCTGGGGACCAGCGCGTTGCCCCGGACGTAGACGTATCCGCGGTCCTGGATGGTGCGGATGATGCTGGCGTAGGTGGACGGGCGGCCGATGCCCATCTCCTCCATGGCCTTGACCAGGCTCGCCTCGGTGAAGCGCGCGGGCGGGCTGGTGGTGTGACCGTCGGCCACCAGGTCCGAGCCCGTGAGAGCCTGCCCCTCGCTCAGGTGGGGCAGCCGCCGCTCGGCGTCGTCCGCCATCGGCTTCTCGGAGGACTCGGTGGACTCCTCCGCCGCCTCGACGTAGGCCTTGAGGAAGCCGGGGAAGGTGATGGTCCGGCCCGAGGCGGAGAACGTCGCGCGGCTGTACCCGGACGGGTTCTCCCCCGCGGCTCCGGTGATCCGGATGCTCACCGAGGTGCCCCTGGCGTCGGCCATCTGGGAGGCGACGGTGCGCTGCCAGATCAGCTCGTACAGGCGGTACTCCTCGGCGTCCAGCACGCTGTGGAGCTGGCCGGGGGTGGCGAACGACTCGCCGGCGGGGCGGATGGCCTCGTGCGCCTCCTGCGAGTTCTTGACCTTGCGCGTGTACTGCCGCGGCGTGGGCGAGACGTACTCGCTGCCGTAGAGCTCCGCCGCCTGCGCGCGGGCGGCCGCGATGCCGCCCTCGGACAGGGTCGTGGAGTCGGTACGCATGTAGGTGATGTAGCCGTTCTCGTACAGCCGCTGCGCGATGCGCATCGTCCGCTCGGAGGTGTAACGCAGCTTGCGGCCGGCCTCCTGCTGCAGCGTCGAGGTCATGAACGGCGCGTAGGGGCGCCGCGTGTACGGCTTGGACTCGACGGAGTCCACGGCGAAGTCGGCACCCTCGAGCGCCCCGGACAGCGCCCGGGCCGCGCTCTCGCCGAGCACCACCGCGTCCTTGGCCGCGCCGGTGGCCTTGAGCTTGCCGTCCTGGCCGAAGTCGCTGCCCCGGGCGACGCGGGCGCCGTCGACGGCGGACAGGCGGGCGGTGAAGCTCCGCGGCTCGCCGGCGTCGCCACCGGTGGCCTCCTGCGTCGCCAGGAGCGCGGTGACGTCCCAGTAGTCGGCGGCGACGAACGCCATGCGCTGGCGCTCGCGCTCGACGATCACCCTGGTGGCCACCGACTGCACGCGGCCCGCCGACAGCCGCGGCATGACCTTCTTCCACAGCACCGGGGAGACCTCATACCCGTAGAGGCGGTCGAGGATGCG
>DIAZ01000019.1:0-5505 GCA_002415925.1 Dietzia sp. UBA5065 | reverse complement strand
CCCTCGCGGTCGGGGTCGGTGGCCAGCAGGAGCTGGTCCACGCCCGCCAGTTCCTTCTTGAGCTCGGCGACCTTCTTCTTCTTGTCCGCGCTCACCACGTAGATGGGCTCGAAGTCGTGGTCCGGGTTCACGCCCAGCCGCGCCCACGGTTCCTTCTTGTATTTGGCCGGGATGTCGGCGGCGCCCTTGGGTAGGTCGCGGATGTGCCCGACGGACGCCTCGACCACGTAGTCGGGCCCCAGGTAGGGCTGGATCTTGCGGGCCTTGGTGGCGGACTCGACTATCACCAGGCTCCGCTTTCCGCCCGATGCTGTCTGCTTGCTCGCCACTGAACTGCTCCCAACCTGCGCTGATCCGACGGCGACACGACGTCACCGACCTCCGGTCCGGGTTACGGTACGCGTCCCGGGGCCTCACCCATAAAGATTCATACCAGGCCTTTGCCCCCGGACGAGCCCGGTGCCCTACCGGGGGACCGGTGGCGGGCCGGGTGAGGGGCGCGGGGTGTCGAGGTACAGGCCGGACGGAGCCTGCCCGGTGCGCAGGTACTCCAGCACCAGGTCGTCGACCGCCCGGTTGCCGGTGTCGAAGTGGCAGTGCACGGTCCCGCGGATCCGCACGAGCGTGCCGCCGGTGGCCTGGGCGGTGCGCGGGCCGAAGAGGCCGGGGGTGTTGGGGTCGTGATCGGACTGGAGGATCAGCGGCGGCGCGCCCATCTCGTTCGCCTCGATGCGCGGCGGGACCGTCGAGGGCGGGTAGAGGCAGTACTCGGTCTGCTCGGTGAGCGCCCAGACGTCCTCGCTCGTACTGCCCACGGAGTCACTGCTGCCGATCAACGCCGGCGCCAACGGGTTGGACCGGGGCGGCGCGGTCTCGTTGCAGTTGAGGATCTTCAGATAGGTGGCCTGATCGGAGGTGACCGCGGGCCGGTCCGTCTCCTCCTCGAGCCGGTCCTCGAGCTCCTCCGGCGTGGTCTCCTCCTGCACCGTCTCGTCCTGCGCTGCGCCGTGGATCGTCTCCGAGATCACCCACGCGATGTCCGGCCAGGTGTCCGGCGACCGGCTGTAAATGTCGAGGACCCGGAAATACGCCGCGGCGCCGTCCGGGGTCTGGTCGAAGGCGCCGGTGGAGGCCAGCGCCGCGTTCTCCGCCCGCACCGAACCGCTGTTGAGCATGTCCACCGAACCCGGCGCGTCGTCGCCCGGCTGGGCGGGGGGCGGCAGGAACCGGGTCGCGGCGGCCCCGGCCGCCAGGTCGAGCTCGCGGATCTGTCGGTAGACCTTGAGCGGGGTGTCGCCGAGCCGGAAGGTGTCGTCGTGCTCCGCGATCCAGGCCAGGACGTAGTTGCGGGCCTGGTACCGGTTCTCCGCCTGCCGCTGGTGGAGTTCGTACCACCAGGCGTCGGAGGGGCCGACCGAGGAGTCCAGCACCATCCGCTCGATGCTCTGCGGGAACAGCGTCTGGTACATCATCCCGAGCGCCGTGCCGTAGGAGTAGCCGAGGAAGGAGATGCGCTCCAGCCCCATGGCCTGCCGCACCAGCTCGTGGTCGCGCACCACGTTCTCGGTGGTGATGGAGCGCACGAACTCGGGGTCGGTGTCCATGCACAGCTTGGCCAGCTTGTTCAGGTCGGCAGGCGTCAGACTGCCTTCCTCATCCCCCGGCTCGGGCAGGCACTCGAGCGCACCGGCGCCCTCCAGGCCGCGGGGCTGCACGATCACCAGGTCGTTGGTGCGCCGGATCTCGTCGATGGCCGAGTCGTCCTCCCTGTCGAGTGCGGTGTACCAGAGGTCCCGGGCGTCGGCTCCCGGCCCGCCCGGGTTGGAGAACACCGTCCCCTCGCGGGCACCCGTGGCGGTGATCTTGCGGACCTCGATCCCCACCGTGCGGCCGCCGGGGGCGGAATGGTCGACGGGGACCGGGACCGAGGCGCACAGGACGTCGGCGCGGGGCAGGCCGTGGACGATGTCGGCGGGCGAGTCCGCCGGGCACGGGCTCCACGCCAGCGTGTCCACCCCGGCCGGGGTGGGTGTGGGGACGGGGACGGTCGAGGCGACGGGGGGAAGGACGACGACGAGGGCCGCGGTCGCGGTGGCCACCGCGCAGCGCAGGAGAGGGGGCATGGTGGCGAGTTTTTCATCTTTGCAGCTCTGTCGCGGGAGTATCCGTCCACCACCGGCCCGACTGGTGGGCATAGACAGACCGGTCTATGGTTGGCGGGGAGGCCACGGTCAGGGACTGGAACGTGTTACAGTTTTTGGGATTCGTTCGTGGCCCGAGGCGTCGCCGAAACCGGCGTACCGTCGGTGGCCGTACGGGAACCCCGACGAGCCCGACTCATCTCGACGTACTGGAGGTCAGCAGCGGTGGGCAATGTGTCCAAGACCAAGCTGGACAAGGTGGTCATCCGCATCGCGGGCGACTCGGGCGACGGCATGCAGCTCGCCGGCGACCAGTTCACCTCGGAGGCCGCGGCCTTCGGCAACGACCTGGCGACCCAGCCCAACTACCCCGCGGAGATCCGCGCCCCACAGGGCACGATCCACGGCGTCTCCAGTTTCCAGATCCAGATCGCGGACTACGACATCCTCACCGCCGGGGACCGCCCCGACGTGCTGGTGGCGATGAACCCCGCGGCGCTCAAGGCCAACATCGACGACCTGCCCTCCGGCGGCATCCTCATCGTCAACTCCGACGAGTTCACCAAGCGCAACCTCACCAAGGTCGGCTACGAGTCCAGCCCCCTCGGCTCCCCCGCCTTCGAGGCGTTCCAGGTGCACGAGGTGGCCATGGGCACGCTGACCATCGGCGCGGTCGAGTCGGTGGACATCGGCAAGAAGGACGCCGAGCGCTGCAAGAACATGTTCGCGCTCGGGCTGCTCACCTGGATGTACGGCCGCACGGTCGACTCGATCGAGAAGTTCCTCGCCGACAAGTTCGGCAAGAAGCCCGCCATCCTCGAGGCCAACATCCTCGCCCTGCGCGCGGGCTGGAACTACGGCGAGACCACCGAGGCGTTCGCCTCCGAGTACGAGATCCAGCCGGCCCAGCTGCCGCAGGGGCGTTACCGCCAGATCACCGGCAACACCGCGATGGCCTACGGCCTGGTCACGGCCGGCCGCTCCGCCGAGATGCCGGTCTTCCTGGGCACCTACCCCATCACGCCCGCCTCGGACATCCTGCACGAGCTGAGCAAGCTCAAGCAGTTCGACGTGACCACCTTCCAGGCCGAGGACGAGATCGCCGGCATCGGCGCCGCCCTCGGCGCGTCCTACGGCGGGGCGCTGGGCGTCACCTCCACGTCCGGTCCCGGCCTCGCGCTCAAGTCCGAGGCGATCGGCCTGGCCGTGATGACCGAGCTGCCGCTGGTGATCATCGACGTCCAGCGCGGCGGCCCGTCCACCGGTCTGCCCACCAAGACCGAGCAGTCGGACCTCCTGCAGGCCCTGTTCGGCCGCAACGGCGAGTCGCCGGTCGCGGTGATCGCCCCGCAGTCGCCCGCCGACTGCTTCGAGATCGCCCGCGAGGCCGCGCGCATCGCGGTGACCTACCGCACGCCGGTGATCGTGCTGTCCGACGGCGCGATCGCCAACGGCTCCGAACCGTGGCTGCTGCCCGAGGTGGCCGCCCTCCCGGCGATCGAGAAGAACCTCGCCACCCCGCCCGGGGAGGGCGCCGAGGCGGCCGGGACGTACCTGCCCTACGCCCGCGACCCGGAGACCCTGGCCCGCGACTGGGCGATCCCCGGGCAGCCCGGTCTCGAGCACCGCATCGGCGGCCTGGAGAAGGCCAACGGCACCGGCAACATCTCCTACACGGCCGAGAACCACGACCTCATGACCCGGACCAGGGCCCTGAAGATCGCGCTCATCGAGGTCCCCGACCTCGAGGTGGACGACCCGACCGGGGACGCCGAGGTGCTCGTGGTGGGATGGGGCTCCTCGTACGGCCCCATCGGCGAGGCGGTCCGCCGCGCCCGCGCCAACGGCCACCGCGTGGCCCGGGCGCACGTCCGCCACCTCAATCCGCTTCCCCACAACATCGGTGAGGTGCTCGCGAAGTACCGCCGGGTGCTGGTGCCGGAGATGAACCTGGGCCAGCTCGCGATGCTGCTCAAGGCCCGCTTCCCCGCCCAGATCCAGCCCATCACCAAGGTGCACGGGATGGCGTTCTCCGCGGAGGAGTTGCAGACCGCCATCGAGGCCGAGTTCGCGGGCCGGCTCACCCACACCGAGCACGACAAGTACCGCCTCGCGCTGGACGGGGTCGTCACCACCACCGGCGAGCCCGCGGCCCGCAACCGGCGGATCGGCCACACCGCCACCGGCACCACCACCGCCAACCGAACCCGCTGACCTGTCGAGCGAGGAGAGGATCCCCATGACCACCACCGAACCCGGACTCGTCGGCACCGCGCTGCCGCTGGACGCGTTGGCCTCGGTACCCAAGGCCCCGGAGGGCTCGGCGCCGCAGAAGCCCAAGGACTACACCTCCGACCAGGAGGTGCGCTGGTGCCCGGGCTGCGGCGACTACGTCATCCTGGCCACCATCCGCGCCCTGCTGCCCAAGCTCGGCCTCAAGCGGGAGAACATCACCTTCATCTCCGGCATCGGCTGCTCGAGCCGCTTCCCGTACTACCTCGAGACCTACGGGATGCACTCGATCCACGGCCGAGCCCCGGCCATCGCGACCGGCCTGGCCACCACCCGCCCCGACCAGTCCGTGTGGGTGGTCACCGGCGACGGCGACGCCATGTCCATCGGTGGCAACCACCTCATCCACACCCTGCGCCGCAACGTCAACCTCAACATCCTCATGTTCAACAACCGGATCTACGGGCTGACCAAGGGCCAGTACTCCCCCACCTCCGAGCCGGGCAAGGTCACCAAGTCCAGCCCCATGGGCTCCCTGGACTTCCCGTTCAACACCCTGTCGCTGGCGATCGGCGCCCAGGGCACCTTCGTCGCCCGCGCCCTGGACTCGGACCGCAAGGGTCTGACCGAGGTCCTCGAGGCCGCCGCCCGCCACCGCGGCACCAGCTTCGTGGAGATCCTCCAGGACTGCCCCATCTTCAACGACGGCTCCTTCGACCTCCTGCGCAAGGAGGACGCCGGCGACCACCTCATCACCGTGCGCCACGGCGAGAAGATCGTCTTCGGCGACGACGGCCAGCACTGCGTCGTGCGGTCCGGATTCTCGCTCGCCGTCGCCGCCACCGCCGAGGTCGACCAGGCCGACATCGTGGTCCACGACGCCCACGCCGAGGACCCCACCTACGCCCACGCGCTGGCCAACCTGTCCAGCCAGGACCTGCAGTACACCGTCACCGGCATCATCCGCCAGGTCCGCCGCGAGACCTACGACGACCAGGCCCGCGCCCAGGTCGCCACCGCCAAGCAGACCGCACCCTCGGACCTGCAGGCCCTGCTCGACGGCGGCAACACCTGGACCGTCGGCTAGACCGAGCCGCGTCCGACCTGCCCGCGTCCGACCTGACCGCGTCCG
>DIAZ01000183.1:2373-3663 GCA_002415925.1 Dietzia sp. UBA5065 | reverse complement strand
AGATGTGTATAAGAGACAGGTTCATGACCTGCCGGGCGGCCTCGGCAAAGCGGAGCATGCCGGAGGCGCCGATCGGGTTGGAGCACAGGACCCCGCCGGACGGGTTGACGGGCAGCGAGCCGTCGCGGGCGGTGGCCCCGGACTCGACCATCTTCCACCCCTCGCCCTCGGCGCAGAAGCCCAGGTTCTCCAGCCACATGGGCTCGAACCAGGAGAAGGGCACGTAGATCTCGGCCGCGTCGATCTCCTCGGCCGGGTTGGTGATCCCGGCCTCGGCCCACAGCGCGGCGGCGGCGTCGCGGCCGGCCTGCGGGTTGCGGTAGTTGCGGAACGCGTAGGTGCCGGGCTCGGTGCGCAGCGCGGTGGCGTGGATCCACGCCACCTGCCGGCCGGCGGACTCGACCGCCTCGGCCGCGTCGGCGTCGCCGATCACGATCGCGCAGGCGCCGTCGGAGGACGGGCAGGTCTCGTCGAACCTGATCGGGTCCCACAGCATCTGGCCGGCCAGCACCTTGTCCACGGTGATGTCGGGCTGCTTGAGGTGCGCGTGCGGGTTGATGGAGCCGTTGAGCCGGTCCTTGACCGCGACCATCGCGCCCACGTGCTCGGGGGCGCCGGTGGTGCGGATGTACGAGCGCACGTGGGGGGCGAAGTAGCCGCCGGCCCCGGCGCCCACGGGCGCGGTGAACGGCACGGGAAGCGAGAGCGCCCACATGGCGTTGGACTCGGACTGCTTCTCCCACGCCACGGCCAGGACGCGGCGGTAGCGGCCGGACTGCACGTGGGAGGCGGCGACGACCGCGGTGGAGCCGCCGACGGACCCGGCCGTGTGGACGCGCAGGAGCGGCTTGCCGACGGCGCCGAGCGCATCGGCCATCATCAGCTCCGGCATCATGACGCCCTCGAAGAGGTCGGGGGCCTTGCCCACGATCACCGCGTCGATGTCCTCCCAGCCCACCCCGGCGTCGGACATGGCGGCGTCGATCGCCTCGCGGCAGAGCCCGGCCATGGAGACGTCGGCGCGTCGGGAGACGTGGTGGGTCTGGCCGGTGCCGAGGACGGCGGCGGGCAGACCGGAGCCGTGGGGTCCGGATGCGGGGGCGCTCATGCGGGGCGTCCTTCCAGGAGGCAGATGAGGTTCTGCTGGAGCAGGTGGCCGCTGGTGGCGTGGGCCAGGGCGCGCTCGGCGCGGCCCTCCATGACGTCGTTGGCGGCGTAGCCGATGCGCTCGAGCCCGGCCGAGAACAGCGGGTCCGCCAGCAGGGAGCCGCCGGACGGGGTGACGGCCAC
>DIAZ01000183.1:0-2218 GCA_002415925.1 Dietzia sp. UBA5065 | reverse complement strand
ACGGCGGCGGCGCGGGCCGAGGGGGAGTCGGTGAGGTCGCGGGCGCCGAACTCGGCGGAGTCGGCGATGTGCTCGATCCCGGTGATGTACGCCGGGGTGTCGACCAGCTCGCGGGCGCGGTCGCCGGAGGCGAGGATGATCGCGCCGGCGCCGTCGGTGACCGGGGGGCAGTCGTGGGGCCGGAGCGGGTCGGCGATGTACGGCTCGGCCATGAGGTCCTTCTCGTCCCGGCCGGTGGCGCGGGCGGCCACGGAGGCCATCTCGGCCTCCGACCAGCGCCCGGCGTCGATCCCGGCGCGGGCCTGCAGGGCGGCCAGGTGGTGCCGGCCGGGCCACAGCGGGGCCACGGTGTACGGGTCGAGCTGCAGCGCCAGGGCCGAGTCGAGGTCGGTGCTGGCGGAGGCCTTGCCGAACCCGTACACCAGCGCGGTGTCGGCCTGCCCGGAGGCGATCTTGAGGTAGGCCTCGAAGAACGCCCAGGCCGCGTCCATCTCCACGTGCGACTCGGAGATGGGGGGCACGGCGCCGATGGTATCCACGGCGGAGATGAAGGAGAAGGCGCGGCCGGCCAGGTAGTCCGAGGATCCGGAGCACCAGAACTCGATGTCGGTGCGGTCCAGGCCGGTCTGCCGGTAGCACTCGGCAAAGACGGGAGCGAGCATCTCGACACCGTTGGTGGTGCCGAAGGTGGACTCGGTGTGGCGGGCGTGGGCGAAACCGACGACGGCCACGTCCCGGGGTGCGGTGGGGGTCACGGGTGTCCTCTACAGGTGCTGTGCGTAGGAGTCGGGGTCGGCGTCGGGGTCGCCGCTGGGCTCGAAATGCCTGATGGCCTTCATGGAGGCGGGGCGGTCGGCCTCGGGGGTCCACACCGCGCGCACCCGCATCCCCATGCGCACCTCGGAGGCCTCGCACCCCAGCACCAGGTGCTGGATGGGGACGTCCGAGCCGTCGAGCAGGATGTACGCGGTGACGTAGGGGGGCTTGATCTCCTGGCCGGCGAACGGCACGTTGACGATCCCGAACGTGGTGACGGTGCCGACGTCGGCCACCTCCACGTACTCGCCCATGGCCACCCCGTCGGAGGGGCAGTAGTCGCGCGGCGGGACGTAGACCTCGGGCCCGTTCGAGCGGCGCCGCCCCAGCATCCGGCCCTGCACGATCGCGCGGAGGAACTCGCTCTCGGCGGGCCCCGCCGTGTGGGTCACGGAGAGGCCGATCGGGGTGATCACCACGGAGACGGGCTCGCCGCCGGTGGGCTGCGGGGTCTCGTCGTCGTGGCCCTCCCCGGCGCCCGGGGGGGCGTCGGCGGGGACCACGCACGCGATGTCGTGGATGGTCCCGGTCCGCTCGGCGGACCACCGCAGGCGCACGCGCATCCCGGTGCTCACGGCCTCGGGGCCGTCGGCGGCCAGGGGGAGCAGGAGGGCGGTGTCGGCGCCGTCGAACCGGACCAGGGCCCACGCGAACGGGGAGTCCGAGCGGTGCAGGTCGGTGGGCACGGGCACCCAGGTCCATCCCGCGACCGTGCCCTCGATCTTGGCCCCCGAGCCCACCTCGACGAGGTTCGTCAGCGCCTCGTGGGTGTGGGGGTCGAACTCCACCGGCGGCACGTGCACGGCGCCGCGGGAGTCACGGACCCCCACGAGGCGGCCGTCGCGCAGGCCGGTGAAGAACGCGCCGAGGACCGGTCCGGTCGAGCGCGTGTAATCGAAGGCCGGGCTCAGGGAGGCCGAGAGGACGGGCCGTTCCGGCGGGGCGATGTCGACAACGATGTCTCTGGACGTCACGCCCGTAAGTAGAACACGTTCCACCCGACCGTGTGTGAGTTTCCGCGGGCCGATCGCGGGGCGTCCGCGGCGTGGGCCACACTGGTGCCCATGAAATTCGCCTTGCAGCTGGGATACTGGGGCGCGCAGCCGCCCGCCAATCACGCCGACCTCGTGGTGGCCGCGGACAAGGCGGGCTTCGACACCGTCTTCACCGCCGAGGCGTGGGGCTCGGACGCCTTCACCCCGCTGGCCTGGTACGGCTCGCTCACCGAGCGCATCCGCCTGTCCACGGCGGTCGTGCAGCTCTCCGCGCGGACCCCCACCGCCACCGCGATGAGCACCATGACCCTGGACCACCTCTCCGGCGGCCGCTTCTGCCTGGGGCTGGGCGTCTCGGGCCCGCAGGTGGTGGAGGGGTGGTACGGCCAGCTCTCTTATACACATCT
>DIAZ01000035.1:12746-13068 GCA_002415925.1 Dietzia sp. UBA5065 | reverse complement strand
ACCGCCGACGACCGAGCGAGCGCCCGCTGCGCCATGCATGCGCAGCACTTCATGGTCAGTCCGATCGGTGGAAACACCTACGTTGTCGCGGGCACCTATCACGACGAATTGATTCGTACCACCGACGGATGGCGTATCGCGCACCGTCGTCTGGAGCCGCTGTGGACCGACGGCAACGCCGGGATCATCCAGGAGGCGGTCGCGCGCTTCGCCGCTTCGACCGACTAGCCCGGGAGACGCACGGGGGTCCGCCTGTCGACAGCGCTGTCGACAGGCGGACCTTCCCCCGTCCACGACGACGCCGACGCGGGCCGCCGTGGAC
>DIAZ01000035.1:12003-12558 GCA_002415925.1 Dietzia sp. UBA5065 | reverse complement strand
GTCCACGGCGGCCCGCGTCGGCGTTCTGCTCAGAGGCTCAGGGCGTCCGGGTCAGATGGTGCGCTCCGGCCAGAGGAACTCGAGCCGGACCCGGGAGATCAGCCACTTACCGTCGACCTTTCGATACTCGTCCTGATAAATCCCCAAGTAGAACAGCGGGTTCTCGTGCCCGCCCGGGGAGCTGAACGCGCCCTGTCGGGTGAGGTATTCGATCAGGTACCAGCGGCCCTTGGCCGTATCCGCTCCCGTCAGCTCGATCCACGGATTGGTGACCGCATGGATCGCGTTGTACGGCGCGCCGACCTGCTCGGCCACGGCGGCGTAGTTCGCGCGGATGGTGTCCCTACCCACCCAGTCGCCGCCGTACTGCTCGTCGAACTCACAGACGGCGTCCTCGGTGAAGATCGAACCCAGCTTCTCGATGTCCTGGCTGTCGAAGTAGGCCGAGTACGCGAGCCGCAGATCCTTGATCTCCTCGATCGCCAGCAGGCGGTCGATCTTGTCCTGTCTCGACACATCGTTCGTCATCGCGCTCACGCACCCTTCTTGACGCCG
>DIAZ01000035.1:11460-11731 GCA_002415925.1 Dietzia sp. UBA5065 | reverse complement strand
GAGTTGACGGAGAACGTCCCCGTCCGCACCTTGCGCGCGATCGCGAAGCCGCGCTCGACATCGGAGGTGTAGACCGAGCCGGCCAGGCCGTAGCGGCTGTCGTTGGCGATCCGAATCGCGTCCGCCTCGTCCTTGTACGAGATCACCGCGACGACCGGTCCGAAGACCTCCTCCTGCGCGATCTCCATGTCCGGGGTGACCCCGGTCAGCAGGGTGGGTTCGACGTACCATCCCTTGTCGAGCCCCTCGGGGATGCCGCCGCCGAAGGCCA
>DIAZ01000035.1:9930-11179 GCA_002415925.1 Dietzia sp. UBA5065 | reverse complement strand
AGCCGCTCCACCAGCTCGTCGTGGCGGGCCTCGGACACCAGGAAGCGGCTCTGGCACACGCAACTCTGGCCGCTGCTGGGGATCACGCTGACGCCCAGGAGGGTGGGGACCGTGGTGTCCAGGTCGGCGTCGTCGAGCACGATCGCGGCGGACTTGCCGCCGAGCTCCAGGACGACCGGCCGGATGAGCGAGCCGCACTCGCGGCCGATGTGCGATCCGACCGTGGTCGACCCGGTGAAGCTCACCATGTCGACGTCCGGGTGGGACACGAGGTAGGCCGACTGCTCGGCACCCGCGGCGACGATGTTGATCACGCCGGGCGGGAACCCCACATCGTGCACCATCTGCGCGAGGGCGAACACCGCGAGCGGGTTGGGCTCGGGGACCTTCACCACGACGGTGCAGCCCGCGATGATCGCCGGCGCGACCTTCTGCGAGGTGCCGGGCATGGAGAAGTTGTAGGCGACCATGGTCGCCACGACGCCCACCGGCTCCTTCACCACCAGCGCCTGGGTCTGGTACGGCATGATCATGCCGCCCGCGGACCCGCCCGCCAGCGGTCCGAGGTCCGCGGTGCGGACCTCCTGGAACGGGTAGTTCCGGCCGACCTCCGCGTTGTAGTTCCAGTGCAGAGTCGGCGCGGTGGCCTGGTAGACGTCCGCGAGCATGCGCGTGCACCCGAGTTCGTCGACGAGGAGTTCTGCCAACTCGTCCTTGGACTCGTACAGCCTGGTCGCGAGCGCCTCGCACAGCGCGGCGCGTTCCTCGACGGGCCGACTCGCCCAGTCCGTCTCGTAGAAGGCGTGCCGTGCCGCCTCGACCGCGGCGTCGATGTCCGCGCGGGTCGCGCTGGGAACCTGGCCGATCACCTCTCCGGTGGACGGTGAGATGACGGTGAACGTCTCGGTGGAGTCGGTCGGCGTCCACCGGCCATCGATGTAGAACTCGCTGTAGCTCCTGGGGAGCATGGATCCTCCTGAGTTGGTGTGGGGGGCGGAGACCGCCCCTACAGGTCCAGCACGAGCTTGGGGCAGGCGGCGCGGGAGACGCAGATCATCATGGTCTTGCCCTCCTCCTGCTCTTCGGGGGACAGGACCACGTCCCGGTGCTCCGCGCGCCCCTCGAGGATCGGCGTCTCGCACGATCCGCAGGTGCCCTCGGTGCAGGACGTGGAGACGTAGACCCCGGCCCCGGTCACCACCTCGAGGATCGTCTGGTCCTCGTTGACGTGCAGGGTGGTCCCCGTCTG
>DIAZ01000035.1:7727-9711 GCA_002415925.1 Dietzia sp. UBA5065 | reverse complement strand
CCACAGCTGTAGACCAGGGTCCCCTCGGCCGGCGTCCCGAGGAACTTCTCGAGATCGATCAGCCCCTTGCTGTCCGCCGGCCAGAAGGTCACCCGGTCGCCCAGGGCCCCCAACTCGTCCAGGTAGGCCATGGTCTCCTCGGACCGACCGCCGTAGACCAGGCGCCAGTCCGCGCCGGCCCGCTCGGCGGCGCCCACCATCGGGAGCATCGGGGTGACCCCGATGCCCCCGGCGATGAACAGGTAGCGCGGGGACTGGTGGAGCGGGAAGTGGTTCCGCGGGCCCCGCACCTCGATCCGGGACCCCACCGACAGCTGCTCGTGGATGCGCCGCGACCCGCCCCGACCCTCGGGCTCGAGCAGGACGGCCACGCGGTAGCTCCGGCGATCGAGGGGATCGCCACACAGGGAGTACTGCCGGATGAGGTCGTCCTCGAGCACGAGGTCGATGTGGGCGCCGGGCTCCCAGGCCGGGAGGTCGACGCCGTCGACGGACTCGAGGACGAGCTCGACGACTCCGCGCGCGCACTCCCGCCGACCGGCGACCACGGCGAGGAGCGAGGCGTCTCCGACCGGGAGGTCACCCGGATCGACGAACTGGGACTGCAGGGGTTCGGAAACCATGGTCATCTCTAACTCACCTAGTCGGGCTGGACTACTCGCGCACGATGGAGATCGCGGATTCCGGGCACGCCCGGACGAGGCGGCGCGCCGTCTCGGGGGACATCTCCGGGGCGTCCTCGCGGACCACCCCGCGGCCGCGCTCGTCCTCGGCGATGTAGTCGGGCTCCAACGTGTAGCAACGGGCGTGACCCACGCAGAACTCGTGGTCGATCTTCACCTTCATGACGTGTCCTCTCTTTGTGTCCGGTACGCGGTCAGTTGACCGCGGCGGCGGGGGTGATCTCGTCGACGGTGACCTCGAACTCGGTGAGTCCCCGGGTCGGCATCGAGTGGGTGTGGATCTCCTGATCCGGGACGAGCGCCACGCCCGGCATGCGGGTGAGGACGGAGGTGAAGGCAACCCGCAGGAAGATCCGGGCCAGGTTGGACCCGAGGCAGCGGTGGATGCCGGCGCCGAAGGAGACGTGGCGCTTGTTCTCGCGGCGCACGTTCCAGGTGTCGCCGTCGGGGAACACCGACTCGTCGCGGTTGGCCGACCCCGGGAGGTTCCAGACCTTGTCGCCGGGCTTGAGGTCGTAGCCGTTGAGAGTCGTCTCGGTGGTGACGGTCCGCTGGGTGAGCGTCACGTTGACGAAGAGCCGCAGCGCCTCCTCGATCGCCTCGTCGAGCAGGCTCATGTCGTCCTGGAGTTCCTTGAGGTCCTCGGGATGCGTGGCCATGTGGTGGATCGTGCCGCTCAGCACGGTGCCCGTGGATTCGAGCCCACCGAGCGTCAACGCGATCATGATCTTGAGCAGGTCGCCGTCGTCGGGGACCTCCCCGCCGGGCCGGCAGTTCGCCAGGACCGTCACGATGTCGTCCTCGCCCCGCGGGTTGGCCCGCCGCTCCTCGAGGATCTCGCGGAGCGCCTCCGTGAGGGCGCCGAAGGCCTCGACCGCGCGCTCGGGGACGATGAGCGCGTCCTGCGCCCACGCCGAGAACTGCAGGATCCGGTCACTGTCGCTGGGCACGCCGAGGATCACGGCGAAGATCGCGCGGGCCTGCAGCGGACGGACGAACTCGTCCATCACGTTGAACCGGGTGCGCCCCTCGAGACCCTTGAGCAGGTCGGCGGCGATCGTCTCGATGAGCTCCGCGTGGGCTTCCATCTTCTTGAGGGTCATCAGCGGCTCGAGGATCTTGCGCCACTCGCTGTGCACCGGCGGGTCGGTGTCGAGCGGGATGAACACGGCGACGTCGGTCGGGTCGTCGTAGCGACGGTCGGCGAGGTGCGAGGCGCCACGGCCGGACTGGAAGGTCTTCCAGTCGCGGTGGATCTTCCACAGATCCTGGTAGCGGGTCACCAGCGGGACGGTGGTGTT
>DIAZ01000035.1:398-7529 GCA_002415925.1 Dietzia sp. UBA5065 | reverse complement strand
CACTGGGGGGCGTCGGCGACGACGGTGTTCGGGTCGGGCAGTTCCTTACCCATGGTGTTCTCCTCCGGATTGCCGTGCTGGGGCTGGGTGTCTGGGATGTCGCTCAGGACTTGAGGCCCTCGGGGAGGAGCTCGGACTCGCCGGCCTCCACGAGGGTCCCGCCGAGCGCGCAGAACAGGATGATCGAGTCGTAGTACTCGACGAAGCGGGCGATCTTGCCGTCACGGCAGACGAAGCGGGAGATGTACTCGTTCTTGTACCGGGTGCCGCTGCGCAGGAGCATGTCGCTCTTGTAGGTGGCGATCACCACGTCGGGGTCCGAGGCCAGGGTGTCGATCTCGAGGTCGTGCAGGTTCTCCGAGCCGTCGATCATGTGGTCGCGGGCCTGGCCGAGGACCTCCATGTACGCGTCGCGGCCCACCGTCTCGCGGCCGAAGGTCGGGGGACGGAACGGGAGCTCAAAGACGACGTCCTCGGTGGACAGCTCGCCCATCGTCTCGATGTCCCACTTGTTGAGCGCGTCCGTGTACGCCCGCACGAGATCCAGGTTCTTGCGTCGCTGATCTTCGGTCATGTCATGCCCTCCAGGTAGCCGAGCTGAATTCACTTAGGGAGACCGTAACCACAATCACACTGTGATGCAAGACATAACTGCGGAAAAGTAGGAAATCATTGTTTTCACACCCAAGTGGACGTTTGCCCAGCTCAGCGCAGATTCGTCGCCGGTCGCGCTCCCGTGCAGGTGGCGGGCGCTTTCTAGCTGACGCGTCAGTCTCCGCTCCCAGACGCGGGACCCCAACGGACACGGCGGGGGCCGGGCCCCGGGAACCCCCCCGGAACCCGGCCCCCGCCGGCCGACTCAGATGTGAGTGAAGCCGCTGACGTGGTCGAAGGTCCGAACCCTGCCGAACCCCTCGAGCAGGTCGCGCAGCTCGGCGTTGACGGGACCGTAGACCCGGAGATCCAACACGTCGACCGACGACATCAGTGCCGCGACCGTCCCCTGATCCATCTCGGCGAGGTGTTTGACCATCGCTCCGGCATCCCGGTAGTGCTCGTGGGCGAAGAGGATCCCCGCCTCCTCGTCCAGATAGAAGTTGTGCCCCCGGATGTGCCCACCCTCCGTCGCCGCACCCCTGCTCACGTCGCCGACCAATGTGCGGAGCCGATCGATCGGGACGTCGTCGTGGATCTTCATCTCCGAGGTGACCCGCACCTCTGCGCCGCTGTCTGCCATAGCTCTCCCTGGTAGTCGAATTGAATCCACTTCAGGACACTATGTGATCGGCACCACACCGTCAACGGCGCGTCGGCCGCCCCTACCGCGGCGGGGCGCCCGTCTCCCCCACCGGCACGCCGCGCCGCCGCAGCTCCGCCTCCGCGCGGTCGAGTCCGCCGTGCTCGAGCGCGGCCAGGGAGCTGCGGTCGCGCCAGACCAGCCGCCCGTAGCGCCTGACCTCCACCTCGAGCTCTCCCGAGAGGTGCTCGATCGCGCCGGCCGAGTTCCGCTTCTCCGAGGGCAGCGGTACGGGCAGCACGTGCGCCCGGGACAGCGGCGAGCGCCCGGTGACGCGGATACGCCAGCCGTAGCCCCGCCCCTCGAGGGCCCACACGTCGTCGCCCACGTCAGCGCGAACCGGCGAGACCACGGGGTTGCCCAGCCGCACCACCCTCCCGCCGGGCAGCCGCACCACCAGCGCGGTGACCTCGGTCCGCAGCGGTCCGGAGTGGACCTGCCCGCCCGCGAACGCCACGCACGTGTCCGGCTCGGAGAACGCCTGCGCCTGCCCCCACCACCAGGAGTCGGGAAACCCCTCACCGCCCCAGTTCTTCTCGCCGTAGACGTCCGCGGCGTCGAACTCCCAACGCCGACCGTCGACCTCGGCCCAGCCGCGGGCCTTCCCGCCGAGCAGCCAGGGGTGCCAGTACTGGTTGAGGGCGGGCACCGACTGGAAGACGCTCGACCCACCCACGGCCCGGCGCGGCCACCCCACCGGATCGGTGATCTCCACGTGCAGTCGCGCCCCCGGCCCCAGGTCCACGCGCACCCCGTCCGGCCGGTACTCGAACAGGTCGCCGGAACGGGCCCCCAGGCGGTCGGGATCGGCCCATCCCCTGGGCGCCGCGGCAAGACGGAGGGAGGAGAGGACCCCCGACGACGACGAGGTGGAGCCGTCCCCCGCCCGGCGGGATCCGTCCGCCCCGTCCGCCGGGATCACCTCGTCGGAGGCCAGGCCGAGCGTGGCCCAGTGGCCGTCGGGTCCCCGGTTGACCCCGATGAGCGCGATCACCACGCGCCCGCGCTCGCGGTCGGAGACCCGGAGGAAGTACCCCTCCATGGCCACCCCGTGCGCGGGGAGCGGATCGCCGAAGGGCAGGTCCGCGCCGGTGGCCCGGTATCGCCGCAGGAGACTCATCCCGCCAGCCTCCCACAGCCGGGCCTAGGCTGGGTTCATGACGACCACGGCCGAGGACCTGGGGCTGCGGCCCCCGCGCAACCGCGTCGACCCCCGCTGCCGACGGTGGTGGACGGCCCAGGTCGCCGCGTGGATGGTCTGGCCGTTGCCCGTCCTCCTCGGCCTGGGCCCGTTCCTCGGCCCGTGGGCACTCGCGGCGGCGGCGGCGTGGGCGGCTGTCACCGCCGCCGCTCTCGTGACGGTCCCGCGCGTCCGGTGGTCGATCCACCGGTGGGAGGCCACCGACGTGGCCGTCTACAGCCGTAGTGGACTGTTCTGGGAGGAGTGGCGCGCGGCGCCGCTGTCCCGGGTGCAGACCGTGGACAAGACCCGCGGCCCGCTGCAGCGGTGGTTTGGGCTCGCGACCGTCGTCGTCACCACCGCCTCGTCCAAGGGGGCGGTCCGGATCAGCGCCCTCGACGCCGCACGGGCGGCCGAGATGGTCGACCGCCTCACGATCCTCGCCGAGGACGATCAGCGGGACGCGACATGAGCGCCCCCCGGGAGTCCGACCCCGGGGCCGGCTGGGTTCGGCTGGACCCGCGGACGATCCCCGCGACGACGCTGGTGGCCGCCGGCGCCCTCGTCGCCGCGGCGGTGCCCGTGGCCATCGGCATGCTGCTCGGCGGCCTCGGCGTGGGATGGGTGCTGCTCTGGACGATCGGCGGGACGCTCGTCGGCACCTCCGCGACCGCCGTCTCCGAGGCCGCCCGGTTGGCCGTCACCCGCTACCGCGTCGACCCCCACCGCGTCGAGCGCCGCGTCCGCTTCCTCTCCAGCACCACGTCGACGCTGTCCACCAGCCGGGTACGCAACGTGGAGATCACCGCGGACGTGGTCCAGCGCCGACTGGGCGTCGCCACGGTCCGCCTGGCCAGCGGTGAGACCGACGGCTCGCGCATGACCCTCGGCGCACTCGACCGGGACGTTGCCGAGGACCTGCGGCGGCGCCTGCTCGCCGGACGGGCCACCACCGACTCCTCCGAGCTGGTCCGGCTCGACCCGGGCTGGGTCCGCTACGCCCCCGCCGGCGTCATGACGCCGCTGTTCGGCCTGGCGGGGATCGGCATCGTGTTCCAGGTGGCCGACTGGTTCGGCGCCGTCCCCGAGGTCCTGGCCTGGGTCTGGGACCGCATCAGTGGGCTGCCGATACCGGTGATCGCCGCCGGCGTCCTCCTGCTCGCGCTGCTGGTGGGCACCATCGCCTCGGTCGCGATCTTCGTGGAGAACTGGTGGAACCTGCGCCTCGACCACCACCGGGACGGGTCACTCGAACTGCACCGCGGCCTGCTGGTGGCCCGACACACCACGTTCGACGGCCGCCGGGTGCGCGGCGTCACGCTCCGCCAACCCCCGGGCCTGCGGACCCTGGGGGCCGCGCGACTCGACGTGGTGGCCGCGGGCGCCGGCACCGGCAAGGACGAGGAGGGCAAGGCCAAGCAGAGCCCCGCCCTCGTTCCCGCCTCCCCCCTCGCCGTGTCGTCCCGCGTCGCCGGGACCGTGCTCGGCGAGCCAGTGCCCACCGGGTTCGACGCCCATCCCCCCGCCGCTCGACGGCGCAGGCTCGTGCGGGCGATCGCCGTCGTCGTGGTGGTCACGGGCGCGGCCCTGGTGCCCGCCGTGATCTGGGCGTGGCTCTGGTGGGTGCCGCTGGTCGCGGCGGTGCTGACCGCGACCGTGGCGATCTGGGCCGGGCTGGACAACTCGCGCGGACTCGGTCACGCGATCACCGCCGGGGCGGTGGCGCTGCGCAAGGGGTCGCTGCTGCGGCGCACCGACGTCCTCCGCCGGGAGGGGATCCTCGGGTGGAACATCCGCCGCTCGCCCCTGCAGCGCCGCGCCGGGCTGGTCACGCTGGTCGCCACCACCGCGGGCGGCGGCGGCGCGTTCCGCCTGCCCGACGTGGGTCTCGCGCAGGCACCCGAGCTGTGGCGCACCGCCGGGACGGTGTGGGACCACCTCGCCCGGCCGTAGGTCCCTCAGTCCCCGTCGGCGGGCCGGATGTCGGTGGCGGGGTCGAGCTTGCGCACGAGGCTCGGTGCGAGATCGGAGAGGGCGTACGCGTCGAGCAGACGGCCGGCCTCGTCGTCGTCGACCCCCGCGAACACCCGCCCGATGGTGACGCCGTGCGTCGGGACCTCCGCGACGCGGACCTCGTCCCCCGCCCGCACGGTGCCCGGGGTCAGCACGCGGGCGTACGCGCCCGGCCGGCCCGCCTCGGTGAAGCGGCGGACCCACCGGGGCCGACCGACCCTGTCGGCGAAGGTCGCGCACGGGATCCGGGGCGTGGTGATCTCCAGCCGCAGCGGTCCGGCGCCCATCTCAAACACCGTGCCCATCTCTAACACCGTGCCGATCTGCAGCCGCGAGGTGTCGATGCCGGTCAGGCGGAGGTTCTCGCCGAAGAACCCGGGCGGGATCGGCCCACCGAACTCCGGCTCCCACTGCGCGACGTCGTCGTCGGACAGCAGGTAGACCGCCTTCCACACGCCGCCGTGGTGCTCCCGGTCGGCCTGGACGTCGCCGCGCAGGCCGTACTCCCGGACCTCGACCGGGCCCTCGACGGGCCGCTTGTCGATCGCGGTCACCCCGACCCTGCCGCGCACGGCCCGAAGCCGGTCCACCACGCAGACGGCCCGGACCGTGACCCGGCCGGTGAACGGCTCCGGCGCGGCGGCCCCGGACGCCGGCATCAGTGCCCGAATCGGCGGTTGCGGGCGCCGTAGTCGCGCAGCGCGCGCAGGAAGTCGATGCGACGGAACGCGGGCCAGTACGCCTCGGTGAACCAGATCTCCGAGTACGCGCTCTGCCACAGCAGGAAGCCGGAGAGCCGCTGCTCGCCGGAGGTGCGGATCACCAGGTCGGGGTCGGGCTGGCCGGAGGTGTAGAGGTGCTCGCCGATCCCCTCCACCGTCATGCCGTCGACCAGCTCCTGCCCGGTCCGGCCCTCGGCGATGAGCTGCGCCACCAGCTCGCGGGCCGCGTCGGCGATCTCCTGCCGGCCGCCGTACCCCACCGCCACGTTGACCTTGACGCCCGGCCTGCCGGTGCTCGCCCGCTCGGCCGAGCGCAGCCGCCCGGACAGCCAATCGGGCAGCACCTCCAGCCTGCCGACCATCCGGACCTCCCAGTTCTTCCCCGGTCCGGTGATCTCGTCCACCACGTCGGCGATGATCTGCAGGAGCTCATCGAGCTCCTCTGCCTCCCGGCCGAGGTTCTCGGTGCTGAGCAGGTAGATGGTGGCGACCTCGATCCCCAGCTCGTCGCACCAGCCCAGCATCTCGGCGATCTTCACCGCCCCGGCGCGGTGACCGTGGGCGACGTCGGTGAAGCCCGCCTCCTTGGCCCAGCGGCGGTTGCCGTCCGCCATCACCGCGATGTGCCGTGGCAGCCGGGCGCCGTCGAGCGACGACCGGAGTCGCGACTCGTACAGGGAGTACAGCGGGGAGGAGGCGTCCACGCGGGAAAGAGTACCGCGCGGCACCCCCCGTTCCGTGCCTCCCCCGACTCAGCCGCGGCGGCGGTCGCGCACCGCGGCGGCGAGCCCCCGCAGGCCCTCCGCCGTGGTGTCCCACCCGATGCAGGCGTCGGTCACGGACCGGCCGTACACCAACTCCGCCGCCTCGACGGACTGCGCGCCCGGCTCGAGGAAGCTCTCGATCATGAGGCCGGAGATCCCCGGCTCGCCGCCGGCGATCCGGTCGGCGAGCTCCGCCACGACCTCCGCCTGGCGCTCGTGCGACTTCCCGGAGTTGGCGTGGCTCGCGTCGACCATCACCAGTCCGGGCAGGCCGACCTTCGCCACCGAGGCCACCGCGGCCGCGACCGACTCCGCGTCGTGATTGGGCCCACCGGTGCCGCCACGCAGGATCACGTGGCAGTCGGAGTTGCCCGCGGTCTCCACCACCGAGGCCCGGCCCTCGGCGTCCGTCCCGAAGAACACGTGCCGCGCCGCCGACGACCTGCACCCGTCCACGGCGACCTGGACCTCGCCGTCGGTCCCGTTCTTGAACCCCACCGGCATCGACAGGCCCGACACCAGCTGGCGGTGCACCTGGCTCTCGGTGGTGCGGGCCCCGATCGCGCCCCAGGAGACGGCGTCGGCGATGTACTGCGGGCTCGTCGGCTCCAGGAACTCGGTCCCCACCGGCAGGCCCAGGTCCAGGACGTCGAGCAGCAGCGCGCGCGCGGTGCGCAGGCCGCGCGGGATGTCGTAACTGCCGTCGAGGGCGGGGTCGTTGATGAGGCCCTTCCACCCGACGGTGGTCCGCGGCTTCTCGAAGTACACGCGCATCACGATCAGGAGATCCTCGGCGACCTCCGCGGACAGGGCCGCGAGCCGCCCGGCGTAGTCGAGCGCGGCGTCCGTGTCGTGGACCGAGCACGGCCCCACCACCACGATCAGTCGGTCGTCGCGGCCCGCCAGTACGTCGGCGATCTCGGTGCGGCTGCGTTCGACCAGCGCCTCGCGGGCCGCGCCCAGCGGGAGTTCGCCGAGGATCTCGGTGGGGGTCGGCAGCGGCGAGTAGGACAGGACGCGCCGGTCGGCGGTCTGGGTGGGGTTCTCGGCGGTGATGGTCACGGCGGTGCGCTCCTGGTGTCTGGGCTGGTGGCGGTCCGGGTGCCGTGATCCTGTGAGGTGCCCGTGGTCGCACCCGGATCCGCCGTGTGAAAT
>DIAZ01000035.1:0-152 GCA_002415925.1 Dietzia sp. UBA5065 | reverse complement strand
GGTCACCGCCTCTGGGCTCCGGGTGTCGAGACGTCCGGCTAGCGGACGCGTGCGCTCGCGGCGCGGGCTCCACCCGGAGCCCACATAAAGCGCCAATAGGCGCGAGCGATCGACATGCCCGACACCGTAGCAGAGAGCGCTTATACACATCT
>DIAZ01000111.1:10409-13373 GCA_002415925.1 Dietzia sp. UBA5065 | reverse complement strand
CCGACGACCTGCGCCTTGTCGGTCACGTCGGTCCGGACGAACTCGGCCTGCGCACCCCACTCGTCGCGCAGCCACGAGGCGGTCCCGGTGCCGGCCGCCTCGTCGATCTCGGCCACGACGATCGAGGCACCCTCCCTCGCGAGCGCCCCGGCGATGCCGCGACCGACGCCCATCCCCGCGCCCGTGACCACCGCCACCCGGCCGTCCAGAGTCCCCATTCCGCACTCCTGTGTCAGTTGCTCAACCCCGCGTACAAGAGCAAGTTCTACCCAGGTCGGGCTGGGAGCGGGCCGGATTGGGCGAGGTCAGGTCGCGGCCCCACCGCAAGGAATCCGGTCGGCGTGGCGGGAATGCTGGCGGGCCCGCGGTGAGGTGGGTTTGATGGTGGACATGACCGTCACCGATGAACTGCTCGAGGCCGCCAAGGCCTACCAGGCCGACTTCGACAAGGGCCACCTCCCCATGCCTCCCGGCCGCCGGATCGCCGTGGTGGCCTGCATGGACGCCCGCCTCAACCCGTACGGCCTCCTCGGGCTCACCGAGGGCGACGCCCACGTCATCCGCAACGCCGGCGGCGTGGTCACCGACGACGTCCTGCGGTCGCTGTCGATCAGCCAACGGCTCCTGGGCACGGAGGAGATCGTCCTGATCCATCACACCGACTGCGGCATGCTCACCTTCCGCGACGACGAGTTCAAGGACCAGATCCAGGCCGACACGGGCCTGCGGCCCCGCTGGGCGCCGGAGTCGTTCCCCGAGCCGGAGGCGGACGTCCGGCAGTCGCTCGCCCGGGTCGAGTCGGATCCGTTCCTGCTCCACGGCACCGCCGTGCGCGGGTTCGTCTACGACGTCTCGACCGGCGCACTGCGCGAGGTCACCCGCGACTGACCGTGTGCACCCCGCGACACGTGGTGCACACGCCGAGATTAAGATAATTTGAGCTGGGCGCAACCGTGTCCGTACGACCCACTCAAGCGAGGTCTGTCGGAAATGACCACTTCCACCTTCACCCCGGTCGCCAGGGGTGTGCGATTCGCGCTGCTGGCTGGCGGCCTGATCGCCATCGCGTTCGGCATCGCGGTCCTCTTCTGGCCCGGCAAGACCGCCGTCGCCGTCACCGGCGTCATCGCCGTCTACGCCATCGTCGCCGGCATCGTCTACATCACGATGTCCTTCGTCGCCAAGAGCCAGTCCGCGGGCAGCCGCGTGGGCCACGGGCTGCTGGGCCTGCTCTACATCGTGGCGGGCATCTACGCCTTCGCCTCCCTCCAGCAGTCCGCCGCGTTCCTCGGCATCTTCATCACCGTGCTGATCGGCGTGATGTGGATCTTCGAGGGCTTCACCGCGCTGTTCACCCTCAGCGAGGCCAGCTCGAAGGGCGTGACGATCTTCTTCGCGATCATCTCCGTGCTGGCCGGCATCTCGCTGGTGAGCACCCCGCTGTGGGGCGCGGGCTTCCTCTGGTGGCTCGCCGGCATCTCCCTCATCGTCCTGGGCGCGCTCAACGTGGTGCGCGGCTTCTCCATGAAGGACTGAGCCCCGCTCCGCGACGCTACACCGCGGCCCGTCGTGACCCGCCCGCCGATCCGGCGCGGCGGACCACGACGGGCCGCTGCCGTTCCATCCGGAGCCCGCCCACCCCCACGGGTGGGGAGAGAAGGCGCGGCGGGCGGGGGTCAGGTGAGGAGCTGGGCCGCGTACAGCGCGGAGACGGCCAGCGCCGCCGCCCCGAGGCCCGCCCGCAGTCCCCGCTCCGGGATCCGCGGCTGCAGCATCACCCCCAGGTACCCGCCGATCAGCCCGCCCAGCCCACAGGCCAGGCCGATCCCCCACGCCGGGGAGACGGTCCCGGCGGACAACGGTGCGAGCGCGGTGAAGGCGGCCGCCCCGACCACGGACGTGATCCAGGTGGTGGCCAGGGCGGCGGGCGCCACCAGCCCCACGGTCAGGCCACCGGCGACCAGCAGGGGCGAGAGGATCGACCCCCCTCCGATGCCGTAGACGCCGCCGAACGCGCCCACGACGAACGCCGCCGTCCGCTGGTGCGCGGTGACCCACCTCGACACCCGCCCGGGGCCGGCGGCGTCGCCCGCCCGGCGGGGCCGCACCAGGCCGTAGCCGATCGGCGCGAGCAACGCCACGGCCAGCAGCCGCGCGACGTCCTCGCCGGGGGCCAGGAAGACGCGGACCGCGGCGCCGAGCAGCACGCCCGGGACGGTGCCCGCGAGCAGGCGCACGGTCAGGGCTGCGGAGTCGGAGAACGCCCGGCGCCGGTGGAACTTCCACAGGGCGCCGGGCGCGGAGACGATGTTGAACAGCAGGTTGGTGGGGGTCACCTGCGGGCTCGAGACCGACAGGAACTGGAGCTGGACCGGCAGCAGGAACACCGCGCCGGAGATCCCCACCGGGGTGGTGAGGGTCGCGATCACCAGCCCGGCGGTGAAGGCCACCAGGAGTCCGGTCACGGCCGGGTCAGGACCGGAGCACGTCGGCGCCGGGGTGCGCGCGCACCCAGACCCGGTCGCCCGGGCCGATGCCGGTCGCGGTGGCCTCGGTCCGGGTCAGCTGCCCGTGCACCCGCTCGGCGCCGGGCGCGCCGTCGAGCTCCACCTCGTAGCGGACCTCGAACCCGACCCGCTTCCACCGCACCACGCGGCCGGGCTCGCCGCCGGACTCCGGGCCCCGCGAGACCCGCACGTCGTGGGGGCGCAGCAGGACCCCGCCCAGCCGGGTGGTGGGGCCGAGGAAGCTGAAGACGAACTCGTTGGCCGGGCGGTCGTACAGCTCCTCCGGGGAGCCGACCTGCTCGATCCGACCGTGGTTGATCACCACGATCGTGTCGGCCACCTCGAGCGCCTCCTCCTGGTCGTGGGTGACGAACACCGAGGTCACGTGGACCTCGTCGTGCAGCCGCCGCAGCCAGTCCCGAAGTTCCTTGCGCACCTTGGCGTCCAGCGCGCCGAA
>DIAZ01000111.1:3247-10293 GCA_002415925.1 Dietzia sp. UBA5065 | reverse complement strand
AGCGCGCCGAACGGCTCGTCGAGCAGCAGGACGCTCGGTTCGATCGCCAGGGCCCGGGCCAGGGCCATGCGTTGCCGCTGGCCGCCGGACAGCTGCGCGGGCAGCCGGTCGCCGAACTGGGCCAGCTGGACCAGCTGCAGCAGCTCGTCCACGCGCCGGCGGATCTCGTGCTTGGGCACCTTGCGGATCTCCAGCCCGAACGCCACGTTCCTCGCCACCGTGAGGTGCTTGAAGGCGGCGTAGTGCTGGAAGACGAACCCGACGTTGCGCTTCTGCGCGGGGACCCCGGTGGTGTCGCGGCCGTCGATCTCGACGGTCCCGGTGTCCGCGGTCTCGAGCCCGCCGAGGATCTGCAGCAGCGTGGTCTTGCCCGATCCCGACGGGCCGAGCAGCGCGGTGAGCCCGCCGGAGGGCACGGAGAGGCTGATGTCGTCCAGCGCCACGAAGTCGCCGTAGCGTTTGCCGACGCCTGAGATCTCAATCCCCACGGGGGTCCTCTTTCGGTCGAAGGATCATGACGATCACCAGGGCGGCCACGGCGATCAGCGCGAGCAGGAAGCCGATGGCGTAGGCGCCGCCGGTGTCGAACCCCTGGTGGAGCCGCTGCACGGCGATCGTGGCGGTCTCGGTGCGGTTGACGATGCCGCCGGAGACGATCAGCACCGCGCCGAACTCCCCGATCGCGCGGGCGAAGGTGAGCACCACGCCGTAGGCCACGGCCCACTTGATGGCGGGCAGGGTGATGCGCCACAGGGTCTGCCGGCCGGAGGCCCCGAGGCTGCGCGCGGCGAGTTCCTGGTCGTCGCCGATCTCCTGCAGCACGGGCACCACGGCGCGCAGGACCAGCGGGAGCGAGACGAACGTGACGGCCAGGACGATGCCGGTGTAGGAGAACACCACGGAGACGCCGATCTCGGCCAGTGGCCGGCCGAGCCAGCCGTGCGCGGGCCCGTAGGCCAGCAGCAGCGCCAGACCCACGATGATCGGCGAGACCGACACCGGCAGGTCCATGAACGAGCTCAGCAGCCGCTTGCCGGGGAACTCGTGCCGCACCAGCAGGATCCCCAGCGTGATGCCGAAGACCGTGTTGAGCACCACCGCCCACAGCGCGCTGGAGAGCGTGACGAGCAGGGCGTTCTGCACGGACGGGTCGCCCAGCGCGGAGACCAGGTGGTTGTTGCCGTCGAAGAAGGTGCGTTGCACGATCATCGCCAGCGGCCAGCCGACGAGGAGGAACAGGTAGGTGACGACGACGACGAGGCGCACGAGCCCCCACGTCGGCACCGGCCGGCGCCGCCGAACCGGCTCGCCGGCCGGGGTCATGGCGGTCGGGCCGTGCTCAGCCATGCCGTGCCACCCGTCGCGAGATGAGGTCGAGGATCCCGATGGCCAGGAGCGCCACCAGAAGCAGCACCACCGCGACGGTGGCGGCGGCGGCCACGTCGTCGATCTCGATGTAGCTCTGGATGCGGATCGGGGCGCCCTCGGAGATGTTGGGCCGGTTGCCGGTGAACAGGACCAGCGCGCCGAACTCCCCGACCCCGCGGGCGAAGGACAGGGTGGCCCCGGCGGCGATCGCGGGGGTCAGGGTGGGCAGGACGATCCGCCGGAACGTGGTGGCGCGGGACGCCCCGAGCGACCGGGCGGCCTGCTCCACCTGGGGGTCCAGCTCGAGCAGCACCGGCTCGACCGTGCGGACGACGAACGGCAGGGTGACGAAGAGGACCGCGAGGAACACCGAGTACGGCGTGCCGGCGATGGTCAGGCCCATCGGGCTGTTGGGCCCGTAGAGGCTGAGCAGGACCAGACCCGCCACCAGCGACGGCAGGGCGAAGGGGATGTCGATCACGAGCTCGATCACCCGCTTGCCGGGAAGCCGGTCGCGGACCAGGACCCAGGCGATGAGGGTGCCGACCACCACGTTGACCACGGTCGCCGCGAGCGCCGACAGCAGCGTCAGCCTGATCGCGTTGGCGGTCTGGACGTTGGTCAGCGTGGACCAGAAGGCCTGCCAGCCGCCCTCCGCCGAGGAGAGAACCACCAGGGCCAGCGGGATGAGGACCAGCAGGCTGAACCACAGCACGGACACGCCGAGCGCGACCGACGCCGGCCGGGTGAGCGTGGTGCGGGCCCCGCGTCGCCGACGCCGGGGGACCGGCGTCGGCGACGTGACGGATGGTGGGACGACGGCGGTCATCGTCAGTTCAGGCCCGACTTCCGGATGATCCCGGTGATGATCCCGTCGTCGTCGAAGTACGTGTCCACGACGGCCTTCCAGCCGCCGAAGTCGCCGTCGACCGTGTAGAGCTCGGGGACCTCCGGGAACGGGTCGGAGGGGTCGGCCACGCCGTCGATCTGGCTGGTGTCGACCCGGTCGGCGACCGAGGCCAGGGGCCGGAACCCGTACTGCGCGTAGATCTGCTGCCCCTCGGCGCTGCGGGCGAAGTCCAGGAAGCGCTGCGCGGTCTCCGGCGCGGAGGTGGTCACGGCCGCGGGGTTCTGGATGAGCAGGCTGCGGTCCGGGACGATGTACTCGTACTCCTGGCCCTGCTGCTTCCCGAGGATGGCCTCGTTCTCGTACGAGATGAGCACGTCGCCCGTGCCGTCGAGGAACGCGGTGGTGGCGTCGCGGCCCGAGCCGGGGAACGCCGCGACGTTGCCGATCACGGCCTCGAGGAACTCGGCGGCCTGCGCCTCGGTGCCGCCCTTCTGCAGGACCGACGCCCACGCGGCGAGGATGTTCCAGCGCGCCGCACCCGAGGAGCCGGGGTTGGGGGTGACGATCTCGACGTCGTCGCGGGCCAGGTCCTCCCAGTCGGTGATGTTCTTGGGGTTGCCCTGGCGGACCACCAGCACCACCACGGAGTCGGTGAGGAAACCCTTGTTTTCCCCGGAGTTCCAGCCCTGGTCCACCAGGCCGGCGTCGACGAGCCTGGTGACGTCGGGCTCCACGGAGAAGTGGACGACGTCGGCCGGCTGCCCGTTGGCCACGGCACGGGACTGGTCGCCCGAGGCCCCGTAGGAGGTGAGCCAGCTGGTGCCCTCGCCGTCCGGGGTCTCGGCGAACGCGGCCTGCACGGCGGCGTTGCCCTCGGCCGGGACGGCGAACCCGACGATCGACAACTCGTCGCCGGACGCGGACCCGCCGCACCCTGCCACGAGGGCCGCGGTGAGCCCCACCCCCAGGATGCTGGTCCCCAGCCTCGTGATGGTCCTTCTGCTGATCATGTGCTGTCCACTTTCGCCGTGTCTGCCGGGCGGCATCGTCAGGCGAAGGTAACGAGACCGGACACGGACCGCGAAGTGTTTTGTTCACCGTGAACCGAACCCGGCACGCGCGCCGGGCACGGTCTACGGGCGCAACGACGTGGGACCTACCGGCGCCCCGCCGCGTCGGGTGGGGGGTCCGCCGGCCGTCCCCCGGTGAACAGCTCGGTCAGCTCGTCCACCCAGGCCTCGTCCAGCGCGGCGTCGCGACGCACGAGGATGCGGAAGATCACCGCGCCGGCGACCGCCTCGACGAGCACCGGCAGGTGATCCCCCTCGCGGTGTTCACGGCCGACGCGGGTGTCGAACGCGGTGAGGTTGCCCGACAACCGGGTGATCATCCGCGCGTGCAGGTCGGGGTCGGCGACGGTGTCGGCGATCAGGCCCGGCAGCGCCACCCGCACCTCGGGCCGGTCGAAGATCGCCCGGACCGCCTCGACCAGGGCCCTGATCGCGGACCGGGCGTCACCGGACTCGTCGGGGGCGGGGATCGGCTCGGCGGACAACACCGCCTCGTGGACCAGCTGCGTCTTGCCCGACCACCGCCGGTAGATGGCGGCGGTGGTGGTCCCGGCGCGGACGGCGACTGCCGAGAGGGTCAGCCCGGGGTAGCCCGTCTCGAGCAGCAGCTCGCGGGTCGCGGCGATGACCGCGGCGTCGATCCTGCCGTCGCGCGGCCGGCCCGAACCGGACCGGCCGGAAGCGGGACGAGGCCGCGCCGTCTCGGCCGATTCCCCGCGGTCCGCGCCCGCATCTGCTGTCATGGGCTCACCCTAGTTCCAATACAGCGCGAATCGTATCTCCAGGGAGAGCCCCATGAAGGTCATGACCGCCCTGTTCGGGCCCACCGACGCGGTGCACCGCGCGGAGGCGCTGCGCGAGGCCGGCGCCTCCGGGGTCTTCACGTTCGAGGGCCCGCACGACGTGTTCACCCCGCTGGTCCTGGCCTCGCAGGTGGCGGGCCTGGACGTGATGTCCAACGTGGCGATCGCGTTCCCCCGCAACCCCATCCAGCTCGCGCACCAGGCCCACGACCTCCAGACGCTCAGCGGGGGCCGGTTCATCCTGGGCCTGGGCACGCAGGTGCGCGCGCAGATCGAGAAGCGCTACGGCGCCGCGTTCGACCGCCCGGTCGAGCGGATGACGGAGCTGGTGGGGGCGCTGCGGGCGGTCTTCGACACCTGGGCGACCGGCGAGCGGCTGGATTTCCGCGGCGAGTTCTACCGGCACACCCTCATGACCCCGACCTTCGTCCCCGGGCCCACCCCGTACGGGCCGCCGCCGATCTACCTCGGCGCGCTCGGGCCGCGCCTGACCCGCGCCGCCGCGGAGGTGGCCGACGGGCTGCTGGTGATGCCGTTCGGGACCACCAGGTTCCTGCGCGAGCACACCCTGCCCGCCGTGCGCGCCGGGCTCGCGGCCGCCGGCCGGCGCGAGGAGGACTTCGAGGTGGTGCCCGAGGTGATCGTGTCCGTGGCCACGGGCCGGGACGACGACCACCTGTCCACCCGCCGGCTGCTCGCCTTCTACGGCTCCACACCCGCGTACAGGCCGGTCCTGGACGCCCACGGCTGGGGGGACCTGCAGCCCGAGCTCAACGCCATGTCCAAGCAGGGCCGCTGGCAGGAGATGACCTCGCTGATCAGCGACGACATCCTCCACACGATCGCCGCGTGCGGCACCCCGGCGGAGGTGGCCGCGCACGTCCGCGACCGCGTCGAGGGGGTGTCCGACCGGCTCTGCCTCTACCAGACCGGCCCCATCGCGACCGACGCGCTGGCCCAGATCGTCGACGCGCTGGCGGCCGACCGGTGACGCCGACGGCGGTCGACCTCGACGACGTCCGCGACGGACGCTACGGCGGGAAGGCGGCGGGCCTGGCCGAGCTCCGGCGCCTCGGCCTGGATGTGCCGCCGGGATTCGTCATCGCGGACGCCTCGGCAGACCTCGTCGTCGTCGACCTCTCCCGGTGGTTCACCCGCATGGCCGAGGCGGGCGCCACGCCCGTGGCCGTGAGGTCCTCCGCGGTCGGCGAGGACGGCGCCGAGCAGTCCTTCGCCGGCCAGTACGACACGGTCCTGGGCGTGGACTCGGCCGAGGCCCTCGCCGACGCCGTCCGGACCTGCGTCGGGTCCACGCACTCCCGCCGGGCCTCGGCGTACGGCGGGGGCGCCACGCCAGCGATGCACCTGGTGGTGCAGCAGATGGTCGACGCCCGCGCCGCCGGGGTGGTGTTCACCGCCGATCCCGCGACCGGGCGCCGCGACCTCATGGTGATCGACGCGGTGGCCGGGCTCGGGGACGCCCTGGTGGACGGCACCCGCCCGCCGGAGCACCTCGTCCTGGACGCCCGGGGCGAGGTGGTGGTCCACGAGTCCCCCGACGACGACGAGGTGGTGCTGGGGCCGGAGGAGATCGCGGCCATCCGGGCGGGCGCCTCGGGCGCGGCGCTCCACTGGGGCCGGCCGATGGATCTGGAGTGGGCGATCGACCGGGACGGGCGGCTGTGGTGGCTGCAGGCCCGGCCGATCACCACCCTGCCCGGCGACCTGGGCGCGATGGACTCCCCGGTCGCCGGGGCGGACCACGTCTACACGCGCTGCAACATCGGCGAGATGATGCCGGGGGCGTTCTGCCCCCTGACGGCGTCGGTCTCCGGGTTCGCGATCGACCACGCCATGCAGGCGATCCAGGTGGTGGCGCGGGCGCAGCCGGGCTACGAGCGGCCGTGGCTGCAGGTGGGCTACTTCTCCGGACACCTGTTCCTCGACCTCACCGAGGGGACGGCGCTGAGCTCGGGCATGGTGGGCAACTCCCTGGAGCAGTTCTCCACCTCGATCTGCGGGCGGGTGGTGGAGGAGCTGGTCCCCGCGCCGCCCGAGCCGTTCCTGCGCAGGCTGGGCAACACCATCCGGCTCTCCGCCTTCGCGCTCTCCGCCGGCCCGGCGATCCGGCGGCTGGAGGGGCGGATCGCCGGCTGGCGGGTCCCGTCCGGCGACGATCCGCGGGTGGTGCTGGAGCAGTTGGAGGCGGGCGTCGCGCTGTACTGCGATGTCACGCTGACGCACGTGCGCTCGTCCTCGCGCGCGGCGGTCGCGGCCAACGTCCTCGAGAGCGTGCTCGTGCGGCGGGCGGTGGAGGACGGGCGCGGCGAGGACGACGGGCGCGCGGACGCCGCCCGCCTCCTGGCCGGGGCCACCGAGGTGGAGAGCGCGCTCATGGTCGAGCAGCTGGACGCGGTGGTCCGCTCCCTCGCCTCCGATCCCGCCACCGCCGGGGAGTTCCTCGCCGCCGACCCCGGCGCGGCGGTCACCGCCCTGCGCGCCTCGGGCAGCGCGGGCGGCGTGGCGCTGCGGCGGTTCCTCGCCCGTCACGGGCACCGCGGCTACCGGGAGCTGTGCATGCGCGACCCGTCCTGGGCCGACGACCCGGAGGGGCTCGGCGCGATGATGCAGGTGATGGTGCGCTCGGCGCTCGATCCGGCCGGCCGCGGTCCGGCGGGGGCACCGGCGTCGGCGTCAGCGTCGGCGCCGGCGTCGGCGTCGGCGGACCCACCGGCGGATCCGGACGGTCCCCCCTCGCTGGCCATCCGGCTGCTCGCCCGGGCGGCGCAGGGCGGCGCCCGCGGCCGCGAGGAGACCAAGGCCAAGATGGCGCTGATGGCGTACTCGCTCAAGCGCGGGTACCGCCACCTCGGGGAGGTGCTCGCCGCCGCCGGGCGCCTGCCGGACGCGGACCTGGTGTTCTTCCTCGACCGCGCGGAGCTGGAGCGCGTCGCG
>DIAZ01000111.1:0-3102 GCA_002415925.1 Dietzia sp. UBA5065 | reverse complement strand
AGCCAGATCGTCGGCCGTCCCGCCGGCCGCGGCTCGGTCGAGGGGGTCGTGCGGGTGGCGCGGTCCATCACCGACGCCCGCGAGGTGCGGCGCGGCGAGATCCTGGTCGCGCCGGTCACGGACGTGGGCTGGACGCCGTACTTCACCGTGATCGGCGCGCTGGTCACCGACATCGGCAGTTCGGTCTCCCACGGCGCCGTGGTGGCGCGCGAGTACGGCCTGCCCTGCGTGGTCAACACCCTCGTGGCCACCCAGGTGCTGCGCACCGGCGACCGGGTCCGCGTGGACGGCGACCGAGGGGTGGTGACGCGGCTCGACCCGTCCTGACGGCGCCCGGCGGGAGGGCGGCGCCCACCGTCGGAGGCGGCCACAACGCCACGAGGAACCGACTCCCGTTGTTAGGCTCGTCACCGTGAGCGCCGACCGCCGGAGCCTCACGTCACACGCCCGATCACAGGAGGAATTTCCATGGGTTCAGCACTCGGTTCACTCGGATCGCTCGCCGCGGGATCGCTCGCCGTCCCGCTTCTCGGCTCGCTGGGCCTGGGCTCGTTGATCCCGGGGCTCGGCAGCGACACCGGCAGCGGAACCGATTCCTTGACCGGACTGCTGCCCGCCGAGCTGCTCGGCGGCCTCTCCTAACCGCCCGCCCCGCCGGCCGGGCCCGGCCGGCGGGGACCACCCCAGGCCCCCTCGAGGGCCACCCAGTGGCCCTCCTCCATCAGGCTGGCGGGGATGACGGAGACCGCGTTCGCCCCGGCGGACGCCACCGCGAGGAGAGCCTCGCCCAGGTCCCCCGGGGAGATCACACGACCTCCCCGGCCCCACAGTCCGGTCGCCATGACGACTCGATCGCCGAAGCGACGTCCGAGGGACGAGGCGAGGTCCGCTCCGTAGCCGGGGCCCACGCCCGCCAGGGCGAAGTAGTTCCAGACCGCGATGCGGTCGACGGACTTCAAGAGGAGGGCGTAGTCGTGGCCGGAGTCCGCCCGGTCACCGTGGGGGTTCTTCCAGTTGGCGCGGACATCCGTCTCCACCAGAACACCGAATCGCGCGACCTGCGCGGAGATCCGGCCGAGTAGCCGGGCCAGGGAGTCCGAGCGCCACCGGTGGATGGCCGGGTGGTCGACATCGATCCCCCCGTCCTTGCTCCTGGGGAAACCCGACCGCCCCGTGTGTGCGGTGAAGTGCGCCAGATCGCCACGGCCAAAGGTGGCGTCGTTGAACATCAGTTCCGTCAGGCCGATCCTCTCCGGCCGGTACCGGCGCGCGACCTCGCGGCAGACGGCCTCCAGGTGCGCGCCGAAGTACCCTCCGTCGAGGGCGGAGACGGAGAGGAACTCCGCGGAGGCGGCGCCCCGAGCCGTCCGTCCGGCAAGGCTCGGGTCGCGACGGATGGCCCGGGGAGCGAGCGCGTCGATGATCAGGGTGACGCCGAGGCCGTCCAGCCCCGTCAGGGCTTCGCGGACGAAATCGCGCCCGGTCCGGGCGACGATCGAGGATTCCCATCCGCGCGCGGCCGGGAAGGGAAACGCCAACCAGTCCGCTCGGCCCACCGCGAGCGTGACGGCGGTGGCGTTCACCTGCCGCAGACGAGCCCGGACGGAGGGCCATCCGGCGGCGACGGTTGCGACGTCCTCGAACCCGAACGCCACCACCCGCTCCGGTGGGATCCGCGGGTATCCCTCATCGTCTCGGCCGTCTTCGCACATGACTACCGTCCTACCCGTCGAGCCGATCCCAGACTGTCGGAATGGCTCTCCGGCGAGTAGCCGAATACAGAGCACCGGGCACGGGTGGCCACGGTGGAGCGCTGGCGCTTCCTTCCATGCACTCTCGCGAACAGGAGCGACTGGGATGAAGACGATGAGCTACACCGAGTCCCGGGCGCGCTACGCCGAGGTCCTCGACGGGGTCATCAACGACCGCGAAGAGGTCATCATCACCCGTGCCGGTCGCGAGCCGGTGGTGATGGTCTCCCTCGACGAGTACGAGTCCCTGCGCGAGACCGCCCACCTGATGCGATCGCCGGCCAATGCCCGACGGCTTCTCGATGCGATGGAGCGGCTCGAGTCCGGCCGCCGCCAGGAGCGCGACTCGCTCGATGCCGACTGACGTGCTGTTGGTCTGGGACGACATCGCCTGGCAGAACTCTCTCTGGCGGCAACAGCAGGACCGAAAGACCCTCAAGCGCATCAACCTGCTCCTGCAGGACATCACACGCAGCGAGCGTCCCGCCGAGGCCGAAGACCGGGCCGTGCCCGGGCACTGGGAGGGCGATCTGATCATCGGGCTCAACCGCTCCGCGATCGGCACGCTCGTCGAACGCACTATCCGGTTCACCATGCTCGTGCACCTGCCCCGCGAAGAAGGGTACGGCCAGTCTCCGCGGGTAAAGAACGGGCCGGCGTTGTCCGGCTACGGCGCCGAGAGCATGTCGCGGGCTCTGGCCAGGACGATCACTGAGCTGCCCGAGCACCTGCTGCGGTCGCTGACCTGGGACCGCGGCAAGGAGCTGTCGGCGCACGCCCAATTCACTGTCGCTACCGGTCTACCGGTGTTCTTCGCCGACCCGCGCACACCGTGGCAGCGCGGCTCGAACGAGAATACCAACGGCCGGCTGCGCCAGTACTTCCCCAAGGGCACCGACCTGTCCCGGTGGACGGCAAGCGACCTTGCGGCCATCTCGTACACCCTCAACCCGCGGCCGCGAAAGACCCTCGGATGGCGAACTCCCGCAGATGCTCTCGAGAATCACTCACAGTCACTACAAACGTCAGGTGTTGCGACGACCGATTGAATCTGCCCAGTTCCGGTCCCGCAAATTCGTCCACGCCCTCAACCGGCACCAACTGGTCGGATCGATGGGACGAGTTGGAGCAGATAGCGACAACGCGGCCATGGAATCGTTCTTCGCCCTGTTACAGAAGAGCGTCCTCGACACCCGCCGCTGAGCCACACGCGAAGCACTCCGCATCGCCATCGTGTCCTGGATAGAACGGACCTACCACCGCCGACGAAGACAAGCCCGACTGAAGCGATTGACCCCCATCGCGTTCGAGACCATCATGACCTCAGGGGCATACGCAGCACTCGCTGCCT
>DIAZ01000151.1 GCA_002415925.1 Dietzia sp. UBA5065 | reverse complement strand
GAGGCGCCGGCTGGGCACGCCCGGCCGGATCCGAAGCTCCTCGCCAAGGCCGTGACCTTCCTCGGGCCGAAGGTGGTCCGCAACCTCGCGTCACCGGGCGACACACGAGCGCGCTTCGAGCGGTTCATCCAGGTGACCCTCGATCGCCTCACCGAGCAGGCCGCGCTCGCCGAGGCACGGACGACCGCCGAGGCGCGGCAGCAGGCGCGGGTCGCGTTCCTGCGCCGGGAGGTGGCGCCGCTACTCGCTCGGATCGTGCGGGAGTTCGCGCCGATCATGGGGCCCGGCATCCTCATGACCACCGAGCTCGTCAAAGAGTCAGCGGCGCTCGCGGGTGAGCAGGGCCGCGCCCTCGCCAACACGGCCCTCCGCGCCCTGCCCGGCAACGTGACCACCGAGATGGATCTCACCCTGTGGCGCACTTCGCAGGCCATCGCCGCCGATCCGGCCTCCCGCGCCGCCCTCGTCGAGGCCACCCCCGAGGCCGCGGCCGCCGCCTACCTCGCCCAGACCTTGCCGGCCGTGGCCCAGCGGCAACTAACGAGCTTCTTCGACCACTACGGCATGCGCGGGCTCAACGAGTTGGATCTGGGCGCCCCGCGCTGGCGCGAGCGTCCGGCCGAGGTGATCCGCATGGTCCAGGGCTACCTCGCCCGTCCGGCGGATTCCGCGACCCCCGAGACCCTCTACGCCGCGGCGCAGGCGGGTGCCCAACCGGCGCTGGACGAGTTGCTGGCGCTCGCCGCCACGGACGATCGCCTCGGCTTCAAGCGGCGGCGGTTGAGCTTCCTGGTGTCGCGGATCCGGGCCTCGATGGGCGCCCGCGAAACCCCCAAGTTCACCCTCATCCGGGCCTTCGGGTTGGTCCGCCAGGGCCTGCTGGCCGGGGGCGCCGACCTGGTCGCCGCCGGACGCCTCGACGCGGCCGACGACATCGCCTTCTTGACCATCGCCGAATTGGCCGAGGCCTTCACCTCCGGTGACCTGCGGCCGCGGATCGCCGCCCGCAAAGCCGCCAACGCCCGCGAGCAACTGCGCCGCCAGGTGCCGCTGGTCCTCGTGGGCGACGGCCGGACGTTCTTGTCGGGCATCTCTGAGGATCCGTCGGCCATCGCCGGCTCCCCGGTCTCGCCTGGTGTGGCGGAGGGGATCGTCCGGGTCGTGCTCGACCCCACCACCGCCGCCCTGGAACCGGGTGAGATCTTGGTCTGCCCCGGCACCGATCCGTCCTGGACGCCGCTGTTCCTCACGGCCGCGGGGCTGATCACCGAGGTCGGCGGCATGATGACCCACGGCTCTGTGGTGGCCCGCGAGTACGGCATCCCCGCCGTCGTGGGCGTCCCGAACGCCACCCGCCGGCTGGTCACCGGGCAGCGCGTCCGCATCGACGGGACGACCGGCACCATCCAGGTGCTCTGATCCCTCGTCCCGGCCCGGGTCGGATCAGGTGAGCGGCCGCCGTTTGGCGCCGCGCAACCGTGCCGTCACCGCCTGGGAGACCGCCCGGGCGGGGGCGGTGGCCCGCCACGAGGTGGAGCCGAGCAGCGCCCCCAAGGTGCGGCGGAGTTGGTCCACCTCCTCCTGCAGCCGGACGATCTCGCCCTGCAGTGCGGCCTCGTGATCGGCGACCTCAGCGGCCTGACTCGTCAGCCGTTCGGCCTCGGCCGCCGTCAAGGCGTCACGCTCGGCGGTGAGGTAGGACACCTGCTTGGTGAGGCGGTCGATCTGCGCATGCGCCTGGCCAAGTTCGGCGGTCGGCGGCCGAAGGGCTGCTCGGAGACTCGTGCTGGGGGTGCGACCCAGGGGCCGTGGCGCCTTGGGCCACTCATGAATGTCGGACGAGAAGTTGTCGAGGTCGAACCGGTTCACCGCCAGGCCGCGCACCGCAAACGGCAGCGACAGCTGGTCACGTCGGGAGTAGCGCAGCACCTGTTCCCACCACGTCATCATCGCCGCCCGGGTCAGGGGCGTGTCGCGGCGAGCGAAGAGGCCGTTCCAGGAGGGTTGAACGGTCAACACCTCAGGAGCCACGCGGAGATAGACGTGCAATTGCTCGTAAACCCGGGCGGGATCGTCCATGCCCAGGTCGAGCACTTCTTCCATCTCCGAAAGGACGCTCGTTCGGTAGCTGTGGTTCGGGAAGGCCAGATCGCAATCGGCCAGCAGGGTGTCCAGGATGTCGGTGGGGTCAGCTCGCAGCAGCACCGAGTTGTCGATCCAGAGCCGCTCGGAAACGTCCGCGAAGCGCGGATCGCCGAGCATCTTCACCTTGCGGCTGCTTCGGGAGATGTCCCCGGGCAACGCGAGAGCCACTGGGACGATGGTCCACGTGTCGCTGGTCAGCGTCGGATCGTCGGTGAACAGGAAGAACGGCACCTCGGAGGTGGCGGCCACCGGCTGCTCGAGGATGTCTTCGTACCGTCCGAAAACGGCGCTGAATACGGCGCGCTGGGGGATCGCCGCCTCACTCATTCGTGGCCTCCTGCGCCAGCTCGTTGGCGCGCATGGTTCCCTCGACCGTGGGCAGGGTGATGCCCTGGGAGGCCGCGAACTGCCTCAGCGCTGAGACGTCCTTGGGGAGGCACTTGCCGGAGTAGCCAGGATTGCTGGGAAAGACGGCGGTGTGGTCCCGCTCGACGCGAGGATCCAGCAGCCACCCCTCGCGCACGGCATGCCAGTCGGCGCCCATCTGTCGGCACAGCCGGTAGAAGTCGTTCACGAAGCTCACTTTGAGCGCCAGATAGCAGTTCTCCATGTACTTGATGAGCTCGGATTCCTCCGACGTCACCAGGTGCACCCGCACCTGCGGCCCATACATGCCGATCATGGCGTCGGCGAAGCGCGCCGCCTCGTCGTGGTCCCCACCGACGATCAGGAAGGTCGATCCGGCCCGCAAGGGCTCCCAGGTCTGGGACCCGAAGGTCGTTTCCCCGACGTACTCGGGCCAGTGCAGGACGGGACGTCCGTGCTCGCGTTGCAACGCCGACGACGTGCCGGGAGGGACGGTCGACCGCAGCACTGGCGTGGTTGTCGAAGGGAGTTCTGCCACCGAGGCGCGGACGGCGGTGACATCGGCTGAGCCGTCCTCACCCATGGGGGTGTTGACGCAAATGAAGGTGTAGCGACACTCCGCCAGTGCGGCGCGGGGATAGGGGTCGTCCGTCCGGATGTCGTAGCTGACCACGGCGTGACCGAGGGCCTCCAGGTCGGCGGCCAGCGCCGCTCCCACATGCCCGAGTCCAATGACTCCTAGCTGCACAGCTGCGCTCCTTTAGCCCTCCATCGGTCGACTTCTCCCCAGTTGTCGCCCCCAACGTACTACGCCGGGTTTCCGGCGGTCAGAAGAATCTCGGTGCCGTCGTGAGGCGGCATCGTCGCCCCTGTCGGCGGCTTGCTCATGGTGGCCACCTGGGGGCCGAGGGGACGTAGGGTGTGCCGGTGCGAAGTATCGTCCGGCTGTTGGCCGTGGCTAAAGAACTGTGGCCGCTCTATCTCGGCATTGTGATCTCGTCGGTGCTGGTCGCGGTGACCGGGCTGGCGACCCCCTTCATCATCGCCCGCGTCACCGACGAGGTGGTGGCCTCCGCGGGCGGCGCGCAGGTGAACGTGATGGCGGTGGTGTGGCTCGCCGGGGCCCTGCTGGCCACCGACGTCGCCAACACCCTGATCTCCAACTGGGGTGGCTACCTCGGCGACACCATGGCGGTCCGGTTGCGGCGCATTCTCTCCACCACCTACTTCGCCAAGTTGCTGCGCCTGCCGCAGCAGTACTTCGATCAGGAACTCACCGGGACGGTCATCTCGCGACTCAGCCGGTCGATCACCGAGACCACCGGCTTCCTCAACATGTTCGCCAACAACTTCTTCCCCATGCTGATCACGGTCGGGGCCGTGCTGGTCATCAGCGCCACCTATTCGCCGTGGCTCACGCTGCTACTGATCGCCATCTATCCGATCTTCACCTGGCTCACCGCGGTCACGTCCAAACGCTGGCAAAAGCTCGAAGCCGAGAAGAACGTCCATTTCGACATCGCAGGCGGACGGTTCGCCGAGGTCATCGGCCAGATCAAGGTCGTCAAGAGCTTCGGCCAACAAGACCGTGAACTCGCCCACTTCGCCGGGGAGTACGACGGCGCCGTCACGCTCACCCGCACCCAATCGCGGTGGTGGCACCTGATGGACGTGGCCCGCCGCGGCGCCCTGAACCTGATCTTCTTCGGGATCTACCTGATCATCTTCATCCAGACCATGCAGGGTCATTTCACGGTCGGCCAACTGGTGCTGCTGGTGCAGTTGGTGGCGCTTGCGCGGCAGCCCGTGATGGGCATGAGCTTCCTCATCGACTCTCTGCAGAAGGCGATCACCGGGTCGAAGGACTTCTTCGCGGTGCTCGCCGAACCCGAGGAGGATCTGCCCAAGGCGACCGCCGCCCCGGACACAGTGGGCGCCGATTCGCGGGCTGAAACCCCGGCCACGGAGCCCGGACGTGCGCCGCTGGCCATTGAGTTTGCC
>DIAZ01000030.1:3776-8434 GCA_002415925.1 Dietzia sp. UBA5065 | reverse complement strand
ACCCGCGGGGAGCACATGCTGCTGCTGGCGCGCATGTCGAACGCGCCCTTTACCGACCGCCTCGTCCGCAAGTTCGCCCTGCCGATCGACGGCTGGCGCGACGCCGGACGCCTGAGGAACGCGCCCGAGGAACCGCATGCTCACTGAGCTGCGGATCGTCAACGTCGGCGTCATCGACGACGCCGTGCTGGAGCTCGGGCCGGGCTTCACCGCCGTCACGGGTGAAACCGGCGCCGGCAAGACGATGGTTGTCACCGGCCTCGGCCTGCTGCTCGGCGGCAAGGGCGAGGCGCGCCTGATCCGCCACGGTGCGGCCCGCGCCGTCGTCGAGGGGCGCCTGACCGCCACCGACGCCGCGCTCGTGACCGCCGTCGATGCGCTCGGCGGCGAGCTCGACGGCGATGAGGTCTTGCTCGCGCGGCAAGTGACCCCCAGCCGCTCCCGGTCGTTCGTGGGGGGCGCCCAGGTGCCCACGCCCGCGGCGGCCGAGCTGATGGCCGAGCGGGTCACGATCCACGGTCAGTCGGAGCAACTGCGGCTCGCGACGCCCGAGCGGCAACGGCAACTGCTCGATGACTTCATGGGCGCCGAGGGTGCCGCCGCGCTGACACGCTACGCGTCCGACTACGCCACCTGGCGGGCGGCCCGCACCGAACTCGACGCGCTGGTCAGCCAGGCGGCCGCTCGCTCCCGCGAGTTGGACGCCCTGACGTTCGGGTTGGACGAGATCGCTGCCGTCGACCCCGTCCCGGACGAAGACGTCACGCTCGCCGCCGAGGCCAACCGCCTGCAGGCCGTGGACGATCTGCGTCTCTCGGCCCGTGCCGCCCTCGTGGCGCTCGCAGGCGACGAGGACAACTCAGACGAAGCCCCCGACGCCATCGGGTTGATCGCGGTGGCCCGCAAGGCCGCCCAGCTCGCCGCGGAACGCGACGCCAGCGCCACGGAGATCGCCCAGGGGCTCGCCGACGTCGGATACCAGGTGAACGACCTCGCGGGGCGCTTGTCGAGCTACCTGGCGTCCCTGGAGGCCGATCCGCTGCGTTTGGAGTGGATCGCGGGCCGCCGCGCGCAGCTGCAGGGCCTCACCCGCAAGTACGGCACCGACATCAACGCCGTCCTGGCCTGGTCGGCGGAGTCGGCGGCCCGGGTGGCCGAGCTTTCCTCCAGCGATGAGCGCATTGCCGGGCTCAGGGAGAACGTCCAGGCGCTGGAGTCCGCGCTGACGGCGCAAGCGTCCGTGTTGACCGCACTTCGGGTGGCGTCCGCGACCACGCTCTCCAACGCCGTCAAAGACGAGTTGGCCGCCCTGGCGCTGCCGCACGCCCGTCTGGAGTTCGTCGTGACCTCGGGCGACAAGCTCGGGCCCACAGGTGTGGATTCGGTGGCGCTGCTGTTCTCGGCCAACCCTGGCTCGGCGCTCGGCCCGCTCGGACGGGTGGCCTCGGGTGGCGAGTTGTCGCGCGTCCGACTGGCGCTCGAGGTCGTGTTGGCGACCGGCAGCGAGGGGCAAACCTTCGTCTTCGACGAGGTCGACGCGGGGGTCGGCGGGGCCACGGCCCTCGAGATCGGGCGCCGGCTGGCGCGTCTCGCCGAGCACGCCCAGGTCATCGTGGTCACCCACCTCGCCCAGGTCGCGGCCTTCGCCGATCGGCATTACGTCGTCATCAAGGCCGACGACGGCCAGGTCACCACCTCGGGCATCGCCGAGGTCGCGGGCGACGGACGGGTGTCGGAGTTGGCGCGCATGATGGCCGGGCTCGAATCCTCGAAGTCGTCGCGAGCGCACGCCGCCGAACTGTTGGCCGAGGCCTCACGCAAGAGCTGAGGGCGCCGCCCTCCGACCTTGCTGGCGGTAAGCGTCCTTGCTGGCGCGAATATCGCCAGCAAGGATCACTAGCCAGCAACGTTGGTTGTCGGGGCATGGCGTCCGCAGCGTGGGGGTGGGCGTCAGGCGGGCGGACCGCCCAGGAGGACGAACCACTGGTCGATCACGTAGTCGAAGTAGGTGTCCCGGTCGGCGAAGGCCCCCTCGTACTGGCCAAACAGCTCGAACGAGATCGCGCCGAACATCCCGGCCCACGCCATCAGCCCGCGCAGCAGCAAATCGTCGGGGACGCCCTCGCCGACGAACGCGCGCGTGCTCTCCAGCGAGGCGGAGAGGCTCTCAGGGACCGCCACCGGGACGGGCACGCTGCCGCCGGCCGTGGCGAGAGGCACGAGGAGGGCAGCGAACGATCCCGTGACCCGGGAGGCTGGCGCGACGGTGTCTTGGGGGGCGCGGTAGCCGGGCACGGGGGAGCCGTACAGCAGGGCGTAGTCGTGGGGATGGGCGAATGCCCAGCCGCGGATGGCGCGCCAGACGGCCCGCCACCGAGCCTCGAGATCGTCCTGGTCGGGGACCGACGCGTTCGCGGCCTCAGCCACATCGGCCAAGGCCGAATAGGACTCCAAAATCAGTTCGGTGAGCAACGCATCCCGGCTCGGGACGTAGCGGTAGACCGCGGAGGAGACCATGCCGAGCTCCCGGGCGATGGCCCGCAGCGAAAGCCCGGCGGCGCCCTCGGAGGCCAGCTGGCGGCGACCTTCGGCGCGGATGCGAGCCGTCACCTCGCGGCGCGCGGTGGCGCGGATTCCCAGTGCCGGGGCTCCCGGAGAGGTGCTCATGGGTCCGATCGTGCCGCAAACCGAGAGCGGGTGCAACAAAGCAGAGCGGTGCTCTTGCTTCCCCGTTCGAGCTCTGACATCATCGAATCGAGAGCACCGCTCACATTTTCAAGGAGTCACCATGTATCACCTCGTTCTCGGCGCCGGTCCCGTGGGCCGCCAGACCGCACAAATCTTGGCTGGCAACGGCGAACGCGTCGTGCTGGCCTCGCGTTCCGGTGCCGGGCCGACCTTGGCGGGCGTCGAGCGCCGCGCCCTGGATGCCGGGGACGCGACAGTCGTCACCGAGGCGGCCACGGGCGCGGTGGCGCTGTACAACTGTCTGAACCCCGTCCACTACCACCGCTGGGACACCGAGTGGCCGCCGCTGGCGAACGCCGCCCTCGCAGCCGCGGAGCGTAGCGGCGCCGTGCTGGTGACCACCTCGAACCTCTACGCCTACGGGCGTCCGTCCGGGCCCATGGTCGAGGGGCAGCCCGACGCGGCGACCGACGTGAAGGGGCGGGTGCGGGCCGAGATGTGGGCTGCGGCGCTGGCGGCCCATCAGGCCGGGCGGGTGCGGGCCGTCGAGGTTCGCGCTGCGGATTACCTCGGTCCAGGCGTTGGTGGTGGTGGCGTCGTGACACGCTTGGTGCCCACCCTCGCTACCGGCGGCAAGGCGACGAGCATCGGCGACCTGGATCAACCCCGCACGTGGACCGACGTCCGCGATGTGGCTCGCACGCTGGTGGCCGCCGCGACGAATCCTGACGCGCACGGGCGGGTGTGGCACGTGCCCAGCAACGACGTCCGCACCCAGCGCCAGGTGCTGACCGAGCTAGCCGCTCAGGTCGGCAACAACGCACCGAGCCTCGGTGCCTATTCGCCGACGACCATGGCGATCTTGGGGTTGTTCATTCCGGTGCTCCGCGAGATGCGTGCCATCGAGTGGCAGTTCAACGCGCCGTGGATCATGGATTCCACGGCCGCTCAGCGTGCGTTCGGCTTGGCCCCGACGCCATGGAAGGACGTCGTCCGCGAGTCTGCGCTGGCGTAACGAGCCGTGGCGGGATCGCCTCAGGAGACGAAGTCCAGCCCGATGTCGAGGACCTTCGCCGAGTGCGTCAGCCAGCCCACGCTGATGAGGTCGACGCCGGCCTCGGCAATCGGGACCGCCGCCTCGGGCGTGATGCGCCCGGAGGCCTCGGTGATGAGGCGACCGTCCACGATGGCGACGGCCTGGCGCAGCAGGTCGGGGCCCATGTTGTCGAGCAGCACGGCGTCCACGGGCAGCGTCACGAGTTCGCGCAGCTGCTCGAGGTTGTCGACCTCGACCTCAACCTTCACGAGGTGCCCGATGTTCTCCCGCACGCGTCGCACCGCTTCGGAGACCGAGCCGGCCGCGGCGATGTGGTTGTCCTTGATGAGGACGGCGTCGTCGAGGCCGAACCGGTGATTCTGGCCGCCGCCGCAGCGGACCGCATGCTTCTGCAGCGCCCGGAGGCCCGGGATGGTCTTGCGGGTGTCGGCCACGTGGGCGGACGTGTGCGCGATGGCGTCGGCGATGCGCGCGGTGCCGGTGGCGACGCCGGAGAGGTGCCCGAGGAAGTTCAAGGCCACGCGCTCGCCGGTCAGCAGGCCGCGGGTGTGGCCGGTGATGGTGGCGATGACGTCGCCCGGGACGACACGCGAGCCGTCGGGCTTGGCGACCGACACGGTGATGGACGGATCCACCAGGCGCCAGGCCAAGAGGGCGCAATCGACGCCCGCCACGACCCCGGGGTCGCGGACCACCAACTGCACGGTCGAGACGTCATCGGCGTCGAAGATCGAATCCGTGGTGACGTCGCCGGCCCGCCCGAGATCTTCCAGGAGGGCGGCCCGGACGAGGGGCTCGATGACCAGCGACGGCAGCGACCTCATGCCACGCTCCGCAACGGGAGATCGCTAATCGTCACGAGCGTGTGCTTCAGTGGACGCTCGTCGGGGTAGTCCGTGCGCCAGTGGCCGCC
>DIAZ01000030.1:0-3525 GCA_002415925.1 Dietzia sp. UBA5065 | reverse complement strand
GGGATGCCGTCCTTCACGATCTGCGCCAGGTGATCGCCGGTCCAGCGGCCGCAGACCATGGCCTCAAGCAGTGAGTTGGACGCCAGCCGGTTCGCCCCGTGCAGACCGGTCGAGGCGACCTCGCCGACGGCGTAAAGGCCGGGGACGGACGAGCGTCCGAGCAGGTCTACCTGCACGCCACCCATGTGGTAGTGAGCGGCGGGGTGAACGGGCAGCACGGACTCACGCGGATCGAGCTTGGCCCGCAGGCAGATGTCGAAGATTTGCGGGAACTTCTTCGGGAACGCGGGGCCGGGGTGTTCCCGGGCGTCCACGAACACGTGATGGCCGGCCTGCAGCGAGGCCCATTCGGCCCGGGAGACCACGTCGCGGGCCGCCAGCGGGTTCTCCAGGACGCGCGCCCCGGTCTCGTCGATGACGAGCGCCCCCTCGCCGCGGACGGCTTCGGAGACCAGAGGCATGGGATCGATGCCGACGTCCAAGCCCGTCGGATGGAACTGGACCATCTCCAGGTCGCGCAACACCGCCCCCGCGCGCGCGGCCAACGACAGGCCCTGCCCGCGGGAGGACAGTGGGTTTGTCGTGTGTTGGAACAACCCGCCGACGCCCCCGGTCGCCAGCACGACGATGTCGGAGAGCAGTTCGACGCGGCCCTCAGCGCGGTCGACCACCACGCCGCTCACGCGCCCGTTCTGGGTGAGCAGTTCGACGGCGGGGGAGTAGTCCCACAGCGAGATCGACGGCAGCGTGCGGGCCTTCTCGACGACCGCGCGAAGGAGTTCCGCCCCGGTGCCGTCGCCTTGGGCGTGGACGATGCGGCGCCGCGAGTGCGCGCCTTCGAGGCCAAGGACGAAGGTGCCATCGGGGTTGCGGTCAAAGCGGGTGCCGATCGAGGCCATCCAGTCGATGGCCTCGGGGGCGTCGGAGATGATTCGGGCGACGACGTCGGGGTCGCAGAGCCCTGCGCCCGCGGACAGGGTGTCGGCGATGTGGAGTTCGAAGCTGTCGTCCGGACCCTCGACCGCGGCAACGCCTCCCTGGGCCCAGCCCGTGGACGTGCCGGTCTTGACCGCGCCCGCGGACAGCACGACACACGGCTTGGGTGAGAGTTCGATCGCGGTCACCAGCCCGGCCAGACCGGCGCCGATGATGATGGGCCCGTTGGCCTGAATCGTGGTTACCTTCGCGTGCGCCATCACTTAACCGCCAGCATCCGCTCGATGGCCTGGCGGGCCGGGGCGGCGGTGGCGGGGTCGAGCTCGACGACGTTGGTGAGGGTTTCCAGGCTGTGCCGGATCGCGGCCAGGGTGTTGCGTTTCATGTGCGGGCACATGTTGCAGGGCCGGATGAAGTCGATCTCGGGGTGGTTCTGGGCGATGTTGTCCGACATCGAGCACTCGGTGATGAGGGCGACCTTGCGTGGACGCTCCTTCTCGATGAAGTCCTGCATCTGCGCGGTCGAGCCGGAGAAGTCCGAGGCCAGCACCACCGGTCGCGGGCATTCGGGGTGGGCGATCACGGTCACGCCCGGGTTTCCCTCGCGAATGGTCTCGATGTCGTCGGGGGTGAAGCGCTCGTGCACCTCGCAGGCTCCCGGATGGACGATCATCTTCACGCCCGTCTGGGCCCCGATGTTCGCGGCGAGGAACTGGTCGGGGATCATGATGACCTCGTCCACGCCCAGGCTCTCGATGATCTTCACCGCGTTGCCCGAGGTGCAGCAGATGTCCGACTCGGCCTTCACGGCGGCGGACGTGTTGACGTAGGTGACCACCGGGACGCCGGGGTGCGCCGCGCGCAGGGCACGGACGTCCTCGGGGGTGACGGACTCAGCGAGCGAGCAGCCGGACCGCAGATCGGGGATCAGTACGGTCTTGGACGGGTTCAGCAGCTTCGCGGTCTCAGCCATGAAGTGGACGCCCGCCAACACGATGACGTCCGCGTCGACTTTGGTGGCCTCCCGGGCCAGTGCCAGCGAATCACCCACGATGTCGGCGACCCCGTGGTAGATCTCGGGCGTCATGTAGTTGTGCGCCAAGATCACGGCGTTCTTCTCGGCTTTGAGCCGAAGGATGGCCTGGACATCGTCGACCATGGTGGCCCATTCGACGCGCGGGATCACATGGGCGACCCGCTGATACAGGGCGTCTGCCTCGGAAATGGTGGTGCTCATCGGGACCTCGCGATTATTAGTCACTATGACTACAGAATACCTTGCGAACCTACCGTTCGCCAGGGGTTTCGGTCTCGTTTCTCACGGGTGACCTGCGCAAGGCCATCCGAGGAACCTTGGGTAGGAACGTATTCAGGGGCGGGTCGGGTCCGCTACGGTTCGGGCGTGAGTGCAGCGGGGGTAGAACCGGACACCGAACGGCGCATCTTCGGACGCGGCGCAGAGCATCGACGCCAGGTGTGGTCGTGGTGGACGTGGGACTTGGGTTCCACCGCGCTGAACTCCGTGATGATCTCCTTCGTCTTCTCGGTGTACGTCACCGGAACGGTCGCCGCCAACCCCGAGCGTGGGGCGCTGATGCTCGACGCCGCGCAGTCGTTCTCAGGTATCGCGTTGCTGCTGTTGGCCCCCCTCATGGGCGCCTGGGCGGATCGCGTCCGGAACCGTCGCCTGATGCTGACCGTGGCCACCTTGGTGGTCATCGCCTGTATCGCGCTGAGCTGGTTCGTGAAACCGCACGATGAGTACCTTCTGCTGGGCGTCAGCCTGCTCGCCATCGGGGCCGTCGCCCAAGACATCGGCACGGTTTTCTACAACGGCATGCTGCTGCAGCTTTCGAACAAGACCAACATCGGCAAGATTTCAGCGATCGGGTGGGGCTTCGGTTACTTCGGCGGCATCTTCTGCCTTGTCGTCGTGTTGTTCGGGTTCGTCCTCAAGGGCGGCATCTTCGGGATCTCGACGGATGAACTGGCCAATATCCGCGCCGTGGCCCTGTTCGCTGCCGGGTTCATGGCGATCTTCTCGATCCCGATCTTCCTTTGGGGTCCCACAGCCGAACCGCTGCCGGGCCGTGAAAGGTTCAACGTTCTCAGCGCCTACCGCGACATCGGCGTCCGGATCTTGCACATGTGGCGCGACGAGCGCGGGCTGCTGCACTTCTTGATCGCGTCGGCCATCTTCCGCGACGGGCTCACCGCGGTTTTCACGTTCGGTGGCGTTATTGCGGCGAGCTCCTACGGCTTCGCCACGGACGAGGTCATCGTCTTCGGCTTGGCGGCCAACGGCATCGCGCTGCTCGGCACCTGGGCGTTGTCGGGGCTGGACGATCGCATCGGTCCCAAGCGAGTCATCATCATGTCCTTGTCGATCATGGTCGTCGCGGGCATCGCGGTGGTCTCGTGGCAATCCAAGCCGTCCTTCTGGATCTTCGGGCTGATCATCAGTTCGCAGGTGGGGCTCGTCCAGTCGGCGTCCCGCACCCTGCTGGCGCGGATCGTGCCGCCGGGGGAGGAGAACGAGACGTTCGGGCTCTACGCGACTGTGGGGCGCGCGGCCACCCCGATCGCCCC
>DIAZ01000157.1:13938-14276 GCA_002415925.1 Dietzia sp. UBA5065 | reverse complement strand
GAGTTGTCGGTGCCCAGCTCGCCCAGCTTGTCCCGCAGGACGCGGGCGTCGAAGGCGTAGATGCCGGAGTTGACCTCGTCGATCGCCCTCTCGTCCTCCGAGGCGTCCTTGTGCTCGACGATCCTGAGCACCTCGCCGTCGTCGTTCCTCACGATCCGGCCGTACCCCGTGGGGTCGGGTGCCGTGGAGGTGAGGACGGTGACCGCCGCGCGCGGGCGCATGCCGTGGCGGCTGACCACCTCGCGCAGGGTGTCCGCGTCGAGGAGCGGGATGTCCGAGGTGGTGACCAGCACGGTGCCGGAGAAGTCGGCGGGGATCGCGGCCATGCCCGCGGCCAC
>DIAZ01000157.1:13164-13697 GCA_002415925.1 Dietzia sp. UBA5065 | reverse complement strand
TGGCCCACCACCACCACGACCGAATCCGGCCGGATCCCGGCCGCGGCGTGCAGGGCGTGGCCGAGCATGGTCCGCCCGCACACGCGGTGCAGCATCTTGGGGGTCGCGCTCTTCATCCGGGTGCCGGAGCCGGCGGCCAGGATGATGACCGCGGTCTGCTCGCGATCGGTGGGGGGTGTGGTCATCTGATCTCCTCGGGCGGGTGCCACTGAAGGATAAGGGGTGACCCCGACAGCGCGAACCGTGTCGCCGAGTACCCTGCCCCGCGTGTCACTTCTCCGGCGGCAACTCGCGGACACCCGGCCACTGGCGCAGCCGGACTTCCGCAGGTTGTGGATCGCCAACATCGTCACCGTGATCGGTGCCCAGCTGTCGATCGTCGCGGTCCCGCAGCAGGTGTTCGAGATCACCCGCAGCTCGGCGTACGTCGGGCTGACCGGCGTGTTCGCGCTGGTGCCGCTGATCGTGTTCGGGCTGTGGGGCGGGGCGCTGGCCGACGCGCTGGACCGGCGCAGGCTGCTCATGGTCACCAC
>DIAZ01000157.1:10137-12884 GCA_002415925.1 Dietzia sp. UBA5065 | reverse complement strand
CGGACCAGCTGGCCTCGGCGAGCGCACTGATGATGACCGTCATGCAGTTCGGCGCGATCGTCGGGCCGGTCACCGCCGGCATCCTCATCCCCGTCGTGGGGTTGCAGTCGCTGTACCTGCTGACGGCCGTCGCGCTGCTGGCCACCCTGTACGCCGTGTACCGGCTGCCGCCGCAGCCCACGTCGGGCGAGCGGAGGTCCGCGGGCCTGCGGTCGGTGATCGACGGGTTCGCCTACCTCGCCACCCGCCGGATCCTGCTGGCCTCGTTCCTGGTGGACGTGATCGCCATGGTGTTCGGCATGCCGCGGGCCCTGTTCCCGCAGATCGCCACCGAGTCGTTCGGTGACCCGGCCTCCGGTGGGAGCGCGCTGGGCCTGCTGTTCGCCGCCATGAGCGTGGGTGCCGTGCTGGGTGGGGTGTTCTCCGGCTGGATCCCGCGGGTGCGGCGTCAGGGTCTGGCGGTGCTCGTGTGCGTCGCGCTGTGGGGACTGGCGATGGTGGCGTTCGGGCTGGTCGTGGGGGCGGCCTCGCCGGACGGGTCGGCCTGGTGGCTGTGGCTGGCCCTGCTCGCGCTGGCGTTCGGCGGTGCGGTGGACATGGTCTCCGCGGCCTTCCGGCAGGCGATCCTGCTCGACTCCGCGACCGACGAGATGCGCGGCCGCCTCCAGGGCGTGTTCATCGTGGTGGTGGCCGGCGGCCCGCGCCTCGGAGACGTCGCTCACGGCGTGGCAGCCGCGTCGGTGGGCACGGCCGTCGCCGCGGCGGGTGGTGGGGTGCTGGTGGTGATCGGCGTGGTGGTGGCCGCCGTCGCGTTCCCGGCCTTCCTGCGCTACACCGTCCGCAGCGCGGTCGAGCGTGGCACGAGGGGCTGAGGAAATGCCCTCTGACCTGCGCTCCCCCGCCAGGACTCGAACCTGGAATATCTGAACCAAAATCAGAAGTGTTGCCGATTACACCACGGGGGAACGGCCCGGTACGGGCCGCCCACATTCTGGCACACGTCGGGTCGGCCCACCGGCGGTGCCCGCCGGGTTACAGGTCCGGCCGCTGTCACCGACTAGCCTCAGATCAGGAACTGGAGGGTGGACCATGACGGGCGAGTCGATGCCGGCGCCGAGGACGAGGATGTCGGCCGTGAAGCGACGGCAGCAACTGGTCGAGGTGGGCCGTCGGATCTTTGCCGAATACGGCTACGACGCCGCGACGGTGGAGGAGATCGCGGCCGCCGCGAACGTCTCCAAGCCGGTGGTCTACGAGCACTTCGGCGGCAAGGAGGGCCTCTACGCGGTGGTCTGCGACCGCGAGCTGGCGTACCTGGGCGCGGAGATCACCGAGTCGCTCAAGGGCGAGGGGGCGCGGCGGCGGATCGAGCGGGCCGCCATGGCGCTGCTCCGGTACGTGGAGGAGCGGACGGACGGGTTCCGGATCCTGGTGCGGGAGTCGTCGACGGTCAGCGGGGGGTCCTACTCGACTCTGCTCAACGACGCCACGGCGAGCGTGACGTACATCCTCGAGGAGGAGTTCGTGGCCCGCGGGTTCGATCCCGTCACCACCAGCGTGTACGCGCAGGCGCTGGTCGGCATGGTCTCGGGGACCGCGCAGTGGTGGCTGGACGTGCGTCATCCCCCCAAGGAGGAGGTGGCCGCCCACATCGTCAACCTGTGCTTCAACGGGCTCTCGCACCTCGACCCGCTGCCGTCCCTCGAGAAGGACGTGTTGGACGAGTACACCTCTCCCAGTCGTCCGGAGGGTGACTCCGCCGGTCGGGACCTACGGCCGGGCCCGGGACGCCCCTAGCGCCCCGGGCCCGGATCCGGACGTACTGGTCAGGCCGCGGCGACCGGCGTCGCCGACAGTCGCGTCGCGTCGGACCGCAGCCGGAATGCGACGGCGGCCATGAGGGCGCCGACCGCCAGCCCGAACCATCCGGCGAACGTCACGAACGTGCCGATCGCGGACGGTCCGAACACCCCGAGCCCGAGCCCGAGCGCGATGAGCACCGCCCCGAGCGCCCCCATGATCCGCGAGTCGGAGATCTCCGGGCGCAGCGTCCGGGCGCCGTAGGCGACGAGCGCCCCCGAGGCCACCAGCCAGGCGGCGAACAGCAGCGTCAGGGCGGTCGCGGAGAGTCCCGGCCAGAACAGGACGAGCAGGCCCAGCACGATGAAGCCCGCGCCGGCGGCGAGCAGGCCGCTCCGGCCGCGGTACTCGTCAGGCAGGGCCAGGCCGGTGGTGACGGTCATCGCGCCGTCCCCGATCGCGAACGCGGCCACGAGGAAGGTCGCGAGCGTCATCCCGGTGCTGGGGGCCAGGAGGGCGGTGGCGCCCAGGCCGAACGCCAGTGCGCCGCGGATCAGCTGGATCCACCAGTTGCGGGTGAGAGAGTCGATCATGATGTCCACCTTTCGTGCGCCGGCGTCTGATCGCCGTGCGCTACTGTAATGATCACTACGGTAAATCGCGGGGTGCCCGGACGCAATGAGGTGCTCGACACAGGACAGGGAGGACCCGATGGCAGAGGACACGAGGAGCCCCGCCGCCAGGCGGACCCGCGCGAGGGGCCGCGAGTCCCGGCGGCGGATCATCGAGGCCGCGGCGGCCGTGGCCGGGGAGCGCGGGTACGAGGGAACCACGATCGCGCAGATCAGCAAGGCCAGCGGGCTTCCCGCCAGCTCGATCTACTGGCACTTCGCCGACAAGGACGCGCTCCTGGCCGCCGTGGTGGAGGAGAGCATCGAGCTGTGGCT
>DIAZ01000157.1:8455-9966 GCA_002415925.1 Dietzia sp. UBA5065 | reverse complement strand
CGGCGGCCCGTGGAACCGGTGGCCCGCGAGATCTACCTGCGGCTGCGGGGCGAGGCGATCGAGCGGATCGCGGAGGAATTGGGTCGGGTCCGGCCGGGGCTGACGGGCGCGGACGCCCGGCTCCTGGCCACGTACGCCCTGGCGGGGGGCGACGGCGTCTTCCTCGCCTCGCTGACCGGGGACGCCGACGTGGCGGAGCTGTTCAGGCTCCACGCGGAGGCGATCGTCCACCTGGTGGAACAGGCGGAGGGCGCGGGGACCTAGCGCGGAGGCCTGCGCGGGAGCGTGGTCAGGCGCGGCGGAACACCTCCAGGAGGAAGCCCTCCTCGCGGTGGTGGACCAGCCGCTCGAGCTCGTCGCGGCGGGCCAGCGCCGCGTGGACGTCCTCCCCGTGGCACGCGTGATCCTCCGAGCGCCCCAGCCAGTGGCACGCCACCACCGTGCCGCCGGACTCGACCAGCCGCAGCAGGTCGCCGATCAGCGCGTCGAGCCGGTCGGCCGCCGTGTAGTAGAGGAACTCCGAGAGCACCAGCAGGTCGCAGGCGGGGCGGGGCCACGGGGCCAGGGCGTCGGCGGTGCGGACGGAGACGTGCGCCAGGCCGGCGCGCGAGATCCGCCGGCGGGCCTGCTCCGCGGCGGCGTCGACCACGTCCACGGCGTGCACCTCGTCGCAGCGCGCGGCCAGCGACTCGGTGAGCACGCCCACCGAACAGGCGGGTTCGAAGCACACCCGGTATCGCCGCTCGGGCAGCGACGCCACCAGCAGGCCGTAGCGGCGGAGCTCATACCAGGAGCCGGCGAAGTCCCACGGGTCGGCGGAGTCCGCGTACACGGACTCGAAGTAGTGGCCCGGCGTGCTCACCAGAACACCGTCTCCTCGCGGGTCACCAGCCGGTCGAGGATCCAGTCGGGCAGGATCGCCTCGTCGCCCGGCCGGTCGGACAGCGGCGCGACCTGGGTGACGAACTCAGCCACCGCCGCGCGCTTGGCGGCCAGCTCGGGGCGGGAGAGCACCACCCGGCGGCGCCGGTCCCACGGCACGCGCGGGTCGCCGGGGCGGGCCCAGTGCCAGGTCCACACCGGGTACTCGACCAGCCGGGCCCCGGTGGCGGCGCAGGCGTCGGCGGCGGCCCGGCCGCAGGCCTCGTGGTCGGGGTGCCCGTCCCCGCGCCAGGTCGCCAGGACCAGGGACTCGACGCCCGGGTCGCCGACGGCCCGAGCGATGGCCTCGGTGAGCTCGCCCGCTCGCCCGCCGACCCCGCCGTCCGGCAGGCCCAGGCGGACGGGCTCCGGCAGCCCGAGGAGGGCGCACGCGCGCCGGCTCTCCTCCACCCGCAGCCCGGCCAGCCGCCGCGGGCTCATCGTGGGGGAGTCGGGGTGGGAGGCGTCGCCGTCCGTGACGGCGAGGACGACGACCTCGACGCCCGCGGCCGCGAACCGGGAGGCGGTGACGCCCACGCCGAGGATCTCGTCGTCGGGGTGCGGCGCCACCACCACGAGCCGCCGGTACC
>DIAZ01000157.1:1766-8323 GCA_002415925.1 Dietzia sp. UBA5065 | reverse complement strand
CCCAGTCGACGGCGGGGGTGCCGCGGTCGCCGGGGCCGATCCCGGCCCAGCCGGCGGGATCGCGCACCGGCCCAGCAGTCGAGGGCCCAGCACCCGAGGACCCTGCGTCGGCGGGCCCATCAACCACGGGCCCAGCCCCCGTGCGTCCGGGCCGTGCGGCCGAGGCCGGCCAGGTCGCGTTCGGCGTGGAACTGCCGGATGTACACGCTCGCGTCGAGCACGGCCTGCGCGTGGCGCGGGTCCATCGCGAGTGGCCCGGCGCCCAGGGCCCGGCCGACCCGGCGGACGGTGTCGTCGACCGCGGCCTCCACGATCGCCCGGACGCGGACCGCGCGGTGGCGGGCGGCGACGAGCCCGGCGTCGGCGTCGGCCGGGGAGGCGGCCCCGGCCCCGGCCCCGTCGACCTCGCGGGCGGCCGCGTCGAGCGCCCACACCGCCCCGCCCAGGGCCGCGTCGACCGCGCCCAGGTGGGCCAGCGCGTGCTCGTCGGCGTCGGGGCGGCTCGCGCGGGCCACGAGCGGCCGGGCCACGGCCACCCCGGCCCCCAGCCAGCACGCCGCCACCCCGATCCCCCCGTGCCAGAACCCGGGCCGGTCCAGGTAGGAGCGCCGGTCACCGACCGTGCGCGCCGGGACGTCGCGGAACTCGACGGCCGTGGTGCCGGTCTGCGCCATCCCCGGGTGCGCCCAGCCGTCCGGCCGGGCGGAGACCCCGGGGTGCCGCAGGTCCACGGCGAACAGGCGCGGCTCGTCGTCGTCCAACGCCGTGACCAGCGCGTGCGTGCACACGGTCGCGCCGGAGCACCAGGCCTTGACCCCGTCGAGCACCCACCCGTCCCCGGCCCGCCGCGCGATGAGCACCGGCATCGGCGGCTCGGCGGCCCACACGCCCCAGAACTCGCCGGGCCCGACCCGGGTCCCCTCCACCTCGGCGAGGATCGCGTCGGCGTCGGCGTGCGCCTCGACCAGCCGGCCGGCCGAGACGTCCTGGGCGCACATCGCGGTGAGCTCGGTCCAGCGGGCGCGGGTGTCCCCGTGGGCGGGCAGGGGCAGGTCGGCGCGGCCGGTGCGGACCCACTCGCGGGCGAGGGCGGCGCCGCGGGGGCGGTCGGATGAGTTCATGGGGTGACCCCGTTCCAGGTGTGGTCCAACTCGGTGGTGGCCAGGTGCCCCGAGAATCCGCCCGGGGTGCGGGAGTGCCGGCGGGCGGAGGTGGTGACCGGCGCGGCGGTGGACCACTCGACGGCCAGGCCGGCGCGCTCGGCGCGCTGCACCAGGCGGACATCCTCGTGGACCGGCAGGGGCTCGAAGCCGCCCAGGTCGCGGTAGGCGCGGGCGGAGATGCCGATGTTGGCGCCGTGGATGTGGCGGTGGTCGGCGCCGGAGCGGTAGCCCTCGAGGTACCGCGTCCGCGTGGCCGGGTTCCAGTCGGACCAGTCGGTCACCTCGACCAGCCCGGCCACCACGTCGGCGCCGTCGAGCGCCAGGGCCAGCTGGTCGACCAGCCACGTGCGGGGCACGCGCGAGTCGGCGTCGGTGGTGGCGTACCAGCGTTGCCCGAACTGCGTGGGGCCGGGCCGGGGGAGGGTGTCGAACCCCAGGGCCCGCGCGGCGCCGACGTTGCGCGCGTCGCTCCGCACGATCCGGGCCCGGCCGCGGGCGACGTCCTCGGTGGCGTCGGTGCAGGAGTCGAGCACCACGGTCACCGTCACCGGCACGGGCGTGGCCTCCGCGCACACGTCCAGCGAGTCCAGGCACCCGGCGATCAGGTCCTGCTCGTCGTGGGCGGGGATCACCACGTCGATTCCCACGAAGCGCATCCGACCCCTTTCAGCTCACGCGGCTGCGGTCCGGCCGTCGGGCGTCGCCCGCTCTAGAGGTTGCCGAAGAAGTCCGCCCAGTAGAAGTCCCAGAACGCCCACAGGATGACCGCGCCCACCGACAGATACCACACCACAACCGGCACGAGATGCCACCGCTGGAGCGCCCGGACCCACCCGGCACCGGTGAGTTTGGCCAGCACGTGCAGCAGCGTGTACCAGAACAGGGGGATGGTCACGGCCCACACGACCATGCACCACGGGCACAGCACCTGGATGGAGAAGATCGACTGGAACGCCAGCCAGTGGACGAACCCGGCACCGAACGTCAGGCCGAGCAGCGCGCCCACCCAGTACCAGCGCGGGAAGCGCACCCCGGAGGCCGCGGCCACGCCGATCGCCAGGATGATCGCGAATCCGATCAGTCCCATGAACGGGTTGGGGAACCCGAACGCCACTCCCTGCTCGGAGCTGATGACGCTCTTGCAGCTCATGAGGATGGAGAAGTTGCACGCCGGGGTGTACTCGGGGTTCTCCAGGATGCGGATCTTGTCCAGGCTGAGCTGGAACGAGGCGAGCAGCCCCACCGCCGAGCCCAGGGTCAGCAGGACGCCCATCCAGCGGTCGGTGAACACGCGCGAGCCGATGCCGCCGCGCTCGACCTCGTCCGGACCGGCGGGGGCGATCGTCACCGGGACGGCGGGGTCGCGGGCGGGGTCGACGGGCTCGGCGTCTGTGGTCTGGCGCATGCGCACAGGCTACCGTCGCGGGAGCGCCACTAGACTGGGGGACCGCCGGCGGCCGGACGTGCCGCCGCCGCCACTCCCGCACCGCCAGACCCGCCCCACCCGTTCCCGATCCGGAGACCCCCACGCGTGAGCACCCCTGCCGCCAGCCCCACCACCGCAGCCCTGTCCGGCCTGGCCGGCGCGGTGATCGCCAACCCGGCCCTGGCCGACCTGCGCGGGGGCCTGGACCGGGACGCCGCGGTGGTCCGCTCGCCCGAGGCGCTGCGGCCGTTCCTGGTGGCGGCGCTGGCGCAGCGCGCACCGCTGCTGGTGGTGACCGCCACCGAGCGCGAGTGCGAGGAGCTGGCCGACGAGCTGTCCGGGCTGTGTGACGACGAGGTGGCGCAGTTCCCCAGCTGGGAGACGTTGCCGCACGAGCGTCTGTCGCCCGCGGCCGACACGATCGGTCGCCGGCTGGAGGTCCTCAGCTCGGTGATGGCGGGTCGGGCCCCGAGGATCGTCGTGGCGGCGGCGCGGTCGGTGGTGCAGCCGATCTCCCCCGGGGCGGCCCGCCGGGAGCCGGTGCGGCTGGCCACGGGCGCCGCTCTGGACCCGGCCGAGCTCCTGGCGACCCTCACCGAGTTCGCCTACAACCGCGAGGACATGGTGTCCCGGCGCGGGGACGTGGCGGCGCGCGGCGGGATCGTGGACGTCTTCCCGACCACCGCCGACCACCCGCTGCGGATCGAGTTCGACGGCGACCAGATCGCCGAGATCCGCGAGTTCGCGGTGGCCGACCAGCGCTCGCTCCCCGACGGCGAGGTGGCGTCCACGGTCGTCTACCCGTGCCGGGAGCTGCTGCTCGGCGAGGAGGTCCGCGCCCGCGCCCGGGAGCTCGCCGCCACGCACCGGGGGAACCCGACGCTGGCCGAGCTGCTGGACTCGCTGGCCGAGGGCATCCCCCGGGACGGCATGGAGGCGCTGACCTCGGTGCTCGTGCCGGAGGAGATGGCCACGCTGCCCATGCTCATGCCCGCCGGCACCCGCGTGGTGGTGCTGGACCCGGACAAGGTCCGCCGCCGCGCGGCCGACCTGGCCACCGCGGGCCGGGAGTTCCTCGAGGCGTCGTGGACCGCGGCCACCATGGGCGGCGACGCCCCCGTGGACAGCGAGACGCTGGACCTCTCCGGCTCCGGCTACCGCACGTTCTCGGCCGTCCGCTCCGAGGCCACCGACGCCGGGCGGTCGTGGTGGCAGCTGGTCCCCCCCGGCTTCCTCACCGACCCCGAGGACGGCGCGGTGGTGACCGTGGCCGCCGGCGACCCGCCCGCCCCGCGCGGCAGGGACTCGGAGATGGAGGCCATGTTCTCCCGGCTGCGCGCGCTGGTGGCCGGCGGCGGCCGGGCCGCGGTGGTGGTCCCGGGCCACGGCACCGTCGCGCGCGTGCTGGAACGCCTGTCCGAGGCGGAGGTCCCCGCCGCGGCCGCGCGGGCGGGATCGGAACCCGGTCCGGGTGTGGTGTCGGTGTACGAGGCGGTCCTGCACGGCGGGTTCGCGCTCTCCACGGACGCCGGGGCGGGGGACGGCGCCCTCGTCGTCGTCTCCGAGACCGACCTCACCGGCAACCGACTCGGCGCCACCACACGCCCCAAGGCGCGGCACTCCAAGCGCCGCAACCAGGTGGACCCGCTCGCGCTCAAGGCCGGCGACCCGGTGGTCCACGACCAGCACGGCATCGGGCGGTTCGTGGAGATGGTCGAGCGGCAGGTCCGCGGCGGCGACGGCTCCTCCCGGCGCGAATACGTGGTGATCGAGTACGCCCCCGGCAAGCGCGGCGGGGCGGGCGACCGGCTGTACGTGCCCATGGAGTCGCTGGGCCAGCTCAGCCGCTACGTGGGCGGCGAGGCGCCCACGCTGAGCAAGATGGGCGGCGCCGACTGGCAGAACACCAAGCGCAAGGCCCGCAAGGCGGTCCGCGAGATCGCCACCGAGCTGGTGCAGCTCTACGCCAAGCGGCAGTCCGCGCCCGGTCACGCCTTCGGCCCCGACACCCCCTGGCAGCGCGAGATGGAGGACGCGTTCCCGTTCACCGAGACCGTGGACCAGCTCACCGCGATCGAGGAGGTCAAGGCAGACATGGAGAAGACCGCCCCCATGGACCGCGTGGTGGTGGGCGACGTGGGCTACGGCAAGACCGAGGTGGCGGTGCGCGCGGCGTTCAAGGCCGTGCAGGACGGCACGCAGGTGGCGGTGCTGGTGCCCACCACGCTGCTCGCGCAGCAGCACCTGGCCACCTTCACCGAGCGCATGACCGGGTTCCCCGTGACCATCAAGGGGCTCAGCCGCTTCACCTCGGACGCCGAGGCCAAGGAGGTCCTCAAGGGCCTGGCCGAGGGCACGGTGGACGTGGTGATCGGCACCCACCGGCTGCTGGCCACCGGGGTGCGGTGGCGCAAGCTCGGCCTGGTGATCGTGGACGAGGAGCAGCGCTTCGGCGTGGAGCACAAGGAGCACATCACCTCCCTGCGCACCCACGTGGACGTGCTCACCATGTCCGCCACGCCGATCCCGCGGACGCTGGAGATGTCGCTGGCCGGGATCCGCGAGATGAGCCAGATCCTCACCCCGCCCGAGGAGCGGTTGCCCGTGCTCACCTACGTGGGCGCGCACTCGGACAAGACCGTCGCCGCCGCCATCCGGCGCGAGCTGCTGCGCGAGGGACAGGTGTTCTACGTCCACAACCGGGTGCGGACCATCGACGCCGCCGCCGCCCGGATCCGCGACCTGGTGCCCGAGGCGCGCGTGGTGGTGGCGCACGGGCAGATGGGGGAGGAGCAGCTCGAGCAGACCGTGGGCGGCTTCTGGAACCGCGACTACGACGTGCTGGTGTGCACGACCATCGTCGAGACCGGGCTGGACATCTCCAACGCCAACACGCTCATCGTGGACCGCTCCGACCAGCTGGGGCTGTCGCAGATGCACCAGCTCCGCGGGCGCGTGGGCCGCTCGCGCGAGCGCGGCTACGCCTACTTCCTCCACGACCCGGAGAAGACGCTCACCGAGACCGCCTACGACCGGCTGGCCACCATCGCGCAGAACAACGACCTGGGCGCCGGCATGGCGGTGGCCATGAAGGACCTCGAGCTGCGCGGCGCGGGCAACGTCCTGGGCGCCGAGCAGTCGGGGCACATCGCGGGCGTCGGCTTTGACCTCTACATCCGTCTGGTGGGCGAGGCGGTCGAGGCGTACCGCTCGGTCGCCGACGGCAAGACCGTCGAGGTGGAGGAGGAGCTGGGCGAGATCCGCATCGAGCTGCCGGTCGACGCCTACATCCCGGTCGAGTACGTCGACGGCGACCGCCTACGCCTGGAGGCCTACCGCAAGCTCTCGCAGGCGCGGGTGCCGGGCGACATCGACTCGGTGGTGGAGGAGCTGATCGACCGCTACGGGCCCCTGCCCGTGGAGGCCCGCCGCGTGGTGTCCGTGGCGCGGCTGCGGCTGGTGGCGCAGAAGTACCGCGTGCGCGAGATCGTGCTGGCCGGCTCGCGGCTGCGCGTGGGCCCGCTGGACCTGCTGGACTCGCAGCAGATCCGCCTCAAGCGCATGTACCCGGCCGCGCAGTACCGGGCCACCCAGAAGACCGTGCTGTTGCCGCTGCCCAAGGCCGCCGGCGCGCGCGCCGGCGCGGGCGGGGAGAAGGCGCGCGACGACGAGATGTTGCAGTACGCCGCCGATTTCCTCACCGCGATGGCAGGCGACCCGGAGGGCTCGCACCCGGTGATCCAGCCGGAGACGGCGGCCGCGCGATGAGAGCCGCGCGATGAGAGCCCCGCGATGAGGGCCCCGCGATGACCGGGGACGGGGAGCGGCTGCCGGCGCACGGCCCCGCGCCCCGCCCCGCGCCACGCCCCGCGCCCCGCCCCGCGCCCCGCCGAGAAGAGGATTTCGTGCACGGCTACTCGGCGGATACGAGCGAAATCCTCTTCTCGGCGGGGGCGGAGGACGACGGT
>DIAZ01000157.1:852-1596 GCA_002415925.1 Dietzia sp. UBA5065 | reverse complement strand
TCGGCGGGGGCGGAGGACGACGGTCCGGCGGGGGCCGGGGACCGGTTGGCCGGCGACCGGCTGGCCGAGGCCGTGGAGCTGATGGCCCGGATCCGCCGCGACGGCGAGTGGGAGTCCGCCCAGACCCACGACTCGCTCCTGCCGTACCTGCTGGAGGAGTCGTGGGAGCTGGTCGACGCCGTGGCCGACGGCGACCGCGACGAGCTGGTCTCCGAGCTGGGCGACCTGCTGCTGCAGGTGCTGTTCCACTCCGCGATCGGCGCCGAGCGTGCCGAGGGGGCGTTCGACGTGCAGGACGTGGCGCAGGCCCTGCTGGACAAGCTGCGCCGGCGTGCGCCGTACTGGTTCACCGGGCCCGCGGCCGGCGGGTTGACCTCCGCCGAGCAGGACCGCCTGTGGCAGGAGGCCAAGGCCGCCGAGCGCGCCGACCGCCCGCCCCGCGGTGTGGTCGACGGGATCTCGTGGGACCAGCCCGCGCTCGCGCTGGGGCAGAAGGTGCTGGGCCGGGCCCGCGCGGCCGGGATCCCCGACGACCTGGTGCCGGAGGGGATGCGCGTGGTGCGCGTGGACCCGGTGGGCGTGTTCCACGACTCCGGCTCGGCCGAGGTCGCCTACCGCCAGGTCGTGCGCGACTTCGCCGGCAGCGTCCGCGCCGCGGAGGCGCGACTGGCCGTGCCCGCCGCCGAAGCCAGCCCGGCCGACTGGCGCGTCGCCTGGGCCTGAGCCCGCCCGCTCAGCCCGCCG
>DIAZ01000157.1:0-678 GCA_002415925.1 Dietzia sp. UBA5065 | reverse complement strand
GGCTCGCGTGGTCAGCTCGGCGATCAGGGCCTCGACCCGGTCGCGGATCTCGTCCCGGATCGGCCGCACCGCCTCGACGCCCCGTCCGGCCGGGTCCTCGAGGTCCCAGTCGCGGTAGGACGTGCCGGGGAAGACCGGGCAGGTGTCCCCGCACCCCATGGTGATCACCACGTCGGAGGCCTTGACCGCCTCGGTGGTGAGGATCTTGGGGTTCGCGGTGGAGATGTCGATCCCCACCTCGGACATCGCCTCCACCGCGGCCGGGTTCAGTTGGTCGGCGGGGGCGCTGCCGGCGGAGCGGACCTCGATCCGGTCGCCGGCGAGCGCGGCGAGGAAGCCGGCGGCCATCTGCGAGCGGCCGGCGTTGTGGACGCACACGAACAGCACCGACGGTCGAGCGGTGTCGGCGGGGGAGTCGTCGGTCATGGAGGGCGGTGGTCCTTCCGGTCAGGCGGCGTCGGCGGTGAGTTCGGTGAGCAGGTGTCGGACACGGGCGTCGATGTGGTCCCGGATCTCGCGCACGGCCTCGAGAGACCTGCCCTCCGGGTCGTCGAGCGTCCAGTCGAGGTAGCGCTTGCCGGGGTACACGGCGCAGGCGTCCCCGCAGCCCATGGTGACCACCACGTCGGCGGCCGAGACCACGTCGTCGGTGAGGGGCTTGGGGAACTCGTCGCCCAG
>DIAZ01000140.1:44348-50625 GCA_002415925.1 Dietzia sp. UBA5065 | reverse complement strand
TGTGCGGCGAGGCCGCGGTGGAGACGTGGGTGGGCAGGATCCGCCCCAACGCCATGGCCCCGGGGGACGACGCCGTGCCGCTGGCGGAGCTGCCCGGGATCCTGCGCGAGCTGGCCCGCGACAACCGGGACGAGACCGGCGCGCCGGCGTGGCAGATCCTGCACGGGGACACCGACCGGGGCCCGCTGGTGGCCATGGTGCGGGTGCCGCTGGTGGCGCTCTCGGCCCCGGAGTTCGACCGCCACGTCGCCGTCCGCGTGCCCTATACGGATGTCGAGGACGGGGGGCTGCCGGGGGCCCGGTCGCTGCCCGGCCTCCGGGACCTGGAGGACCACCTGGTGGAGCGGCTGGAGGGCAACGGCGAGTGCGTGGGCGCGGAGAGCTGCGCGGGGGAGCGCCTGCTGCACTTCTACGTGGACTCCACCACCCCGGCCGACGAGCAGCTCCGCGTGGCCGCGTCCGGGTGGGACCAGGGCCCGGTGACCCTGACGGTCACCGACGACCCGGGGTGGCGGGAGGTGCAGCACCTGCGGGTGTGAGGTCCTCCGGTGCCACGAGCGGGCCCACGAACCCCTCCTCGCCGGGACCGTGCACCACGGTCACCCGATGGGCGTCCCCGGCGCGTGGCTCCACCGAGATCCACCCCTCGATCCGGGCGTCCAGCACGAGGTCCGGCGGCGCCACGGACGACCGGGCGATGGCTCCCGCAGCGTCCGAGTCCGCTCGGTGATCGATGCCCCAGTCGGCGTCCACACGAATGACGGTGGGCGGTGTGACGTCCGGACCCCCGGGGCCCGCGAGGGCATCGATCCGTCCTTCGCTGAGCGGCCCGTCGACGTCCCAGAACACCGCGTCGACCGGGGCACCGGCATCCGAGGCCCCGGGCTCCACGATCCGGAATCGGCTCTCGTCACCGATTCGCGACAGCGGGCGCCATCGGTCGGGCAGGTCGGTCACCACGGCGACCCGGTACCCCGCGGCAACTGCACGGAATGCCACCTGACGGCACAGCGCAGGCCGGCCGGCAAGGAGGACGGACCGCAGGTGAGGCCCCGCCAACTGGAGGGCGGAGGCGCTCCCGGTTCGGGTGGCGCCGAGGATCTGACCGGCCCCGTGGGCGGGCGGGGCGAGCGCGTCGAGTTGATCGATCCGGCGCCGGATGACCGACCCGGCCACCGCATCGGGGAGGGATTGGCCGGGGATCGGTAACACCTGTGCGGACGGTAGGGGGTCACACGCGGTGGGCATCTCGGCTGGGGACCCCGCCGAGAGCCCGACCAGCCCGACGGTCGCGACCACATCGACCACGTCGTGGCGGCCCTCGACCCGGCGGATCCGGATCACCTCGGTGATGTCCGAGGCGCGCACTGCGGCGAGGCCGTCGATGACCTTCCGCGCATCCGCCCCGGGCCGTATGACCATGCCCACGCCGGGGGCGGCCTCGGCCTCGGCCTTGAGGTACCTCTCGGCGAGTTCGGCGGCGTCGAGGACCCGGCACGGGACGCCGTGGTGGACCAGCGACCGCCGGAGTCGCTCGGTGGCCACCGCCACGATGTGGTCGAACGAGCCCACCGTGTCCGGAGGGGCAGCCGTCGCGAGCCGGCCCAGGTCGAATCGCAGGAACACGTGGACGCGCCGGTGCGAGATCAGGGCGAGCGGACCCACGAGGGAGCTGTACACCTCGCCGTCGGCTCCCGTCGCCGCGCGGCGACCGTGCACCACCACGTCGATCCCCTCGAGCATGACCCCGCCCTGGTCGAGCTGCCGCGCCACCGCGGCCAGGGGGAGCCGGACACCGTGGAACCCCGCTGGATCATCGCGGCCGACCTCGGTGGTCACCAGGGATCCCGCGGTGATCTCCACGGCGGTGGTCACCACCCGGCCACCCTCGACGCAGCCCACCAGCGAGAGGTCGGGGCCGGTGAGGTCGACCACGTCGACCGCGGTGCGGCGGGGCCGAGCCCGGCGGGCGACGAGCGGACGACCCTGTCGGCGAAGGGTGAACGCGCAGGCGATCAGTCCGGCCGCGACGAACTGGGCCCACGGCTGCCACGGAGGCGGGCCGATCACGGTGATCACCAGTGAGAACACGAGCACAGTGACGAGCGCGGGCAACGTGGGGAGTGCAGTGGGAGACGGCGTGGGAGACGTCATCGACCCACCCTCCTCACCTGGACGTGTGGCGCGCAGGGGCGCCGGGGAAGACCGGCCACGGGGCCCGGATCCTGGCGTACCCTACCCCCGGTGCTCCCCGCCGCGGGGTGTCACATCCGTGGAAAGGGACCAGGCCGTGCCGCTGAAGCCCACGACCAAGGCGCAGGTGGACGGGCATCGCTTCCTGTCCCGCCGGGCCCGGCACGCCCTTGTCGCCCGGGACGTCAGGATGCTGCACGATCCGCTCCGGCGCCAGACCGTCGGGCTCACCGTGGGTGTGGTCGCGGCAGTCCTCGGATGCGCGGGGGCCGCCGTCCTGTCGCTGCTCGACCCGGCGCCGGATGTCGATCGTTCGATGATCATGGTGGGACGCGAGTCCGGGCAGATGTACGTCCGCGTCGGGGACGCGGTCCACCCGGTGTTCAACCTGGCGTCCGCACGTCTCGTGTTGGGTCGGCCCCTCGACCCGGACATCGTCCGCGAGACCGACGTCGCGGGGACCCGACGCGGGGGGTTGCTCGGCATCCCCGGCGCCCCCTCGGCTCTCCCCGCCCAACGGGACGAAGCCGGTGCGGCGGCGGTGTCGTGGACGGTGTGCGACGTGGTCGTCGACGCCGACCGCGGCAGGCCGCGGGTCGCCTCGACGAGTGTCGTCGCACGAGAGGGCGTGGCGGGTGCCGGCCGCGACACCGCCGCGAACGAGATCGCCCTGACGAGCCAGGACGGTGCGGGTTGGCTGCTCGGGAACGGTACCCGCGCTCGCATCGACCTGGAGGACGCAGACCTGTTGTCGATCCTCGGGTTGGGTGGGGTGGACCCGCGACCGGTCACGGCGGCGTTGATCGATCCGCTCCCCGAGGTCGACCCGGTCGCGCGCCCGGTGATCGAGATGGCCGGCGAACCGGTGGACTACGGGCTCGATGGACTGTTGATAGGGCAGGTGTTCACGGTCGACACGGCCTCCGGGACGCGCATCTACGTCGCCCTGGCCGACGGAGTGCAGGAGGTCGGCCCGGTGGTGGCCGACGTGATCCGGTCCACCACGACGGTGGGGTCCGTGGCATCGGTGGATCCGGACCGGATGGGGGTCCCGCACTCGACGGCGTTGGACGTCGAGGCGTTTCCCACCGAGCGTCCGGAGGTGCTCGACACCGGCGACTCGCCCGTGCTGTGCGTCCGGGACTCCACCGGGGCCGATGCCGCGGGTCGGCGGGTCACACTGGTCGCCGGCGCTGCGGAGCCGGGCCCGGGCGAGGTTCGTCCGGTCGCGGGGTCGGACGGAGGTGGGCCCGCCGTCGACGCCGTCGGCATCCCGGGTGGCGGCCTCCTGGTGGCAGCGGCGGGTCGTGGGACCTCGACCCGCAGTCCGGTGACGGCGATAGTCTCCGACACGGGCGTGCGATTCGACGTCCCCGACGCGGAGACCGCCGGCATGCTCGGCATCGGCGGGACGCCGACGCAGGTCGACGGCGGAACCCTCGACCGTCTACCCGCCGGACCCCGGCTGGACAGGGAGTCCGCGCTCGTCAGCCGCGACGGATCCGATCTCGGGCTCGCGGAGTACGAGACACCGGTGGGGTGAGTCGTCACGTCGGCGCGTGCGGAGTCAGGGACGTCCGTCCTGTCCGGGTCGGAGGTGACGCCGGTGGAACAAGGCGACGACGACGAGCACGATCGTCCCGATCGTGAGAGAGCCGGCCGCCACGACCGCACCGGCGCCTGCACCCGCCGGTCCGGGGTCGGGGGTGGGGGCGGCGATAGACGTGGTCGCCGGAGCACGGCGGGAGGGTCTGCGGACCCCCGTCACGGCGGCCACCGGGTCCACCACCCCGTGGCCGACGGTGAAGTCGCGCCCGCCGGCCGCAGGGATCGCGGTGTTCTGGATGCGTGCGATGACCTGGCGGGCGGTGAGTCCGGGGTGGGCCTGGCGGACGAGTGCGGCCGTACCGGCGACGAACGGGGCGGCGAAACTCGTGCCGCTGATCGGGGTCCGTGAGCCGTCCCCCTCCACCACGAAGTCCGAGATCCCGGCCCCGTCGGCGCCCACCGACCTCAACCCGGCAGCGGGTGCCGCGACGTCGACCCACGGGCCCCGGAGCGTGAAATCGGTGGGTGCCCCGTCGGCGTCGACCCCGCCGACGGTGAGCACGTGGTCGTCGTACCACGCGGGGGAGGCCACGGTGAGCACGTCGTTCCACCCGTCGTCACCGGGCGAGGTGGGGTCGGGGACGCCGGGGTTCTGGTCGCCGCAGGCCTGGCTGACGTTGCCGGCGGCCGCGACCAGGACCACGTCGTGGTCCACGGCCGCGTAGCGGACCGCGCCGCCGAGGGTGTCGTCCTCCAACGGCGTTCCCGCGGGCACGCACGCGACCTCGGAGATGTTGATGACCCCGGCCCCCGCGTCCACGGCCGTCCGGATCGCCCGTGCGAGAGTCGACAGCGTGCCGACGCCGGATCCGACCGCCGGGTCACCCGCGTCCCGGTGGGTCGCGCGCAGGACGGTGCTGGACTGGCGGATCGACACGATCTCCACGCCGGGCGCGACCCCCGAGTGCCCGGTCGCGTCCTCGGTGGCGGCCAGCACACCGGCGACCAGGGTGCCGTGCGCGTCGCAGTCCTCGGTGCCGTTGCCGCCGCGGACCACGTCGCCGGCCCCTCGCACCCGCGGTAGTCGGGGCCCGGGGTTCACTCCGGTGTCGATGACGGCCACGACCTGTCCCTCCCCGCGGCCGTGGATCCATGCCCCGTGAAGGTCCGCGGCCGTTGCGTGGGCAGGACGTGCGGCCGGGTCGAGGACGGCCGCGGTCGTCCGGCAGGGACCGGCGAGGCGCAGCTCGTCGGGCCCGGTCGCACGCGGGTCCAGCACTCCGGCGTCGGGAACGGGACCGTCGATCGCCGGCCGCTCCAGCGAGGCCGCGAGGGGAGCGCCGAGCATCTGCGCTCCGAGGATCGCTCCCACGGCGAGCAGAGAGACCGGTCGGACGGTCCTCATCGATGGCGGACGACGGAGTACACGTCCATGGCACCCACCGCGAGGGGGACGACGATGCAGATGCAGATCCCCTCGATCGTGCCGATTGCGCGCAACGACGCGGGCGAGAGGTCGACATGGGGGAGCGCCGCTGACGCCAGGACGACTGCGCCGGCGACGGCGACCGAGGCGGGGACCACCACCGCCACTGGTGAGGGCTGGGCGACGGCCGCGCCGATGAGCACGCCGGCCGACAGTCCGAGCGCAGAGACGAGCAGCACCGTGGTGTGCACACGATCGGCGTAGCCCAACCCGCGCAGGATCAGGACCACGCACAGGACGAGGGACAGGGGCGCCGCCCATCGGGTGGACCCGGGCCCCCCGGTCAGCGAGATGAGCGACCCGGCCACACAGACCGCGCCCGCGGCCGCCAGCAGGCCGGTGAGCCAGGACCGCGAGGTGAGGAACCGGTGGCGCAGCACCGCCGGGGTGGGCAGAGGCCCGCCGGAACGTGGGTCATCGGAGTCCCGGGTGCGGATGTCGTGGTCGATGTCCTCGAGATCGCCGGCCTCCACGTCGCCACCCGGCGCGGGGACGGGCGGGATCGGGATGCGAGCCGCCGAGACGGCGACACGGGGCGCGGCGGTCAGAAGAAGCAGGCCGACGAGGACGGTGCCGGCGCCGACGGCATGGAGAGGGATCCGGCTGGATGCGACGACCGTCGAGGCGATCGCTCCCACCGACAGCGCCACGGTCGACGCGAGGTACGCCGACGCCAGACCGTATGCGCGAGGGGGCCCGGGCCGGAACACGGTGAACCGAAGAACTCCCGACAGGGCCGCGCCCGCGGTCAGCCCGCCCACCAGGTGGCCGGCACCGGGAGGGACACCGCTGACGGTCGACGCGGCGAGGATGGTGAACCCGACGGCACACGATCCTGCGACGGCATGAGCGGAAACCGGGGCGGATGTGGTGCGGAGCGCCAGCACCGCGGTCAGGCCGAGGGCCGCCAGGAGCGCTCCGGCGGAAGGGACAAGGGCTCCACCCCCGGACCACCATTGCACGGTCAGGGCGACCGCCGAGGCCGCCGCCGCCATTGCGGTCGTCGCGGTGGCGAAGGCCACGGCGTCCGCTCGAGCCCATGCAGGCGAG
>DIAZ01000140.1:27745-44165 GCA_002415925.1 Dietzia sp. UBA5065 | reverse complement strand
ATGAGGATCTCGCCGTCGTGGACCCGTTGCTGGGCCAGCGTCTCGGACACGGCCAGGGGCCCGCCCGCCAGTCGTGACAGCTGCCAGGAGCCACCCGCGTCGCCGCCCATCCGGGCGTCGACGTCGATGCCCGTGGCCGGCCCGGCGGACGTGCGGACATGGTTGCGAACCAGGTCCACGACCTCGGGGATGACCGCGACGAGTTCGAGGTGGGCGGGCAGGCTGAGATCCACCCGGGTCCTGCGGCACACGATCGACACACGCCGCTGGTCCAAGGGTTCCACGCCGGCCGCGATCCCCATTCCGCTCTGCTCCGTCACACCCGGTCCTCCCGCTCGACTCGCCGTCCCCACCGGATGCCGACCCGTCCGGGTGGCGTACCCGCCGGGACGTGCGCTGGCCTAGCATCCGTGATCGATACGGCGACCATTGTCGACGGCGGTGCGCGCTCACGGGGTCGCCACCTCGCCGGCAACGGGAGAAGCGGGGAGACGGACGAGGAGGCTGCCTGGCATGGGGGACGTGGTCTTCACGCCTGCCGAGAGGCTCGAGCCACCACCCGAGCCGAGTGGTGAACTGACGCTGCAGGCGCCGCCAGTCCTCCCGAGGCCGACGCCGCGGTCCCTCGTCCAGATTCTGCTACCGGTCGTCATGGTCGTCGCGGTGGGCGGCATGGTCGTGGTGATGATGCGCACGGGAATGATGCGCAACCCGATGTTCCTGCTGTTCCCGGTGATGATGGCGGTGTCCGCGGTGGGCGTGCTCGCCGGAACGCTGTCCGGGGGGAACACGACCGCCGAGACGGACGAACTGCGCAAGGACTACCTGCGCTACCTGGGCCAGACCCGCGACGCGGTCCGCGAGACCGCCGCCGCCCAGCGTGCGAGGGCCCTGTGGCGCCACCCGGATCCGGTGGAGCTTCCGTCGCTGATCGGCACGCCCCGGATGTGGGAGCGGGGGAGGGACGACCCGGAGTACCTCACCGTCCGCGTGGGCCCCGGTCGGCAGAGCCTGGCGACCAGGCTGTCCGTGCCCGACACCGGCCCTGTGGATGACCTCGAGCCGGTCTCCGTGGTGAGCATGAAACGCTTTGTCCGCGTGCACTCGGTGGTCGACGACCTTCCCGTGGCGCTGGAGCTGAGGGCGTTCCCGGCGATCTCCCTGGACGGCGACGTCGACGTGGTGCGCTCCGCCGTCCGCGCGATGCTCTCCGGTCTCGTGGTCTCCCACGGACCGGACCACGTCCGGCTGGCCGTCGCAGCGAGCGAGGGTCACGCCCGACAGGCCTGGGAATGGCTCAAGTGGCTCCCGCACCACCAACACCCGACCTACACCGACGGCGGCGGACGGGTGCGACTCACCGAGTTCTCGCTGGCCGGTGTGGAGTCGATGCTCGCCTCCGATCTGGCGGAGCGGTCCTCGTTCTCCCCGAGCGAGCCCCTCCGTCCGGGTGTGCGGCACCTCGTCGTCGTCGTGGACGGGGTCGGCGTCACGGGCGCCGAGCGTCTCCTCGCCGAAGACGGACTCGACGCGGTGACGGTGATCGAGGTCTCCGGCAGCCGAGCCGGGCAGCTGCGCGCTCTCGCGCTGCGGAGGGGACTGTGCATCCGGGTCGACGACGACCGTCGCGCCCTGGTCCGCACCGAATCCGGGGACGAGGAGATCGCGCGGGTCGACACGATGAGTCGGCCCGAAGCCGAGCGGGTCGCCATGGCGCTGGCCCGGTACCGGCCCGCCGACACCGTGACCAACGCCGACGGCTCGACCTCGACCCGTCGCACACCGGGTCTGCCGGACCTGCTGGGAATCGGCTTGGCCACCCAGGTCGACCCGGCCGTGGCGTGGAGAAGGCGGGGCGGCCGCGACCGACTGAGGGTTCCCGTGGGGGTGAGTCCGGACGGCGCTCCGGTCGAACTGGACCTCAAGGAGGCGGCGCACGGCGGCATGGGTCCACACGGACTGTGTATCGGCGCGACAGGCTCGGGAAAATCGGAGTTCCTGCGCACGCTGGTCCTGGGCTTGGTCGCGACTCATGACCCGGACGCACTCAACCTGGTCCTGGTGGACTTCAAGGGCGGCGCGACCTTCCTCGGTCTGGAGTCGTTGGCACATGTGGCGGCTGTGATCACCAACCTGCAGGCCGAGATGACCATGGTCGACCGCATGCGGGATGCGCTCGAGGGCGAGCTCACCCGGCGCCAGGAGGTGCTGCGCGCGGCCGGCAACTACGCCAACGTCGGCGAGTACGAAGCCGCGCGGGCAAAGGGAGCCCCTCTGGACCCGCTTCCCGCCCTGGTGATCGTGGTGGACGAGTTCTCCGAGCTGCTGTCCTCCAAACCCGAGTTCGCCGAGCTCTTCCTCACCATCGGCAGACTCGGCCGCAGCCTGCACATCCATCTCCTGCTGGCGTCCCAGCGGCTGGAGGAGGGACGTCTCCGGGGACTCGACAGCCACCTGTCCTACCGGATCGCGCTGAAGACGTTCTCCGCGACGGAGTCACGCACGGTCCTCGGTGTGACCGACGCCTACCACCTGCCCGCCACCCCCGGGGCGGGCTACCTCAAGGTCGACGCCGGCGACCCCGTACGGTTCGACGCCGCCTATGTCTCCGGCCCGTACCGGGAGGACCGACGGCTCGATGGTTCCTCCGTGGCCACTCCCGTGGCCCGCGCCGCGGTGCGGGCGTTCTCATCCTGGTACATGCCCGTACCCTCACCGGTCCCGGCGGCCCGCGGCCTAGGCGCCGGCGAGGTCGCCGGGAAGTCGTCCGGACCCGTGACCGGGCCAGGTCAGGGGGACCGGGACGACGCGGCGAGCCTGCTCGACGTGCTGGTCGCTCGGCTCTCCGGGCACGGTCGGCCCGCCCACGAGGTGTGGCTTCGACCGTTGGGCGAGGGGGCCTCGCTGGACGCGGCCGTCGGAATCGAGCCCTCCGGGGCGGGGGGCGACCTGCCGCCCACCCTGCGATTCGCGCTGGCGGAGGTGGACCTGCCCTTCGAACAGCGCCGGGACACCTGGCACGTGGATCTGTCCGGCGCCGACGGCAACGTCGCCGTGGTGGGTGGGACCAGGTCGGGGAAGTCGACGACCCTGTGCACCCTGGTGCTGTCTGCGGCCGCGACGACCGCGCCCGACCGGCTCTCGATGTACATCGTGGACCTGGGGGGCGGTCTGCTGCAGTCGGTGGCCGGGTTGCCACAGGTCGGGGGGGTGGCCAGGCGCGGCGAGGAGGAGAGGATCCGACGCACGGTCGCCGAGGTGGATACGGAGCTCAAGCGCCGAGAGATCGTGTTCCGTGAGTCGGGCGTGACGTCGGTGGACCAGGCGCGACGTCGGACGACCGACAGGAACGGCCGACGAGTGGCGGAGTACCCCGACACTCTCCTGGTGATCGACGGGTGGCAGGCCTTCCGGACCGAGTTCGAGGACCTCGAGCAGCTCGTCCTGGGTCTCGCGGCGAACGGGTTGTCCTACGGAGTCCATGTGGTTCTGTCGGTCGCACGCTGGGCGGACCTGCGGCCGGCGCTACGCGACGCGCTGGGCACCCGCGTGGAGTTGCGGCTGGGAGATCCGACCGACTCGATGATCGACAGGCGGGTGGCGATGACCGTGCCCGCCGACCCGGGGCGCGGTCTCACCGCTGAGCGCAACCACATGCTCGTGTATCAACCCAGGCTCGACGGGTCGGTCGACCCCGAGGGGATCGCCGACGCGACCGCCGCCGCAGCCCTGCACCTGGCGCAGCGGTGGCGGGCCATGCTCGGCGACGCCGGTGCGGCTCCCGTCCGGATGCTCCCCGGGGTCCTGCCGTACGCACAGGTCGCCAGCCTGTCGAGGCCGGGCCCCGACGGTGCCCGGACCCGCGTCCCGCTCGGGGTCGACGAGGCCGACCTCAAGGTGGTCTACGCGGATCTGGAGGCCGACCCGCTGATGCTGGTCTTCGGCGACGCCGAGTGCGGCAAGACCTCGGTGTTGCGGTCCATCGCCCGGGGTCTGGTGTCGGGTAACAGCCCGCAGACCGCCAAACTCATCCTGGTGGACTACCGCCGCACCATGCTCGGTGAGATCGCGGGGGACCACCTCGCGGGATACGCCGCCACCGAGACCTCTCTCGTGCCAATGGTGGACCACCTGGTCCGGATCCTCGACGATCGGATGCCGGGCGCAGACGTCACCCCCGAGGAGTTGCGGGCCCGCTCATGGTGGAGCGGGCCGCGCATCCACCTGCTCGTCGACGACCTCGACCTGGTCGTCACGCCGGCTGGGAACCCGCTCGCCCCGCTCGCCCCGTTCCTGCCGCACGCCCGCGACATCGGTCTCTCGGTGGTGCTGGCCCGGCGCAGTGCGGGCGCCTCCCGCGCGCTGTACGACGTCGTCGTCGGCCGGATCCGGGACCTGGGCGGCGCCGGACTCATCATGTCGGGCAGTCGTGAGGAGGGCCCGCTGCTCGGCGGCGTCCGCCCGGCCCCGCTGCCCGCGGGCCGTGGCCGTCTGGTCACGCGGGATCGAGGCGTGCAACTCGTCCAGACCGCGTTGTCCGAGCCGTGACCGATCACCGAGCGACCGTCGCGGTCGACCTCTCCTGTTCCGGGCTGGCGGTGGCGTCGGTTTCGGCCTCGGCGGTTCTCTCCTCGGTGGTGGCACCCGCCTCCGTGGTCGCGGGGGCGGACGGCTCCGCGCTGCCACCAGGAGGCGACCGTATCGAATGCTCGGAGAGAGTCGATGCGGTGGCGGCCCGGTATCCGGACCGGTGCCTGGCGGATCCGATCGCGGCCGCTCACCGGGATCGGCTCGACGTGGCCGGGCTCTCGGTCCCCGTGACGGAACTGCTCGCCGCGCCGGTGTCCCGGGCCCTGCGGTGGGCGGGGGCAGAAGAGGGGGACCACGCGGTCCTCCTCGTCCCGAGCAACTGGGGCGCCACCCGGACGGCCCGGGTGGCGACCGCGGCGAGCTCGCTCGGGGTGTCGCCCCGGATCGTGCGTTCCGCCCTGGTGACGGCGGAGGCGCTTCCCTCGTCGTCGGCCCGCTGGGCGGTATGCGTCGAATCCTGCCTGACGCTCACGACCGTGAGTCTGGTCGAACGCACGCGCGGAGGGTTGAATCTGGTCGACCGGGCCGTGGTGCACCGGTGGGACCCCGGCCTGGATTCGGTGCGGGACGACGAGGTGTCGCGAGTCCTCGACGCGGTGGCCGCCCTGCGTCACGGGCGGCGCGAAGCAGGCACCGGGTCCACCGAGGTCCTGGCGCGGGGTCACAACGCCGAGAGGGTGGTGGACGCCTGTGATCAGGTTCGACTGGTCTCCTACGTCGTGCCCGACCTGGCGCCCGTGGAGGCGGCTCTGTGGCTCTTCTCCGGCGCCTGAATCGGATCGGGTCGGGACCGGCGCACCGGGAAGAAGTTCCGGGGAGGTGGAACCGATCGGTCGCCGGGGTGCGTCGAACACTGTGACGGAGCCAGAACAGGACTCCGCAGGACCACAGGGGAGGACCAGATGACGGGCTTCAACACCCACATCGGGACCATGGACACCGCGGCCAAGAGGGTCGACGACGTCAATCTGGAGATCGATCGACTGCTCGGAAACGTCAGGGACTCGGTATCCCAGCTCGGGGGCTCGGTGTGGCGGGGTGCCGCCCAGTCGAGGTTCGCCGCGATCATGGCCGAGTGGCAACAGCAGAGCGCGAAGCTCAACTCGGCGCTCGCCGGGATCTCCGAGACGATGCGCACCAACAGCACGTCGTTCGACGCCGCCGACCAGGACTCCGCCCAGATGATCGTCCGGGCCGGCGCCTCCGGTCCGCTCAACATCTGACACCGCACCTCACCATCACCGGGAGAATCATCATGAGCTCAGGGCAGATCACCTACAACCACGGCCCGATCGAGTCGCTCGTCGGCCAGGTCGGCTCGGCCTCCACCGCGCTGCGCACGACGCTCGACGACCTCAAGTCGTATCTCGCTCCGCTCGTCGCCGAGTGGGAGGGCGACGCCGCGGTCGCCTACCAGGCACACCAGAGCGACTGGGACCAGGCCGCGGCGGCGCTGCAGGCGATGCTCGCGGAGATCTCGCGGGCGGCGAGCCACGGCAACCAGGGCATGGCCGACGCCGACCGCCGCGCCGCCCAGGGCTGGGGCTGACCCGCAGGCGACGGGCAGGCAGCTCCGCGCAGCCCTCCGACGGCCCCGCCCCGCGCTGCGCGGGGCCGGGGTCGTCGCCCATCGGCGGGGGTCGCCCGGGCCGTGCGGGGGGCTACACCACGACGCGGTCCGGCGTCGACACCGCCCGATTCCCCACCTCCTCCGGGGGATGGCTCGCGCGATTTAGTGGGCCTCGCGCCAATTGCGCCGTCCGCGCATGGCTGACGGGGTACGAGCCGCGTTGCGGATCCTTGTGGCCGCCCGCTGACCGTATGACCTACGACCGTCACCATCTACGCACGGATCGCGCTGCTGCGTATCGCCGATCTCGGCGTCGACGCCCGCCGAGCGCTGACAGGCACGCAGCTTGCCACCATCACCCGGTGGCGTGCACGTGATGAGGGCCTCGGTGTCGCCATCGCCCGAAGCGAGGCCATCCGTCTCGCCAAACGCGTGGCCGAACTCGACGAGCAACTCGCCGCCAAAGTTCCCGAATGACCGAGCTCGTCAAGGCCAGCCAGGCCGCGTCATTGCCAAGTGAGACCGGCGTGGGGCCTGTGACGGCCGCCGTCTGCCTGACCGTCTGGTCACATCACGATCGAGTGCGATCCGAGGCTGCGTTCGCCTCGCTCGCAGGCGTCGATCCCATCCCCGCATCATCCGGGAACACCGTGCGGCACCGGCTCAATCGCGGCGGGGATAGTCGACTCAATCGCGCCCTGCACATGGCGGTCCTGACCCGCATCGCCCACGATCCGGCCACCCGCTCATACGTCGAACGTAGACGCGCGGAGCGGCGCACGCAGCAAGCCGAGCTGGCGGATGCGGCCGCAAGGCCTGGCACCGTACGACGGGGCGGACTGTCGCCCTGAATTCGGACAGGCGGTTCACTGCTGGCTGAAGTTCTCTCGCCATTGGGAAGTGCGATGTTCCCAGACGGCTGGTGTGTCAGCAGAGGGGAGTGATTGGAGGATCCTGTTGTAGCAGCGGCCGGCGTCGGTGAGTGCGGTGTCGAGGTCATAGTGCTCGGTGGTGAGGGGGCTACTTTTGGCGGTTGCAGTCCACTGCGTCGTCCATGCGGGTCCCGGTGAGACGACGGTGTCGGGCATGGCGGAGATGTTCCGAAGGTGTCGCTCTCGTTCTACGGCGGCAACTGCCGGCTCGAGATCGATTGGCAGGTATGCGCTGATGAGAAGCAGGTCGACGAGGTCACGGAAGCGTCCGGATGGGCGACGAGTCGGGCCGAACGTCTCGTACAGAGCGCACAGCTTGTCGGCAATCTGATCGGCGAGTGGGTAGAGCTGGACGGTTCCCTCGGGTGTGAAGTCGTCGGTGTCGATGAGCCGGGGGAGTGGGTGGCGTTCGATAGCCCCGACGAGCGGACGTCGACTGGTGACGATATCGATCGAGAAAGTGTCGAATGGTCGTCCGCCCAGGGAGGCGGTCACGGTAACGGTCGTGCCTTTGTCGCCAGCGATTCGTCGCGGGCGAGTGAGTTCAAAGCGAAAGTGATCTAGATGGTGGTCGCGGGCGATACGACTGAGTTCGTCAATGGAATCGACTGTCTCGTCGGTGACCAGAAGATCGATGTCGTGGCTGTAGCGGGCGTGCGGTAGGCGCACCATCATGCCGACGCCGCCCTTGAGGACCCATCCGTAGGGGTCAGCGTCGAAGATCCTGGCTAGAAAACGGGACATCACGAAGCGGCGACGCGCTCTCTGGTCGTTCTGGCCTTGTTGGCGGGCCTGGGCTTTCAATCGGTCGGTCACCGATGCCCGGACGGCTGCGGGCGTTCTCGCGGCCGGGCTCACTGGCGACCTTCCCAGAAGCGCTCTAGGGCGCCTCTGGCCCCAGCCGTTGCATCCATTGTTTTGAACGCCTCTGAGAGTCGGGCGTTGTCGGCGGCGGTGAACTTGACGTCCGGCATGGAGGGCAGTTGCACACCACTCATCTCGTCCCGTAGCGCGCGTGCCGAGGCTGTGCTGAGCTGAGTTATTTGGCGTGTGAGCTGCTCGGAGATCATCGGATTCAGCCCCTGGGCCGTGCTGGCCCACTGGCTGATTGGGACAGCTGACTGTCTGCGCACGATGTCCGCCATTGCCAGTGCGGTGGTGGATACACCAGCTTCGGCAATCAGGGCGTTGAGGAACCCTTGGCCGTCGAGCGCTCGGTGGCCGTAACTGAAAGCGAAGGGCGAGAGTGTCTCCGTGACTTCATCTACTGTGCTCAGGTCGCGGATGAGGGCGTCACGGACGATCGAGGCAAGGTGTCCGGCGTCTAGCGCCGCGGCGGCCAGGTCGCGGATCGTGCGGAGCGCTGTCGTCACTGGAAGTCGGTCGACTACCTGCCAGTCGTGGCGTTCTAGCTCGGCCCGGTGGGTCACCACGCCGGGGATAGTCAGTCTGATTCTGCGGGTGGTGGAAAGCTCCACTTCGTCCGCATCCAGATCGCCCAGGTGCAGAAGCCGCGCCGCTGTTCGATGGGACAGAACCCCCGTGGGTACAGCCTGATCGAGCCGCTCCCAGTTCACCGTGCTCTGGTCGAGCGCCATCCATGCAAGACGCTCATTGAGATGCTCGTCGTTGGGAAGGCGGGTGAGGCGGTAGATCCCGTGATGGAGTCTTTCCAGCACTCCGGAATCAGCTAGTCGCTTGAGATCTTGTGGAGTGGTGCCGACTTGCGACCGAGCCTGTCTGCTCGTCACTAGACCATCCTGCTCCGCAGCAAGCCCCACGAGGGCACGGACACGATCATTCATGGGCACGGCACGAAAGTACAACATCTGATGCACTTTTGCTACGCCCGAAGTGATTATCGTGCCAACTGGTCAAGCCCCTGAAAGTGGTGTCACTGTTTTTTTGATCCTTCGATGGTGATCAGGCGGGTAGTTGCATCAGTTCATCGGTGCTCACTTCCGTCTTCGGGCCGGTGCCGGTGTCGGTGGTCAGAGAAGGTCGGCCGCGGCTGAGGTCTGCGAGTCCGAAGTGGCGGCGGCCCTCGGCCCGTTCGTCGACCATCGGCGGTGGTCGGCCGGGCCGTGCGGGGGGCTACACCACGACGCGGTCCGGGGTCGACAGTTCCGATCCCGGCGATGGCATCCCGTGCCACAACCGCGGCGCGTCCCTACGCTCGGCGGTGTCACCTCAGCGCGTGGTGTCGCCCCCGCACAAGGAAAGGACCATCATGGGATCCCCTCTGCCACTTCAGGTCAGCGCCGAGTGGCTGCACCGCCACCTGGACGACCGGGACCTCGTCGTCGTCGACGCCACCACCATCCTGCCCGTCCCCACCGACGGCCCCTACGTCCCGGAATCGGGGGAGGCCACCTACCGCGCCGAGCACATCCCCGGCGCGGTGTTCGCCGAGCTCCTGGTGGACTTCGCCGACCCGGCCGGCGCGTACGACTGGACCGCACCGGACCACGAGCGCTTTGCCGCCGCCGCCGGCGCCCTGGGGATCGGGGACGACGTGCGCGTGGTGGTCTACGACCAGGGCGACCGCTACTGGGCCACCCGCCTGTGGTGGCACCTCCGCTACGAGGGATTCGACCGGGTCACGGTCCTCGACGGCGGGCTCCCCGCGTGGAAGGCGGCCGGCTACGAGGTGACCGACGTCGTGCCCGAGCCCACCCCCCGCACCTTCACCGGCACCCGACGCCCGGAGCTGATCCGCTCCACCGAGGAGGTCGCCGCCGGACTCGACGACGAGAAGACCGTGCTGGTCAACGTCCTGGACGAGGCCACCTACCGCGGCGAGGTGGACACCTACGCCCGGCGCGGACACATCCCCGGCAGCATCAACGTGTCGGTGTTCACGCTGCGCGAGGCCGAGACGGGCACGCTGCGGCCGATCGAGGAGCTGCGCCCGGAGTTCGAGGCGGCCGGCCTGCTCGACTCCGACACGCGCGTCGTGACCTACTGCGGCGGCGGGATCGCGGCGACCGGGCTGGCGCACGCCCTCGCCCTGGCCGGGCGGGACGACGTGGCGGTGTACGACGGCTCGATGAGCGCGTGGGCCGGCGACCCCGCCCTGCCACTGGTCACCGGAGCCTCACCCCGCTGACCTCCGGCCCCGCCGGGTGGGACGTGGCGTGTCACCGGCCCACGTCCACCACGGGGGTTCTCGTGTCCCACGCCGACGCCCGCGTGACCGTTCATGGTCGCCGACCGATCGTCCAGCGTGTCCAGGACGGTCGGCGCGAGAGTCATCTCGCCGCTCGGCATGTCCCGGGCTGGTCATGGCGTGCTTCGGGCGAAGGGGAAGGCCAGGACGTCCCGGATCATCGATCCGGTGATCGCCATGAGCAGTCGATCGATGCCGATCCCGAGCCCGCCTGCGGGAGGCATTCCGATCTCGAGGGCGTGGAGGAAGTCCTCATCGACTTCCATCGCCTCCAGGTCGCCATGAGCGGCCCTGTAGGACTGTTCGGCGAGGCGGCGTCGCTGTTCGATCGGGTCGGTGAGTTCGGAGTACGCGGTTCCCAGCTCCATTCCCGCGATCACCAGGTCCCAACGCTCGCTCAGCCCCGGTTCCGTCCGGTGCGGCGCCGCCAGCGGCGAGGTCTCGGCCGGGAAGTCGGTGTAGAAGGTGGGGTAGCGGGTGGTTGGTTCGACGAGCTCGCCGTAGAGCTCTTCCAGTACCGCGCCGGGGCCCATGTGATCGGCGACGGCGACGTCGTGCTCGCGGGCGAGGGACAGCAGTGTCTCTATCCCGGTGTGCTGGTCGACCGCGCGTCCCACCGTGGATGAGACCGCCTCGCACACAGTCACGACCGGCCACGGCCCTGAGATGTCCACGAGCCCGGGCGGCCGGGCGGCCGGGGCGCCGTCGTGGCGAGCGAGCTCGTGCCTCATCACCAGGGGGAGCGCCTCGTGGCCGTGGACGGCGCGGGCCGCGTTCTTCACCAACCGCTCGGCCAGGTGGCGCATGTCGGTGTAGTCGCCCAGAGGGAGGTACACCTCGAGAGAGGTGAACTCGGGATTGTGGGTGGCGTCGGCACCCTCGTTGCGGAAACTGCGCCCCATCTCGTAGAGGGGTCCCATCCCGGCCACGAGGAGGCGCTTGAGCTGCAACTCCGGGGCGATTCGCAGGACGAGCCCGGTTCTGTAGTTGTTCGACCAGGTGTGGAAGGGGCGGGCGTTGGCGCCGCCGTGGACGGCGCTCAGGATCGGGGTCTCGACCTCGCGGTAACCCTCGGCCGCGAGTGTTGCCCTCAGGGCGGTGAGCGCGTCTGCGCGGGAACGGATCAGCGTGAGCCGACCCGGGTGCACCAGGAGGTCGTCGGACCGGTGTCGCAGCCTCGATCCCACATCGCTGGAGGACTCCGTGGCCCCGCGGCGATGATAGGGGATCGGGTGCAGGGCCTTGGCGATGATCGCCCATTCCGAGACGAGCAGAGAACGCGTGCCGCTGCGAGATGCCCCCCACCGGCCGTCGAGGATGATCATGTCGCCCACGTCGAGGCAGCGGCCGAGCAGGCGCAACTCGCCTGCTGCGAGCCGGCCGCGTTCAGCGATCGCCTGGACGCTGCTGAACTCGTCGATGAGATCGATGAAGACCACCCCGCCGTGCCGGCGCACGCCGCGGACACGGGCGGTGATGCGCGCTGGCTGCCCGGCCCCGGGGAGGCCGCCGATGAGGTTCGGGTCGATCCGCGCCAGGCGGGTGGCGCCGGTGATGCCGACGGGGTAGGGGTCGTGGCCGGCGGCCCGCAGTTCGTCGAGATGGCGCAGGCGCTGCCGGGTCTGATCGCCGCGGAGCGGTGTCAGCCCGCCCAGGTCGATGACGGGGGAGCGCAGGGCACGGATGTCGTCGAGTTCGCCGGCCGTCAAGTGATGAGAACTCTCGCCTGGTCGACTCAGGGTCGGGATGAACCCCTCGGCCCGACCGATCGCGAATGCGACGCGTGGGAAGTCGATCGGTGCCTCGATGCACGCGTAGCGGGGCACCCAGGTGGGTTGGTACTTGTCATTGTTCCGGTACAGGCTCTCGATCTGGGTGAACCTGTCGAGTAGGTGAAGGGTCGAGCTGCTGGCGCGCGCGATCGGGCTCGAGCCGAACTCCTCGGCGACGGCGAACGTGCTGCGCAGGACAGCGAAGTTGAGCGAGACCCGGGAGATTCCGAGGTCCCCGGCAGCGGTCATCAGTCCTGAGATCATGAACTCGTTCACGCCCGTGGGCGCGTCAGGGCGGCGCCGCATGAGATCGAGGGACAGGCCGGTGCGGCCCCACGGTACGAACGACAGCAGAGCGACGGGTCCGCCGTCCGCGTCATGGGCGCTCACCAATACGCACTTGCCATCGGCGGGATCTCCGAGGCGGCCCAGGGCCATGGAGAAGCCCCGTTCCGCGCCCCCGACCCGCCATGTGTCCGCAAACCCTCGGATCTGGGACATCTCGTCGTCGCCCAGGTCGTCGTGGTATCTGACGCGAAGCGTGAGGCCCTTTTTGCGGGCATGGTTGACCGCGCGCCGCACCGGTGTCATCGAGGTGTCGTCGAGGGTGAACCGATCGGGGTCGACAATGGCCTCGTCCCCCAGGATGAGTGCGCCCAGGCCCACCTCGCCAAGGGCGCGCGCGCCGCGCTCGGACAGACTCGTCCCGGCCGGGACCCAGCCGTAAGCGCGACACATGCGTAGCCATTCCGCCACCGCGGCGTGCCATGACCTGTAGTCGCCGACCGGGTCCCCCGATGCCAGACACACGGAGCCGACCACTCGAAACGCGATGACCGCCCGCCCGTCACCGGAGAAGACGAAGGATTTGTCGCGGCGGGTGGCGAAGTAGCCGAGCGAGTCGTCCCCACCATGAGCGGCCAGCAGGCTGCGTACCCGAACCTCGGTCTGACCGTCCCAGGCGCCGACTGGTCGCACCGACCGCAGGAAGTTCCAGATGGAGAGAACGAGGGTGACGCTGAGCAGCGACTCGGCGATGAGTGGAATGCGGCCCAGGGCGGCGAGGATCTGCTGATCGCGGGTCAAGTTGAAGCCCAGAGCCTCTCGCATCGCCGCATCGACGACCCGCCAGGTCGGGTGCTGGGCGTCCACCACGGACCGGTTCCCGCGGATGAGAAAAGAGACCGTGGCGAGGGTGAGCGCGTAACCGGCCACCACGGCCAGGGATGAGCGCCACCAGGCCGCTGGCGCCGTCCGCGCGGGGAAGGACGGGCGCAGCCACCAGACCGCCGCCGCGAGGAACAACGAGACGAGTAGACCACCGATTTCCAGGAGCACGTTCGACGGCTCACGTGGAGACCACAGAGCGCTGGCCAGCGAGGCAGGCAGTGACCCGGCAGGCGCCCAGTGGGCGGCAACGGAGGCCAGTGAAACCAGCGTGCCCGACAACTGGAACCCGAACACCGCCCACAGCGCCAGGCGTTTGCGCCGAACGAGCGCGCCGGCCACGAGGCCAAGCACCGCCACCGAGACGAACGACAGGGTGAACGGGACATTCAGATTGGTGAACACGATTGCGGTCCACCGGGTCAGGGTCCGGGGTTTGACCGCCCAGGCCCACAAGGCGAGCAACGACGCCACGACGTACAGGCCGATCAGGACCCGAGCGGCGGCCTCCTGAGAGGAGGATGCCGGGCGGTGGGCCGGAACGACGCCTGGGAGCTGAGCAAAGGTGGGGCCGCGGGCCTCGCGGGAGTCGCTTTGCGCGCGGGGCATCGGCCTGGCACCTCCCGTGAGCAGGGTCCACCGTCACTGTCATCGGCAGCGCGTGGGCACGCATCGCCGACCCCCAGAACGCTGTCAAAATCGCGTCGGCATCGCAGGCGAACCGCGACACCCGAGCTGGAAGTGCCGCCACGTCGGTCGGTGAAGTGCTCAGGGTCGACCACGCAGCGCGTCGTTGCCGGAGAGCCGATGGAGCGTCGAATGTATGGCAGCCGGGTGGGCGGCCGTACCGACGTGCCCCGATTCGGGCACAGGCTCCCGGTCGCCCGCTGCCGCCGGCCGCGTCCTGGTGCGAGGCGGAATAGAATGGGGCGATGCGAAATCATTCGCGGGCAGGTCGCATTGATCGGGCGCACCTGCCCTACGGGGTGCTTCTCACCGCGGCATGGTCGGCGTGCCTGCTGCTCATCGCCGCGGGGGGGTTGGCTCGTCGTCCAGGCGGTGGGGAGTCTGGCCGTGGTCGTCGCGCCGTTGGCGGTTGCCGTGCTCCTGGCGGCGATGCTGCGGCCGCTCGTCGACAAGATCGCGGTGGTTCTCCCACGCTCGCTGGCGGCATTGGGCGTCATCCTGCTGGTGATCGCCGTCGTGGTCGGGGGCCTGAGTCTGGTCACCACCCAGGTGGCCAGTGGTCTGCCGGAGATGCGGGATCGACTGCACGCCGGCGCCGATTCGGTACTCGCGTGGTTGTCCACTGGTCCGCTTCACCTCACGGCCGATCGTCTTCAGGCCGGGCTCGATCAGGCGCGTTCGGTGGTCAGCACGCACTCCACCGAGTTGACGACCGGCGCGCTGGCGGCCGGGCAGACCGCCCTCGACGCAGTGGCCGGGACGCTCATCTGCCTCATCGCCCTGTTCTTCTTCCTCTACCACGGTGAAATGCTGTGGGCGTTCTTCGTCCGGTGGCTGCCCGCAGCCGGGCGGCATGACATCGACCGGGCATTCCGGGAGGGCTGGTCGAGCCTGGGGGCCTACACCCGGATGCAGCTCGTGGTGGCCGCCATCAACGCCACCGGCATCGGCATCGGTGCCGCGGTTCTGGGCGTGCCGTTTCTCGTGCCGATCGTTGTGATCGTGTTTCTCGGCTCGTTCATCCCCATCATCGGTGCGTTGCTCTCCGGCCTGGTTCCAGCGCTCATCGCGCTTGTCGACAAGGGGCCGTGGGTCGCGTTGGCGATGATCGTGGTGGTGGTGGTGGTCCATCAGATCGAGTCCCACGTGCTGCAACCGTTTCTCATGGGGCATGCGGTGGCGCTGCACCCGCTCGCGGTGATCGTGGTCGTCACCTCCGGCACCTATCTTCTGGGCATCGGGGGCGCGCTGTTCGCCGTCCCGGTCGCAGCCATGGTCAACGCGATGGTGCGGTACCTGGCGGGAGCAACGGTGACGCTGGACGCAGAGGACCCAGGGGTCTCGGAGCACCACGATGACGGCGCCTCTGCCGCTGTACGGCCTCGGCGCCAGGTCCCCCGCCCGAATACTCGGCGCCCGCGGACCGTCGCCGGTAGACCCCGCAGGTGACCGCGGGGCCCTGGTGGGCGATGAGGTCGCGAAGTCCGGATTGCACGCGGTTCGTGGAGGGAGTCCAGACCGGTATTGCCTGCTGGTCCACACGTCACCTTCGCACGCCCCGCTGACCTCCGGCCCCATCGGGGGAGGCGGCGAGGGGCGTCAGCGCACCACGGCGTAGGCCTTGGCCAGCCGCGCGATCTTCTGCGCCCGCGCCAGCCGCGGCAGGTCGGCGCCGTCGCGGGCGCGTTCGCCCCCGGGGCCCAGCTCGTCGATCACGGACTCGGCCCACGAGACGTCGGCGGCGGAGGGGGACAGCACCTCGTTGATGTACGGGGCCTGATCCACCCGCAGGCAGAGTTTGCCGGTCATGCCCATCTCCACCGCGTGCTCGGCGGCGTCCATGAGCACCTGGGTGTCGTTGGAGATGGTGGGCCCGTCGATCGGCGGGGCCACGCGCGCGACCCGGCTGGACACCACGAACTGGGAGCGGGTGTAGGCCATGGCGATCTGCGAGGAGCCGATGCCGGTGTCGCGGCGGTAGTCGCCGATCCCGAAGGCCAGGCGCACCACCTGGTCGGTCTTGGCGATCTCCGTGGCGGCGGCCAGCCCGTCGGCGGACTCGACCAGCGCGACGATCGGGGTGTTCGCGGCCAGCCGCGCGGCGGTGAGCGAGACGTGCTCGGGGTTCTCGGTCTTGGCCAGCATCACGCCGTCCAGGCCGGGGCAGTGCCCGAGCGCCATGAGGTCCTTCTCCCACTCGGGGGAGCGGACGTCGTTGATCCGGATCCACGCGTGGTTGCCGGCCTCGAGCCACTGCCGGACCTCGCGGCGCGCGCGCTCCTTCTCCGACTGGCGGCAGCCGTCCTCCACGTCCAGCACCACCACGTCCATCTCCGAGTTCACGGCGGCGTCGAAGCGGTCGGACTTGTCGGCGGGCAGGAGCAGCCACGAACGGGCGATCGTCGGCGGGATGGTCGACATGGGGCTCATGGGTACCGGTCATCCTTTGTTCGTGAGACGGCGAAACTCGCGCGGCAACCTCTCCACGATACGTGGGACACCGCGATCGGCCCACACGGGAACCGGTTTCACT
>DIAZ01000140.1:24350-27435 GCA_002415925.1 Dietzia sp. UBA5065 | reverse complement strand
GACATCTCCTTCTCCGTGCCCGCCGGCTCGGTGCTGGGGCTGCTCGGCCCCAACGGGTCGGGCAAGACCACCACCATCCGGATGATGACCACGCTGAGCCCGCCGACCTCCGGCACCGCCAGGGTCGCGGGGCACGACGTGGCGCGGGAACCAGCCGAGGTGCGCAAGGCCATGGGCATGACGGCCCAGTCCGCGACGGTGGACGAGCTCCTCACGGGCCGGGAGAACCTCCGCCTGATCGGGGACCTCTACGGGTTGCCCAAGAAGAGGGTGCGGTCGCGGGCCGACGAGTTGCTGGAGAGGTTCTCGCTCGCCGACGCGGCCACCAAGGTGGCCAAGAGCTACTCCGGCGGCATGCGGCGTCGGCTCGACCTGGCCGCCAGTCTCGTCGCGGCGCCCCCGGTGCTGTTCCTCGACGAGCCCACGACCGGGCTGGACCCGCGCTCGCGCAACGAGCTGTGGGAGGTGCTGCGCGACCTGGTCCGCGACGGGACGACGCTGCTGCTCACCACCCAGTACCTCGACGAGGCCGACCAGCTGGCCGACCGCGTGATCGTGATCGATCACGGCCGCGTGATCGCCGAGGGCACCCCGCTGCAGCTCAAGGACCGTTCCGGGGCGGCGAGCCTGGTCATCACCGTCTCCCGTCCCGAGGACGTCGACGAGGCCGCGCGCGTCCTGTCCGGCCGGATCGCCGAGCTGCACGTGGACCGGGACTCCCGACGCCTCACCGCGCCCTCGGAGGGGGTGTCGGCCCTGGGCGAGATCGCCGCCGCCTTCACCGAGGCCGGGATCGAGCTGGACGACATCGGCCTCCAGCGTCCCAGCCTGGACGACGTCTTCCTCTCCCTCACCGGCCGCAAGGCCGAGGACTCGCAGAACCTCCCGACCCACGAGGAGCACCGGTCATGAGCACCGCCGCCGATCCCGCCCCCGCGGCCACCACCAGCGGGCACTTCACCGTCCCCGTCCGGCCCGACGGGCCGTCGCTCGCCCGTCAGATCTCCGCGCTGGTCCGCCGCAACCTCCTCCACATCCGGCGCCAGCCGGAGAACCTCGCCGACGTCACCATCCAGCCGGTGATGTTCGTCCTGCTCTTCGCCTTTGTCTTCGGCGGCGCCATCGCGGTCGCCGGCGGGAACTACCGCGAGTGGCTGCTGCCGGGGATCATGGCGCAGACCATGGCGTTCTCCTCGTTCGTCGTGGCCTCCGGGCTGTGCAACGACCTCAACAAGGGGATCATCGACCGCTTCCGGACGCTGCCCATCCAGCGCGCGTCGATCCTCGTCGCCCGCAGCGCCTCCAGCCTCATCCACTCGTCGATCGGTGTGGTGGTCATGTCGCTCACGGGACTGATGGTGGGGTGGCGGATCCGCAGCGGGATCGTCGACGCCCTGCTCGGGTACCTCATCCTGCTGGGCTTCGGGTTCGTCATGATCTGGATCGGCATCGTCGTGGGGTCGCGGCTGAAGACCATCGAGGCGGTCAACGGCGTCATGTTCACCACGACGTTCCCCATCACGTTCGTCGCCAACACCTTCGCCCCGCCGGAGTCGATGCCCACGTGGCTGCGGACGATCGCCGAGTGGAATCCGCTCTCCTCGGTGGTGCAGGCCATGCGCCAGCTCTGGGGCAACGCCCCCGCCGTCGGCCCCGACGCCGCGCTGCCGCTGCAGCACCCGGTGGCGGCGTCGCTGCTGTGGATCGTGGGGCTCACCGTGATCATCGCCCCGATCGCGGTCAAGGCGTTCGACGCCCGCACCCGCGACTAGGGCCGCGCCGACGCGGCACCGTCCCCGGCCGCGCCCTCCGCCGCCGCCGCGAGCTCGCGCAGGGCCTCGAGGTGCGCGGCAAAGGCGCGCCGCCCCTCGCCGGTGAGGGACAGCCAGGTCCGGGCCCGACCGGTGTGTCCGGGTGCCTTGGACGTTCCTGCGAAGCCGGCATCCACGAGCACCTTGAACTGCTTGGACAGGACCGAGTCGGCCACTCCCAGCTCGTCGCGGACCGCGCCGAACTCCATGGAGTCGACGGGGGCGAGCAGGGCGCAGATCCGGAGCCGGTGCGGGGCGTGGATGACCTCGTCGAAGCGCGGGGTCGGTCGGCGCCCGCTCACCGCGCCGGTCCGGGGAGCGGGGCGGTGCCGGAGCGGATCTCGTCGCGCAGCGCCGCGTCGACCCGCCGCCCCAGCACGACGGTGGCGACGAGGGTGACCGCCGCCAGCGTCACCGCGAACCACGCCGGGTAGGACACGTCCGCGACCGTCGCGAGGAGGGCCGCCCCCATCGTCGCGCCCAGGACCACCGCGTAGAGGATCCACCACCGCCGCGAGGCGGGTCCCGCGGAGCGCAGGTCGACCCACAGGCCGGTGGCCCGGCGGTAGGCGCCGACGAGCGCCCCCAGGCCGGTGGCGCCCAGCAGCGTCACCACGATCACGGCCCCGTTCGGCAGGGCCAGCGCGTTGGCGGCCACGATCGCGGCCATGATCGCGCCGAGGATCGGGTGGTACCACCACGGGGTGATCAATCGGTCCGCGACGGACTCGCGTGAGGCCGCGACGTCGGCGAGCGCGTCCCGGGGGTCGTAGTCGGACGCCTGGCCGCTGAAGCTTTCCATGCCGGAAAGGGTAAGGGGTCGCGGGACTTTCCGCAACGGAAAGTCGTGATCCGGCCGCCGGCGCTCAGGCCCTCTTCGCGGGCGAGACCCGGATGGTGATGGTCCCCACGACCGGCTCCACCCCGGCGTCGTCGACGAAGGTCAGGGGCACCTCGACGTCCTGGCCGGAGGTGATCGCGGCGAAGTCGGGCAGTTCGTCCCACTGGGCCGTCACCGTCATCCCGCCGGTCGACCTGGCCGGGTACCGCACGGACATCCCCACGGGGATCCAGCGGTGGGTGGGCGGGACGGAGGCCTCCGCGAGCATGCCCATCGCCATCTCGGCGAGGTTGCAGGCGGCTATCACGTGGAACGTGCCGATGTGATTGCGATTGCCCCACCAGCCGGGGCCGCGCACCACGCACCGCCCGGGCCGCAGTTCCACGACGTGCGGGAGGGCGGTGCGGAAGTACGGCGCCTTGAGGCTCACCGC
>DIAZ01000140.1:21614-24243 GCA_002415925.1 Dietzia sp. UBA5065 | reverse complement strand
CGCGAGCCCAGCGGGAGCCGGGTGGCGGCCTTCCAGAGCCGGTAGGTGGACGTGTCGGCGGCGGGGGAGGGCGTGGTCACGACGACGAGGTTACCCGCGGGTAAGGTGCCCGCGGCCGCGCGCCCGGCGGGAGGGCGTCGGATCAGGCGAGGATGCGCGTCCCGCGGCGCAGCAGCTCATGGAGGCGATCCTGATCGGCGTCCGGCTCGGCCACCCACAGGCGGTAGGACGCGAGCGCGATCCCGAGCGCGGCGTGCGCCATCGCCGCGGGTTCGAGCTCGTCCGCGGGCGCGCCGAGCCGGTCGGCGACGAACTCCGCGATGGCCGCGCACCAGTCGGAGTACATGAGCGTGGAGTGGGCGCGGAGCTCGTCCACGCTGAGCAGCAGGCTCATCCGGCGCCGGTGGACCTCGGTCTCCGAGTCCGGGAACGAGTTGAAGGCCACCAGCGCGTCCGCGAGGGCGTCCCGGAGCGGGGTGGTGGCGGGGATCTCCGCGAGCTGGCGCCGCATGCTCTCGATCTGGATGTCGAACTCGCCCCAGGCGATCGCGGCCTTGCCCGGGAAATAGCGGAAGAGGGTGCGCCGGGAGATGTGCGCGGCCTCGGCGATCTGGTCGATGTGGGTGTGGTCGTACCCGCGCCGGGTGAACAGGTCCAGGGCCACGTCGACGATCGAGGCCCGCGTGGTGGACGGCCGACGGCCGGGGACCCCCGCGCCGTCCGACCCTGCCTCACTCATGGTGTTCGAGGGTAAAGGAAATCCCGGCGGCCGCGGCACGTAGTGCCACATTGCCGCGATCCGGGAGCGAAAATCATTGCAATTGGCATCCGGTGCCAATATGATGCAGGTCTCACCTGAGCGGTGAGGCACCCATGTGCGCCGACGAGAGGACACGCGATGGAGAACACGCAGAACACCGAGGTCGTGCTGGAGGAGGCCCTCATCGAAGAGGTCTCGATCGACGGCATGTGCGGGGTCTACTGAAGTGAGTTCCGCAGCAGCGCCGGCCGGCGCCGAGCAGGGAGCCGCTCCCGCGGTCTTCGACCTCGACGCCGGCTGGCGTCTGCACCCCGGGGTGGCGCTGCGGCCCGAGCCCTTCGGTGCCCTGCTCTACCACTTCCACACCCGCAAGCTCAGCTTTCTCAAGTCGCCGACCATCGTCGAGGTGGTCCGCACGCTCGCCGAGCACCCCACCGCGCGCGCGGCGTGCGCCGCCGCCGGGGTGCCGATCGACGACCCGGCCACGGCCCGCCTGTACCTGCACGCGCTCGGCCAGCTCGCCGCCTCGCGCATGATCGAGGAGTCCGCATGACCAGCACGCTCGACCGCCCCGTCACCCCGTCGGCCGCCGCACCCGCCCCCGTCGGCCGTCTGGTCGACCAGTTCGAGCGCGGCCTCGATGCCCCGATCTGCCTGACCTGGGAACTCACCTACGCCTGCAACCTCGCCTGCGTGCACTGCCTGAGCTCGTCGGGCAAGCGCGACCCGCGCGAACTCAGCACCGAGCAGTGCAAGGCGATCATCGACGAGCTGCAGAAGATGCAGGTCTTCTACGTCAACATCGGTGGCGGCGAGCCCACCGTCCGCTCCGACTTCTGGGAACTGGTCGACTACGCCACGAGCCACCAGGTGGGCGTCAAGTTCTCCACCAACGGCGTGCGCATCGACGAGAAGGTGGCGCAGCGCCTGGCGGCCAGCGACTACGTGGACGTCCAGATCTCCCTCGACGGCGCGACGGCCGAGGTCAACGACGCGGTCCGCGGGCCCGGCTCGTTCGACATGGCGGTCCGGGCGCTGGAGAACCTCAAGAACGCCGGGTTCACCGACGCCAAGATCTCCGTGGTGGTCACCCGGGAGAACGTCACCCAGCTCGACCAGTTCAAGGCCCTCGCGGACCGCTACGACGCGACCCTGCGCATCACGCGCCTGCGCCCGTCCGGACGCGGCGCCGACGTGTGGGACGACCTCCACCCGCTGCCCGAACAGCAGAAGGACCTGTACGACTGGTTGGTCGCCCACGGGGAGAACGTCCTCACCGGCGACAGCTTCTTCCACCTGTCGGCGTTCGGGGACGGCCAGGGCTCGCTGCCCGGCCTCAACCTGTGCGGGGCCGGGCGCGTGGTGTGCCTGATCGACCCGATCGGCGACGTCTACGCCTGCCCGTTCGCGATCCACGACAACTTCCTCGCCGGCAACGTCGTGGCCGACGGGGGATTCGAGACCGTCTGGCAGACGTCCGAGCTGTTCCGCGAGCTCCGCGAGCCCCAGTCGGCCGGGGCCTGCGGGTCCTGCGGCTTCTACGACAGCTGCCGGGGCGGCTGCATGGCCGCCAAGTTCTTCACGGGCCTGCCGATGGACGGTCCGGACCCCGAGTGCGTGCAGGGCTACGGGGAGGGGCTGCTCGAGGCCGAGCGCAACATCCCCGCGCCGTCCCAGGACCACTCCCGCGTCAACGGGCTGGCCGCCCGCAAGCAGCCCACCGGACCGGTCGCGCTCACGCTCGTCACCACTCCGCCGCGCCGGCCCACGAGCCTGTGCGACGAGTCGCCGATCTGACCCTCCACCGGTCGGGCCACCGCCGGCCCGGCCCGCACGACCGGGTCGCACCACGACCCGGCACCACGACCC
>DIAZ01000140.1:20489-21490 GCA_002415925.1 Dietzia sp. UBA5065 | reverse complement strand
CCCAGCCCTACCCCCCGGCGCCCCACCGGCTCCGGGAGGAGAAGGAGGCATCCCGTGTCCCGTCTGACAGCCATCGCCGAGGCCAACCCCTGGCGCCGCAATCCCTGGTTCGAGTCGGTCGCCGAGGCCCAGCGCCGCGCCAAGAAGAAGCTGCCCCGGAGCGTGTACATGGCGCTGGTGGCCGGCAGCGAGCAGGGCGTGACGATCGACGACAACACCGCGGCGTTCGCCGAGCTGGGCCCCAAGCCGCACGTGATCGGCGCCAAGGCCGAGCGGGACATGGCCACCTCCGTGATGGGGCAGCCCATCAGCATGCCGGTGATGATCTCGCCGACCGGCGTCCAGGCCGTGACGCCCGACGGGGAGGTCGACGTGGCCCGCGCCGCCGCCGCCCGCGGGACAGCCATGGGCCTGAGCTCCTTCGCGTCCAAGCCCATCGAGGAGGTCATCGCGGCCAACCCACAGACCTTCTTCCAGGTGTACTGGCTGGGCGGCAAGGAGAGGGTCCTCGAGCGTCTTGAGCGGGCGAAGGCCGCCGGGGCCGCCGGTGTCATCCTCACCACCGACTGGTCGTTCTCCATGGGTCGCGACTGGGGCAGCCCGTCCATCCCGGAGAAGCTCGACGCCAAGGCCATGCTCACGCTGGCGCCCGAGATCGTCGTCCGCCCGCGCTGGGCCGCCCAGTGGGCCCGGGACGTGGTGGTCAACAAGCGGTTCCCCGATCTCACCACGCCCAACCTCGTGGCCCAGGGCGAGATGGGCCCCACGTTCTTCGGCGCCTACGGCGAGTGGATGGGCACCCCGCCGGCCACGTGGGAGGACATCGCCTGGGTGGTGGAGAACTTCGACGGGCCCGTGATGCTCAAGGGGATCACCCGGATCGACGACGCCAGGCGCGCGGTCGACGCCGGCGTCACCGCGATCTCGGTCTCCAACCACGGAGGCAACAACCTCGACGGCACCCCGGCGTCCATCCGGTGCCTCGCCCCGATCGTCGACGC
>DIAZ01000140.1:14349-20298 GCA_002415925.1 Dietzia sp. UBA5065 | reverse complement strand
GGTGCCCGCGCCGTGATGATCGGCCGCGCCTACCTCTGGGGCCTGGGTGCCAACGGCCAGGCCGGGGTCGAGAACGTCCTCGACATCCTGCGCTCGGGCCTGGACTCCAGCCTCATCGGGCTGAGCAAGTCGTCGATCTCCGAGCTCAGCCGCGAGGACTACGTGATCCCCGACGACTTCATGCGCCGACTGGGCGAGTGATCGCCCCGGCGACACCTCCGCACCATCCATCGCTACACCCGTAAAGAGAAGAGTCCTCCCATGGGAGATTTCGACGGCAAGGTCGTCTACATCACCGGCGTCGCCCGCGGGCAGGGTCGCAAGCACGCGATCCGCTTCGCCCGCGAGGGCGCCAGGATCATCGGCCTGGACCTGTGCGCCTCGCCGTCGGAGTACGTCAAGTACCCCACCACGACCCCGGAGGACCTGGCGGAGACCATCGAGAAGGTCGAGGCCGAGGGCGGGGAGATCCTCGCCGAGGTCGGCGACGTCCGCGACCTGGCGTTCCAGCAGGACCTCGTCACCCGGGGCGTCGAGCGCTTCGGCGGCCGCCTCGACGTGGTGATCGCCAACGCCGGGATCTGCAACTGGGGCAAGGTCTGGGAGCTCGACGAGCAGCAGTGGCAGGACACGATCGACATCAACCTCACCGGCTACTGGAAGACGCTCAGGGCCACCATCCCGCACATGCTCGCCGCGGGCAACGGCGGCTCGATCGTGCTGGTGAGCTCGGTCGCCGGCCTCAAGGCCATGCCGGTCCAGTCCCCGTACTCCGCGTCCAAGTACGGGGTGGTCGGGCTGGCCCAGACCGCGGCCAAGGAGCTCGGCGAGCACGGCATCCGCGTCAACACCATCCACCCCTACGGCGTCCTCACGCCGATGGGTGCCGACGACCCGGCCGCCCACGACGTGTTCAGCAACATGCCGCAGTTCCTGCCGCACTTCACGCCCATCCTCGGCATGGGCATGGCGACGACCGACGACATCTCCGACTCGGTGATGTTCCTGGCCTCGGACGCCTCGCGGACCATCACGGCGTCGACCTTCACCGTCGACATGGGCGCGATCAAGGTCTAGTCATCCCTACCGAGCCCGGCGGTTCCCCCGTGGCCGTGCTTCCGCTCGGCGCCACCGAGCAACACGGGCCGCACCTGCCGGTGGAGACCGACACGCTCCTGGCCACGGCCACGGCGCGCGCGGTCGCCGCCGCGGGCGGCCCGGCCGGTGACCACGCCACGCTGCTGCCCGCCCTCGGGTTCGGCGCGAGCGGGGAGCACCAGACGTTCCCCGGGACCGTGTCGATGGGCACCGACGCGCTCGCCGGGGCGGTCCTCGAACTCGGCCGGTCGGTGTCCACGTGGGCGGACCGGCTGCTGGTGGTCAACGGGCACGGCGGCAACGTGGACGCGCTGCGCCGGGCGGTGTCCCGCCTGCGGTACGAGGGCCGCGACGCCGCGTGGCTGCCCTGCCGCACCTCGGAGGACCCCACCGACACCCACGCGGGTCACGCCGAGACCTCGCTGATGCTGCACCTGCACCCCGGGCTCGTCCGGATGGATCGGGCCGCCCGGGGGTGCACGCGGCCGCTGGGGGAGATCCTCCCGGCCCTGCGGGCGGGCGGGGTCGCCGCGGTGAGCGCCTCGGGGGTCCTCGGCGACCCGACCACCGCCACGGAAGCGGACGGTCGCCGGCTGTGGGAGCTGCTCCTGGCCGACGCCCGCGGCCGGGTCACGCGCTGGCAGCCGGGCGAGGCGGACGGGATGCTCCGGTGAGCGCCGCCCCGTCGCCGCCGGCCCGGGTCGTCCTGGACCGTCGCACCCGGGTGCTCCGCCGCGGCGGCGTGGTGCGCGTGCTCGGGGGCGATCCGGTCACCCTGGTCACCCCCACCCCGTCCGTGGCCGGGCTCCTGCGCGGCCAGGTCCTCACCTGCGACACCCCCGCCGCCGCGGCGCTCGCCCGGGCGCTCACCGACCGCGGGATGGCGCACCCGGACGCGACCCGCCCGGACCCAGCCCACCCCGCCCGGGCGCTCGGCGAGGTCGCCGTGGTGATCCCCGTCCGGGACGATCTGGCCGGGCTCGCCGCCCTCGTGCACGCCCTCGCACCCGATCTCGCCGGAGGCGCCCGGCTCGTCGTCGTCGACGACGGCTCAGCCGTCCCGCTCGCCGTCCCGCCGTCACCCGCCGGCGAGCGGACCGTGATCCTGCGCCACGAGACGTCGCGCGGCCCGGCGGCCGCGCGCAACGCCGGCACGGCCGCGGCGGTCGCGGCCGGGGCGCGGGTCGTGGTCTACCTCGACGCCGACGTGATCCCGCTGCCCGGCTGGCTCGGCCCGCTCCTCGCGCACCTCGACGACCAGCTGGTTGCGGCGGTCGCCCCGAGGATCGTCGCCGCCGAGCCGGGCCGGTTCTGGGTGCGCGGATACGAGACGGCCCGGTCGGCCCTCGACATGGGCCCCGGGCCCGCGCGGGTGCGGCCGCGCACCCGCGTCGCGTACGTCCCCAGCGCGGCGCTCGCGGTGAGCCCGCACCGCCTTCCCCCGGTCCCGGACGGTGCGGGTCAGGGGCCGTTCGACGAGCGCATGCACGTGGCGGAGGACGTGGACCTGTGCTGGCGGACCGACCGGGCGGGCGGGCGCATCCGCTACGAGCCCGCCTCCCGCGTCGCGCACCGGCACCGCACCGCGGTCGTCCCGCTCCTCACCCGCCGCGCGTTCTACGGCACCGGCGCGGCCCCGCTCGCCGACCGGCACGGCGCCGCCGTCGCGCCCGCCGTCGCCGCCCCGTGGTCGCTGGCCGTGGCCGCGGGCGTGTGGAGCGGGACGCCGCTCGGGCTGGCGGTGGCGGTCGCCGCGGCGGCGCGGGCGTGGTCGCGGACCCGCGCGCTCACCGGCGACGGCCGGGCGGCCGCGGAGCTCGTCCGGCGGGGGGTCGGGGCCTCGATCCGGCAGCTCCCCGAGGCGCTGCTCCGCCCGTACTGGCCCGCGACGGCGGCGGTGCTCGTGGCGACCGCGCCGTCCGGGTCCCGCCCCGCCCGCGCGCTGCGGCGCCGGGTCGCCGCCGCGGCCCTCGCCGAGGGGGTGTGGCACTGGTGGTCCGCCCGCGACCCGGGCCGGCTGCCGGTCGACGATCCGCTCGGGCACGTGGTGCTGCACCGGCTGGACGACCTCGCCTACGGGGTCGGGGTGTGGCGCTCGGCGTGGGCGGCGCGGTCGGTGGCCGCGCTCCGGCCGGAGTTCAGGCGGTGACCGCGTGACGACGGGCTCCCGGGCCGGCGTCCGCGCCGACGTCGTGGTGGTGGGCGCGGGACCGGCCGGGTGTGTGATGGCGCGTCGCCTGGCGGAGGCCGGCGCGGACGTGGTGCTGGTCGAGGCGGGCGCGGAGCGGGCATCCCCGCGCGCCGGACTGCTCGACGTGGGGCCGGACTCCCGGGTCGTCACCCGGTACCGCGCCACGCTCGGCCGCGCGGGGCTCGAGCTGCCCCGGGGCCGCACCCTCGGCGGATCCGGCGCGGTCAACGGCGGGTACTGCACCCCCGCCCGCCCGGCGGACCTCCTGGGGTGGGGACCGGACTGGCCCCGCCGGTACGCGGTGGGGCTCGCCCGCGCCGCCGAGCGACTGCGGCCGCGACTGGCGCCGATGGGCCCCGTCGCCGCCCGCCTGGCCGCGGCGTTCCCCGCGCACGTGTCCGCGATCGCCCAGGCGCGTCGCGGCGACCGGCGGGTCACCGCGTTCGAGGCCTGGGACCCGGCCGGTGCGGGCGTCCGAGTGGTCACCGGCGCACCGGTCCGGGAGCTGAGGTGGGCGGGCGGGCGCGTCGGGGGGAGGTGCGACGGCGTGGTCCTGGACAGCGACGAGGAGATCGCCGCCCGCCAGGTGGTCCTGACCGCGGGGTCGATCGGGACGGCGGCGCTGCTGCTGGCCTCCGGGATCGGCCCGGCGTCCGGCCACCCGGTCGGACGGGGGACGCAGGAGCACCCGGAGGTCTTGCTCGACCTGCCGGCCGCCGCGGCCGACGGTGCCCCCGGCGCCGACGGTGCCCCCGGCGGCTCCCTCCCGCCGCTGCTCTCCCACGTGGTGAGGCTCGGGATCCCGACGCGGCACGGGATCGCGGAGATCGAGGTCCGCCCGTACTCGGTTCCCCTGCACGAGGTCATCCCAGGGCTCGCGCCGCAGCCGCACCGGATCGGCATCGCGCTGATGAACCCCCTGGGCAGGGGCCAGATCGTCGGGGTCGGGGGCCCTGCCGGGGGCGCTGCCGGGTCCCGCCTCAGGATCGATCTGGCCGACGACCCGCGCGATATTGAGGCGTTGGCGGTGGGTGCCCTGATGGTCGCGGAGACCGTGGGCGTCGCGACCCCCGCCACCCCGCTGCTCTCGACCTCCCAGCACCTCACCGGATCCGCCGCCATCGGGGAGGTCGTGGACGGCTCCGGCCGCGTCCTCGGCGTGGGGGGCCTGCGGGTGGCCGACGCGTCGGTGTTCCCATCGATCCCACGCCGCGGCCCCTACTACTCCGTCCTGGCGGTGGCCGAGGACCTCGCCTCGCGGATGGCCGTGGAGCGCCCGTGGTAGAACGAGACGAGAACACGTTCCACCGATCGGGTCGGGACGCACGCCAGGGAGGCGCCGGAATGCCCAGCACGGAGACCACAGTGGAGCCCCGCGAGTTCACGGTGGAGCGGGACGGCGGCGTCACCCTGGTGGGGGAGGTGTGGGAGCCGGCCGGTGCCGACGGTGCCGGGACGCCCGTCGACGAGATCCTCATGCTGCACGGCGGCGCGCAGACGCGTCATTCGTGGAGCCGCGCGGCCCGGCGGCTGGCGGGGGAGGGCTACCGGGTCACCGCGATGGACGCCCGCGGCCACGGCGACAGCGATTGGGACCCCGAGGGGGACTACGACATCCACCGGATGTCCGCCGACCTCGAGGTGATCGTCGCCGAGCGGTTCCCCGACCGCCGGCCGGTGATCGTGGGGGCCTCCCTGGGTGGCCTCACGGCGATGCTCGCCCTGGGCTCGGGCAAGGACGTCGCCCGGGCGCTGGTGCTGGTCGACGTGGCCCCGAAGATCGAGGCGGCGGGGGTCGAACGGATCGGGGCCTTCATGCGGTCCGGTTTCGACGGCTTCGCCAGTCTCGAGGAGGCCGCCGAGCTGATCTCCGCCTACCAGCCCCACCGCCCGCGCCCCGCCAACCCGGAGGGGTTGCGCAAGAACCTCCGGTTGCGCGAGGACGGTCGCTGGCACTGGCACTGGGACCCCCGGTTCGCCGGCGGCGCGTCGGCGGTCAACGCGGAGGTCGGCACCGCCTTCTTCGAGACCCTGGTGCCGTCGATCACGCAGCCCACCATGCTGATCCGGGGCTCCGCGTCCGACATCGTCAGCGACGAGTCCGTCCGCCACCTGCTCGAGCTCCTGCCGCACGCCCACACCATGGAGGTGGCGGACGCCGGGCACATGGTGGCGGGGGACGACAACGCAGTCTTCCTGGACCAGCTCGAGTGGTTCCTCGCCGACGTGCTGGGGTCGCCGCCCCGTTCGGGGGCGGGGCGGGAATAGTCCCGCCCCGTCGGCGTTGTCTTGCTCTGTACGGATACACATACCCTGCGGGGTATTGTTTTCGCGGAAGGTCGTCGCCGGCGCGGGGTATCCGTAGGCTGGCGACGGAATGCGACGGGGCGAGAGCCGCCCCGTCGGCGCAAGGAGGGCATTCGTATGACCACCGTCGACATCACGACCGCCGACTTCGAGAGCACCGTCACCGAGAACGACATCGTCCTGGTGGACTTCTGGGCCGAGTGGTGCGGTCCCTGCAAGGCGTTCGGTCCGGTCTTCGAGAAGGTCTCCGGCAAGAACCCCGAGATCACCTTCGCCAAGGTCGACACGGACGCCGAGCAGCAGCTCGGTGCCATGCTGCAGATCCAGTCCATCCCCACGCTCATGGCGTTCCG
>DIAZ01000140.1:6394-14088 GCA_002415925.1 Dietzia sp. UBA5065 | reverse complement strand
GCCCAGATCAAGGGCCTGGACATGGACGAGGTCCGCAAGGCCGTCGACGAGGCACAGGCCCAGCAGGGCCAAGCGCAGCCCTGATCCGGCCCACCACGCGGAGAGCGAGTCACATGAAGATCGTCATCGTCGGGGGGGTCGCGGGCGGCATGTCCGCCGCGACGCGCCTCCGTCGGTTGTCCGAAGACGCCGACATCACGGTCGTCGAACGCAGCGGGTACGTCTCGTTTGCCAACTGCGGGCTGCCGTACCACGTCGGCGGGGTGATCGAGGACCGCTCGGCGCTGCTCCTGCAGACCCCGCAGTCCCTGGCCGCCAGGTTCGGCATCCGCGTGCTCGTCGGGCACGAGGTCACCTCCGTCGACCGGGGCGGCCGCGTCGTCCAGGTCACCGGTCCGGACGGCGAGGCGAGCCTGGACTACGACGCCCTCGTGCTGTCCCCGGGCGCGCGCCCGGTGCGGCCGCCCATCCCGGGGATCGAACGCGCCCTGTCGCTGCGCGACATCGAGGACACCGACGCGATGGTCGACGCGGTGTCGGGGGACGTCGGGTCGGTCGTCGTGATCGGCGGGGGCTTCATCGGGATCGAGCTCGCGGAGAACCTCCGGCACCGGGGCCTCGACGTGACGATCGTCGAGGCCGCGGATCAAGTGATGGCCCCGCTCGACCCGGAGATGGCGGCCTTCGTCCACCAGCGGCTCCGCGAGAGCGGGGTGGTGCTCCATCTGGGCGCGGGCGTGTCGGCGATCGGGGAGCGCGACGTCACCCTCGCCGACGGGTCGACGGTGCCGGCGGACATCGTGGTGGCCGCGATCGGCGTGCGCCCCGATTCCACCCTCGCCACCGACGCGGGGCTCGAGGTGGACGAGCGCGGCGGGATCGTGGTCGACGAGGCCATGCGGACCTCCGACCCGGCGATCTACGCCGTCGGCGACGCCGTGGTCAAGCGGGACGCCGTGGACGGCTCGGCCGTCATGGTCCCGCTGGCCAACACCGCCAACCGCCAGGGCCGCATGGTCGCGGACGTCATCATGGGCCGCGCCGCCGCCGACCGTCCGGTCCTCGGCACCGCCATCGTCGGGGTCTTCGGACTCCAGGTGGCCACCACCGGCTGGAACGCCAAGCGGCTCGCCGCCGCCGGGCGCCCCTTCCGGCAGATCCACACGCACCCCGCCTCGCACGCCGGCTACTACCCGGGTGCGGCGGGCCTGCACCTCAAGCTACTGGTGGACCCGGAGACGGACGCGATCCTCGGTGCCCAGGCGCTCGGCGAGGACGGTGCGGACAAGCGGATCGACGTGATCGCCACCGCGATGGCGGGCGGCATCACGGCCTCCCGGCTGGCCGACCTCGAGCTGGCCTACGCGCCAGCCTTCGGCTCGGCCAAGGATCCGGTCAACATGCTCGGCTACGTCGCCGGCAACCTCCGCGACGGCACCGTGAAGAGCCTTCAGTGGGACGAGGTGGCGGACCGGGTGTCCGCGGGCGACGTCCTGCTCGACACCCGGACCCCCGAGGAGGTGGCGGCGGGAGCGATCCCGGGCGCGGTGAACATCCCGGTCGACGACCTGCGGGACCGGCTCGGCGAGCTGCCCGAGGGCCGCGTCGTGGCGTACTGCGCGGTCGGCGTCCGCGGCTACCTGGCCGCCCGGATCCTCACCCAGTCCGGGCGCGAGGCGGTCAATCTGGACGGCGGGTACACCACCTGGCGGGCGGCCACCGGGGCCTGAGGCGCCCTAACTGGAACAGGTTCATGCATACGCGGCACGCCGTGCAAGAATGCGGATACCGTAATGAGAACACGTTCCAGTGACGGGCCCGGCCCGTCGCCCCCGGAGGGAGTCGCATGAAGACCAAGGCCGCCATCGCCCGCGAGTTGGGCAAGCCGTTCGAGATCGTCGAGGCGGAGCTCGACGGCCCGAACTTCGGCGAGGTGCTGGTGAAGTGGAAGGTCGCCGGCCTGTGCCACTCGGACCTGCACATCACCAGCGGTGACCTGCCGGGTCGCCTCCCGATCGTCGGCGGCCACGAGGGCGCGGGCGTCGTCCAGGCCGTCGGCGAGGGCGTGACCCACGTCAAGCCCGGCGACCACGTGGTGGGCTCCTTCATCCCGGCGTGCGGCAAGTGCTCGGCGTGCGCGCGGGGCATGACCAACCTCTGCGACGGCGGGCTCAACGGCACCATCGGCGAGATGGCCGACGGGCGCTACCCCTTCGCGCTCGCCAACGGCGAGACCGCGGGGGCGATGTGCACCCTCGGGACGTTCTCGCAGTACACCGTGGCCAACATGAACTCGGTGGTCAAGATCCAGGACTGGATCCCGTTCGAGGTCGCCGCGCTCGTCGGCTGCGGCGTCACCACAGGCTGGGGTTCGGCCGTCTACTCCGCCGACGTCCGCGCGGGCGACACCGTCGTGGTCTTCGGCATCGGCGGCATCGGGATCAACGCGATCCAGGGGGCCAAGCACGCCGGCGCGCGCTTCATCATCGCCATCGACACCGACGAGACGAAGCTGCCCAAGGCGACGGAGTTCGGTGCCACCCACGTCTACTCCGACGTCGATCAGGCCAAGGCCGAGCTGCCGGCCCTGACCTGGGGCAACATGGCGGAGAAGGCGATCATCACCATCGGTGTGGCCGACGCCAAGGTCACCGCGGACGCGGTGGACATGGTGGGCAAGCGCGGCGTCGTGGTCCTCACCTCGATGGGCGGCCTCGACAACCAGTCCATCAACCTCACGGGCCTGTTCGTCTCGCAGTACGAGAAGGTGATCAAGGGCTCGCTGTTCGGCTCGGCCAACGCCTTCCACGACATCCCCAACATCCTCCGGCTGTGGGACGAGAAGCAGCTCAAGCTGGACGAGCTCATCACCCACCGCTTCACCCTGGACCAGGTGAACGAGGGGTACGAGATCATGGAGCGCGGCGGCGAGGGCATGGTCCGGGGGATCATCGTCCACGACGACTGACCGGCGCGACGACCGACTGGCGGCAATATACCCCCGTGGGTACACTGGCTCGAACCGGTGGAACCACGGGGGTCTCGCCCAGGTCCACCGGTTCAGCCCCGAGACCACAAGTGCTCCATGGAGGTGCGCGATGGCCGACACCGACCCTCGGCAACAGGTCCTCAACCGGCTGCGCCGCGCGCGCGGCCAGCTCAACGCCGTGATCGACATGGTCGAGCAGGAGAACTCCTGCAAGGACATCGTCACCCAGCTGGCCGCCGTGTCCAAGGCGCTCGACCGTGCCGGGTTCAAGATCATCAGCACCAACCTCCAGGAGTGCCTCGCCAGGGACGGGGAGCCGGGCGAGGACGGCGCCTCGCTCGCCGAGCTGGAGAAGCTGTTCCTCTCGCTCGCCTGACCCGCCGTCGGCGGCGTGCGACACTGGACCCGGGATTCCCCGGAGACACCCGAACAGAGGCGGAGGCCGTCATGGACGTCAGCATCGGAACGTACACCGAGATGGGGTTCGACGAGGCGGTGGAGTCGACCCGCAAGGCGCTCGCCGATCGCGGGTTCGGCATCCTCCACGAGATCGATTTCACGGCGACCCTCAAGAACAAGATCGACAAGGACATCGAGCGCGTGCTCATCCTGGGCGCGTGCAATCCCGAGTTCGCGGGCAAGGCGTTCGACGTGAACAAGGAGGTCGCCCTGTTGATCCCCTGCAACGTCGTGGTCCGCGAATCCGGTGGCGGGTGCATCATCGAGGCGCAGAACCCCGGACTGTTGGCCCAGGTCATCTCCGGTGGCCTGCAGGACCTCGCGGACGGCCTCTCCGCCGAGATGCGCTCGATGATGAAGGACCTCACCCGCTGAGCACCCGGCGCCGCCACGTGGTGTGACGGTGCCTCACCTCGTCGTCGTACCCCTCCACCCGGCTCCGCGGATCGGTGATCCAGTCACCCACCTCCACCCGCTCCCATGCCCCGTCCAGCGCGGGTGCCCGCACCGTCCCGGGGGCGTCGGCGTCGATCTCGGTGACCAGGCACTCGCCCGCCCGGTCCAGCGCGGCGGCGTAGATCTGCCCGCCGCCCATCACCACCGCGTCGGGGCCCGCCAGCGTGAGCGCCTCGTCCACCGATCCCGCGCGGTCGGCGCCCTCGGCGGACCACCGCGGGTCGCGCGTGCACACGATGTTGCGGCGGCCGGGCAGGGGCCGGAAGCGTGCGGGCAGCGACTCCCACGTCGCCCGCCCCATCACCACGGGCGACCCGGTGGTGGCCTGCTTGAAGAAGGCCAGGTCCTCGGGGATGTGCCACGGCATGCCGCGGCCGTCGCCGATCACCCCGCCGCGGGCCTGGGCCCACACCATCCGCACCGGCACCGTCCGGAGCCCCGTCTCAGACCGCCACCGGGGCCTTGATGCCCGGGTGGTGCCTGTAACCGACCATCTCGAGGTGGTCGTAGGTGTAGTCGAAGAGCGAGTCCGCCCGGCGCAGGCGCAGCTCGGGGTAGGGGTACGGCTCGCGGGACAGCTGCGTCCGGACCTGCTCCACGTGGTTGTCATAGATGTGGCAGTCGCCGCCGGTCCACACGAACTCGCCCACCTCGAGCCCCACCTGCTGGGCCACCATGTGGGTGAGCAGCGAGTAGGACGCGATGTTGAACGGCACCCCCAGGAACAGGTCGGCACTACGTTGGTAGAGCTGGCAGCTCAGCCGGCCGTCGGCCACGTAGAACTGGAACAGCAGGTGGCAGGGGGGCAGGGCCATCCGGGACAGCTCGCCGACGTTCCACGCCGAGACGATGTTGCGGCGCGAGTCCGGGTCGGTGCGCAGCAGGTCGACGGAGTTCGCGATCTGGTCGATGTGGCGACCGTCCGGGGTCGGCCACGACCGCCACTGCACGCCGTAGACGGGGCCGAGCTCGCCCTCCGCGTCGGCCCACTCGTCCCAGATGGTCACCCCGTTGTCGCGGAGCCAGCCCACGTTGGAGTCGCCGCGCAGGAACCACAGCAGCTCGTAGGCGACGGACTTGAAGTGGACCCGCTTGGTGGTGATCAGGGGGAACCCGGCGGACAGATCGTATCGCAGCTGATGGCCGAACAGGCTCCGCGTCCCGGTTCCCGTGCGGTCGGACTTGGCGGCGCCCTGTTCCAGGACGAGTCGGAGCAGATCCTCGTACGGGGTGGGGACGGTCATGGTGCGCAGTCTACTGAGGCGGGCAGGGTCCGCTCAGGCAGGCAGCTCCGCCGCCGCCGCGAGCATCGACTCGGCGAGTTCGGGCCGGCACACCAGGATGTCCGGGGAGTAGGTGTCCTCCTTGTTGAACTCAATCGGTGTGCCGTCGAGCCTCGACGCGTGGAGCCCGGCCGCGAGCGCGACACCCACCGGCGCGGCCTGGTCCCACTCGTTCTGGCCGCCCGCGTGGAAGTAGGCGTCGGCGTCACCGAGCAGGACGGACAGCATCTTGGCCCCGGCCGACCCCATGGGTCGGATCGCCATCCCGAGGGCGTCCGCCACGTGCTGCGCCCCGGCCGGCGGGTTGTTGCGGCTGATGACCAGGGTGCCGGAGTACGGCCCGTCCACGTGGTCGACGTGGTCGGAGCGGAACACCCGACCCGAGTCGGGGAGGCCGACCGAGGCGACGGTGGGAACGCCGTCGACGACCAGCGCCACGTGGACCGACCAGTCGGAGCGTCCCGTGGAGAACTCCTTGGTGCCGTCGATCACGTCGATGATCCAGACCCGCGACTTCACGAGCCTGCTGAGGTCGTCGGACACGCCCTCCGAGAGGGTCCCGTCGTCCGGCCGGTGCACCGCGAGCACCTCGTCGGTCCAGTTCTGGGCCACCTCGTTGGCGACGCGGGCGAGCGATCGTCCGCTGAGCAGGCCGCCCGAGCGCGTGCCCCGGACGATGTCCCCGATTCCGGTGGCGAGGTAGCAGGCCAGGTCGCAGTCGTCGAGTTCGCGCATGCCCACACTCTACGGAGGCGGTCGGGCGCCGGGACGGTGTCGGAGGCGTAGGTCATCATGGGTTCATGTCAGACGCCCTGGAACGGTTCCACCCGGCCACCGCCTCGTGGTTCCGTGGCGCGTTCGGCCGCGCGACCCCCGCGCAGGCGGGGGCGTGGGCGTCGATCGCCAGCGGGGCGCACACCCTGGTCGTCGCCCCCACGGGGTCGGGCAAGACGCTGTCGGCGTTCCTCGCCGCGCTCGACCGCCTGATGCTGGGGGACGTCGGACCCGGGGCCCCGACCGATCCCACACCGGGCACGCGCGTCCTCTACATCTCACCCCTCAAGGCGCTGGCGGTGGACGTGGAGCGCAACCTGCGGGCCCCGCTCGCGGGGATCGAGCGGGCGGCGGCGGCCCTCGGCGTCGAGACCGCGGGTGTCACCGTGGGCATCCGGACCGGCGACACCCCCACGGAGGAGCGGCGTCGGCAACGCTCGAGGCCGCCGCACGTCCTGGTGACCACACCCGAGTCGTTGTTCCTGCTCCTCACATCGGCGGCGCGCGAGACGTTGACCACGGTCGACACCGTGATCATCGACGAGATCCACGCCGTGGCCGGGAGCAAGCGCGGCGCGCACCTGGCTCTGAGCCTCGAGCGCCTGGACGAGCTGCTGGACGCCCCCGCGCAGCGGGTGGGCCTGTCCGCCACCGTCCGGCCGCACTCCGAGGTGGCCCGCTTCCTGGCGGGGGAACGGCCGGTCACCGTGGTGGCGCCCGCGTCGGAGAAGCGGTTCGAGCTCTCGGTCCGGGTCCCCGTGGAGGACATGGCGGACCTGTCGTCGGCGCGCAACGGGCTCCCCGACGGGGCCGCCGCGCCGCCGGGCACCCCGGGCGAGGGGTCGATCTGGCCACACGTCGAGCGACAGGTGGTGGATCTGGTCACCGCCCACCGCTCCACGATCGTGTTCGTCAACTCCCGCCGCCTGGCAGAGCGGCTCACCGCGCGGCTCAACGAGATCTACGCGGAGGACACCGAGCCGGGATCCCTCCCGCCCGCGCCGGCCAGGCCGCCCGCGCAGATCATGGTTCCCTCCGAGGTCTCGCGCGGCGCCCCGGCCGAGCTCGCGATGGCCCATCACGGGTCCGTGTCCAAGGAGCGGCGGGCGCTCATCGAGGACGCGCTCAAGTCCGGCCGGCTCCGCGCCGTGGTGGCCACGTCGTCGCTCGAGCTGGGCATCGACATGGGGGCGGTGGACCTGGTGGTCCAGGTGGAGTCGCCGCCGTCGGTGGCGTCCGGGCTCCAGCGCGTCGGCCGCGCCGGGCACCAGGTCGGCGAGGTCTCCCGGGCGGTGGTGTTCCCCAAGCACCGCGCCGACCTGGTGCACAGCGCGGTGACGGTCGAGCGGATGCTCGAGGGTGCGATCGAGGCGCTCGCGGTCATCTCCAACCCGCTCGACGTCCTGGCGCAGCAGACGGTGGCCGCGTGCGCGCTCGAGTCGATCGACGTGGAGGACTGGTTCGCCGCCGTCCGCCGGACCGCCCCGTACGTCGGCCTGCCGCGGTCGGCGTTCGAGGCGACGCTGGACATGCTCGCGGGCAAATACCCGTCCGCGGACTTCGCCGAGCTCAGGCCGCGGTTGGTGTGGGACCGCGACGCCGGGACCCTCACAGGCCGACCGGGCGCGCAGCGACTCGCCGTCACCTCCGGCGGCACCATCCCGGACCGCGGGCTGTTCGGGGTGTTCATGGTGGGCGAGAAGGCCACCCGGGTCGGGGAACTGGACGAGGAG
>DIAZ01000140.1:0-6261 GCA_002415925.1 Dietzia sp. UBA5065 | reverse complement strand
GATGGTCTACGAGTCGCGGGTCGGTGACGTGTTCGCGCTCGGGGCGTCGAGCTGGCGCGTGGAGGAGATCACGCACGACAGGGTCCTGGTCACCCCCGCCCCCGGCGGGACGGGACGGCTGCCGTTCTGGCTCGGCGACGACCAGGGCCGGCCCGCCGAGCTGGGGCGCGCCCTCGGCGGGTTCCTCCGCGAGGTGGGCGGCGGGTCCCACGACGAGGTGGTCTCCCGCCTCGACGCCGCCGGGCTGGACCTCAACGCCTCGACCAACCTGCGGCGCTACCTGGCCGAGCAGCGGGAGGCCACCGGCCACGTCCCCAGCGACACCACGCTCGTCGTGGAGCGGTTCCGCGACGAGGTGGGCGACTGGCGGATCGTCCTGCACTCGCCGTTCGGCGCCCGCGTCCACTGGCCCTGGGCCGAGGCGGTCCGCGCGCGGCTCGCCGCCGCGCACGGGTTCGACGCCGTGCCGGTGGTGTCCGACGACGGGATCATCCTGCGGGTGCCGGACACGATCGACGACGGCGAGGTGGGCGCCCGCCCGGGGGCCGAGCTCTTCGCGATCAGCGCCGAGGAGGCCGTGGACCTGGTGACCCGGCACGTGGGCGGGTCGGCGCTGTTCGCCTCGCGGTTCCGGGAGTGCTCGGCGCGGGCCCTGCTCTTCCCGCGCCTCGACCCCGGCCGGCGGGCCCCGTTGTGGCAGCAACGGCAGAAGTCAGCGCAGCTGCTGGACGTGGCGCGCCGCTACCCCGATTTCCCCATGATCCTCGAGGCCGTCCGCGAGTGCCTGCAGGACGTCTACGACGTGCCGGCGCTCGAACGGCTGCTGGGGGAGATCGAGTCGCGGACCGTGCGGATCGTCGAGGTGGACACCCCGAGCGCCTCGCCGTTCGCCCAGTCGCTGCTCTTCGACTACGTCGGCGCGTTCCTCTACGAGGGCGACTCCCCGCTGGCAGAGAAGCGGGCGGCGGCGCTCGCGATAGACCCGACCCTCCTGGGTCAGCTCCTGGGTCGCGTGGAGCTGCGGGAACTGCTCGACGCCGAGGTGCTGGATTCGATCGAGCGTCGGCTCCAGCACCTCGAGCCCGAGCGCGCGGCCCGCGACGCCGAGGCCGTGGCGGACCTCCTGCGTCTGCTCGGCCCGCTCACGGCCGGGGAGGTCGCCGAGCGGTCGACCGATCCGGAGGCGGTGCCGGGGTGGCTGGCCTCGCTGTCCCGGGCGCTGCGCATCGTGTCCGTCGAGCACGCGGGTCGGACCTGGTGGGCCGGGGTCGAGGACGTGAACAGGCTCCGAGACGGACTGGGCGTGCCCCCGCCGGCCGGGGTGCCCTCGGCGTTCCTCGGCGACGTGGCGGACCCGCTCGGCGAGCTGATCCGCCGGTACGCGCGGACCCACGGCCCGTTCACCGTGGACGCCGTCGCGGGTCGATTCGGGTTGGGCGTCGCGGTGGCCCGCGGGGTGCTCGACCGGCTGACCTCGTCGGGGACGCTGCTGGCGGGGGAGTTCCGTCCCGGCGTCACGGGTTCGGAGTGGTGCGACGCCGAGGTGCTGCGGCACATCCGCCGCCGCTGCCTCGCGGCGTTGCGCAGCCAGATCGAGCCGGTGTCGCACTCGGCGCTGGCCCGGTTCCTGCCCGGCTGGCAGGGACTGGGGGCGGCGTCCGGCCCCGGCGTCGGCCCCGGCGTCGGACCCGGCGTCGGCCCCGGCACGGAGTCCGGCGTCGACGGCGTCCTGGCGGTGATCGAGCAACTCGACGGGCTCGCGCTGCCCGCCTCCGCCCTCGAGCCGCTGGTCCTCGCGCCCCGGGTCTGCGACTACTCCCCGGCGATGCTCGACGAGCTCCTCGCGGGGGGCGAGGTGATCTGGAGCGGGCGGGGCCGGGCGGGATCCCGCGACGGCTGGGTCTCCCTGCATCCGGCGGACACGGCCGGGGCGACGCTGCCGCTCGATCGACCGCAGCCGGACGGGGCGGTCCACCTCGCCGTCGTCGACTCCCTCCGCGGCGGCGCCCTGTTCTTCCGCGACGTGGTCACCAGAGTCAAGGAGGCGGCGGCGGTCGCGACGGCGGGCAGCGCCGGTACCGAGGGCCCCGCCACCGAGACCCCCGCCACCGGGACCCCCGTGACCGAGGCGGCCGTCCGCGACGCGCTCTGGGACCTGGTGTGGGACGGCGCCGTCACCAACGACACGCTCGCCCCGCTGCGCGCCGTGCTGGCCGGCGGTGGGTCCTCCGGCTCGGGCACCGCGCACCGCTCGCCGCGCTCGTCCGCCAGGCCCCGCCGGGCTCGGCTGGGGCGGACCACCATGGCGCAGCTGGGGGGTGCGATGGCCGCCGGCACCCGCACCCCGCCGGTGGTGGCCGGTCGCTGGTCGCTGGTGCCGGAGCCGGTCACCGACGCGACGGTGCGCGCGCACGCCTGGGCCGAGACGCTCCTGCTCCGGCACGGCGTGGTGACCCGGGGGGCGGTCGAGGCCGAGGAGATCCCGGGAGGGTTCGCCGCGGTCTACAAGGTGCTGGCACAGATGGAGGACTCGGGCCGCTGCCGCCGCGGCTACTTCGTCGACGGACTCGGCGCCGCCCAGTTCGCGGCCGGCAACACGGTCGACAGGCTTCGCGGCTTCGACGACACCGCCGACGACGCCCGCTGGCCCTCCGGTGCCGAGGACCCGGTCGTTCGGGTCCTCGCCGCAACCGACCCGGCCAACCCGTACGGGGCGGCGCTTCCGTGGCCCCCGGGCGCCGACGGCGGGTCCGGGCACCGGCCCGGCAGGAAGGCGGGTGCGCTGGTGGTGCTGGTCGACGGGCTGTGCGCGCTGTTCGTCGAACGTGGCGGCAGAACCGTCCTGGTGCTCGACGAGCGTCCCGAGGCCGTGCCCCTCGCGGCGTCCGCACTCGTCGGGGCCGTGCGGTCGGGCGCCGTCGGCCCGCTCACCGTGACGACCGTCAACGGCGAGCCGGTGCACACCTCGCCCGTCGCGGCGGCCTTCGAGTCCGCGGGCTTCGGGATCACGCCCAAGGGGCTGCGCATCAGGCGGTGACCCCAGCCGCACCACCTCCGCATTGAGGCCCGCCGCGAGACGGGTTAGAATATGCGCATTGATGCATGTGACGCGAGGGGGCTCGAATGGGTGCCGGACATTCACACGGGCCCGGCTCCGCGGGCGACCGTCCGACGGGTCATGCCGGGGCGCGTTTCCGGGAGGCACTCGGGGCCGCGTTCGCGTTGACGGCGGCGTTCTTCCTGGTCGAGCTGGTCGCCGGCCTCGTCTCCGGCTCCCTGGCGCTACTCTCCGACGCCGGGCACATGGCGGCCGACGTGGTGGCACTCGGCGCCGCGCTGCTGGCGACGGTGATCGCCGCGCGCCCGGATACCACCGGCCGCCGCACCTTCGGCCACTACCGCATCGAGATCTTCGCCTCCGGGCTGGCGGTCCTCATCATGCTCGGGATGGGCGTCTACGTCCTGGCGGAGGCGATCCGCAGGGCGGGGTCGCCCGCCCCCGTCGCGACCGGGACCATGCTGCTGGTCGGAGCCCTGGGTCTTGTCGTCAACGTCATCTCGCTGGTCCTGCTTCGTGGCGGGTCGTCCGAGAGCCTCGCGGTGCGCGGCGCCTATCTCGAGGTGGTGGCCGACGCCGCCGGATCGGTCGGGGTGATCGCCGCCGCGCTGCTCATGCGGGCCACCGGCTCCACGGTGTGGGACCTCGCGGTGGCCGTGGCGATCGCGGTGTTCATCGTGGTGCGAGCGGTGATGCTCGGCCGGCAGGTCGTGTCGGTGTTGGCGCAACACGCGCCCGCCGGGGTCGATCCGGCGGCGGTGGAGACCGGACTCGCCGCCGTCCGGGGAGTCGAGGAGGTGCACGACCTGCACCTGTGGACTCTGACCTCCGGCATGGACGTGGGCACCGTCCATCTGGTGGTGCACGCCGACGCCGGCCACGCCGAGGTGCTCGACGAGGCGCGCGTCCTGCTCGAGGGGCACGGGATCGAGCACGTGACGGTGCAGATCGAGACCTCCGGTGCGGTCGGGTGTCGGGAGCTGGGATGGTGAGCCGGGGCGGTGGTCCGGAGGGCGCGCCGGGAATGCCTCTCCGGCCGCTCCCCGACGCCGAGGCCCCGCTTCTGGTCGAGGCCACCGTGATGAACGTCAACTGGTCCGGCCGACAGCTCGTCACCGCGGCGGACGTCGTTCGTGAGGCCGACCTCGCGCGGTACACGGTCCTCGACCGCGCTCGGGGCGACGAGGCGTGGGTGGCGGGCGATCGAGGCTCGGTCGTGGGGCTGGTGTGGTACCTGTTCCTCGACGCCGCCGACCCGGGGTACGGCTACGTGGCCGACGAGGTGCCGGAGCTCTGTGTCTGTGTGTGGCCGGGCCATCGCGGCGCCGGGTTGGGGGAGCGGCTGGTCCGGCATGCCTGCGATCGTGCGGCCGATCGGGGGGTGACGCGGATTTCGCTCAGCGTCGAGACGGGGAATCCGGCACGGCGGTTGTACGAGCGGCTCGGGTTCGTCGACGTCCCGGGCGCCGACGAGGGCACCATGGTCCGCACACTCACCTAGGGCCCGCGCCGGTCCTGCAGACGAACGGGGGTCCGAGATGCCGGAAGGCGATTCCGTCCACCGGGCGGCCAAGCGGGTCCGGGAGGCGCTGGCCGGCCGGACCCTGGAGCGGGCCGAACTCCGCGTCCCGCGGTTCGCGGCGGTGGACCTGCGCGGCAGGACGGTGGAGACGGCCAGGTCGAGGGGAAAGCACCTCTTCGTCGTCGTCGGCCCCGACGCCCTGGGTCGCGACCCCGTCACCCTCCACATCCACCTCAAGATGGAGGGCCGGATCCACGTCCATCCCGCCGGGCAGCGGTGGCGGTTCCCCGGTCACACCGCGCGGCTGGTCCTGGCCGCGGACGGCACCGAGGTGGTGGGCACCGAGTTGGGGTTGTTGCGCGCGCTGGACCCGGCCGAGGCCGAGCGCGCCGTCGAGCACCTCGGCCCCGACCTGCTGGGCGCGGACTGGGATCCCGAGGCCAGCGTCGCGGAGGTGCTGCGGCGGATCTCGCGGCGCCCCGTCCGGACGATCGGGGAGGCGCTGCTGGACCAGCGCAACCTCGCCGGGATCGGCACGGTCTACCGCGCGGAGCTGTGCTTCCTGCGCGGCCTCGATCCGCGCGACCCGGTCGAGACGGTCGCGGACCTGCGTGCGGTGGTGGTCCTCGCGCGGCGGCTGCTCGTGGCCAACGCCGACCGCGCCGTCAGGGTGACCACGGGCGACACCCGTCGTGGTCGCAGACTGTGGGTGTACGGGCGCGACGGCATGCCGTGTCGTCGGTGCGGGGCCCGGGTGGAGACCTTCCGTCTGGGGGGCCTGGCGGACCCGGACGAACCCAGCGATTCGCTGGACCGAATCGCCTACCGTTGCCCGTCCTGTCAGCCGCGTCGTGCCACACTGGCCCGACCATCATCGGAGGAGAACACGTGACCGAGCGCAAGACCATTCTCATCACCGGAGCGAGTTCGGGTCTCGGCGAGGGCATGGCTCGCCGCTGGGCGGCGAAGGGCAGGAACCTCGCGCTCTGCGCCCGTCGCCTGGACCGGCTCGAGGAGCTCCGCGCCGAACTCCTGGCGGCTCACCCCACGATCACCGTGGCCGTCCGCCAACTCGACGTGGCCGACGGCGATGCCGTGGAGACGGTCTTCCGGGAACTCGACGCCGAGCTCGGGGGGATCGATCGGTTCGTGCTGAACGCCGGCCTGGGCAAGGGCGCGTCGATCGGCACGGGAAAGGCCCACGCCAACAGGGAGACGGCGATGGTCAACGTGATCGGCACGCTCAACCAGGCCGAGGCGGCGATGGAGCTGATGCTCGCTCGAGGTGAGGGCCACCTGGTGTTCATCTCCTCGGTGAGCTCGCTGCGCGGCATGCCCAAGGCGCAGAACACCTACGGCGCCACCAAGGCGTTCGTCTCCTCGCTCGCGCAGGGCCTCCACGCGGAGCTGGACAGCGCGGGGAGCCGGATCGTGGTGACCGACATCCTGCCCGGGTACATCCGCACCGACATCAACCGTTCGGTCAAGACCCCACTCATGACCGAGTTCGACCAGGGTGTCGACGCTCTGGTCAAGGCGATCGATTCCGAACCGACCCGCGCGCTCGTGCCGACCACGCCGTGGATCGCGATCGGCCCGCTGCTCTCCCTGCTCCCCGAGAAGGTCAGCCGCAGGTTCGTCTGACCCGTCCCCTCAGAAGGGCTGTCTCTTATACACATCT
>DIAZ01000061.1:6206-10607 GCA_002415925.1 Dietzia sp. UBA5065 | reverse complement strand
GAACTCCGCGTCGGCGATCTCCACCGCGGCGGCGCGTGCCGGGGGTGCCCACAGCGCCGCCGCCAGGGCGAGCACAACGGCCAGCGCCAGCGCGAGCGGGCCTCGGAGCGTCGAGGAGATCTGCCTGGTCATCGCTGAACCTCTTCCTGCGTGACGGTGGTGGGGTGTGTGGTCTGCGCGTCGGCGTCATCGGCGGCATCCTGACGGCGCTTGACCACGAACGCGCCCACGGCGAGCAGCGCCAGCGCGGCGAGCGCCAGGAACAGCCATTTCATCGAGTCGCGCAGCGTGCTGGACGACGCGGCCGGGGTGATGTCCACCCGCAACGGGAAGCGCTCGGTGGCCTCGAGGCCCGAGCCGGCGCCGGCCGCGCGGATCTCGTGTGTCCCCGGCTCGATCCCCTCGGGCAGGACGATCACGCCGGCGACCTCGCCGTCGACCCCCGCCACCACCGGACCCACCGCGGCGAGCCCGTCGCCCAACACCACGTACACCTGCTCGCCGGGCCAGAAGCCGGCGGCGGCGAAGCCCATCGCTCCCCCGGCACGTGCCGACTTGCGGTCGACCTCGATCACCGCGGCGCCACTGAGAGTGGTCCCGCCGGTCGCGTCCACAGGTCCCTCCGCCGGCATGGAGGCCTCGCCGTCCGCACCGGCGTCACCCGTCGAGGCCGCCGGAGCCCCCGTCTCCGCGCCGCCCGCCACGACGGCGGGGGCGCCCTGTGCCTCGATCGAGGTCTGGGCCCGACCCGCGCGCCCGGCGGTGTCCGCCGTGCGGCCCGACCCGGCGCGGCCCGCGGCGGCCGGTGCCTCTGCGGACGGTTGCGCCGGCGCGGCCCCGGATTCCGCGGGCGCGGCCGGAGCCGCCCCGCCCTGGAACGTCACCGGGGTGAACGACTCGTTCGCGCCGTTGCGAACGCCATGCGCCCCCCAGGTGAGGAACCCACAGGTGACCTGTCGGCAGTCGATCCGCTTGCCGCCGGCACCGGTGAACGTGGGACCGGGAACCGTGAGCGAGATGCGGAACGATCCGTCCGCGCCCATCGTCCCCTGGGCCTCCCCGGAGGTCTCCGACCCCGGGAACGCGACGAACGCCTGGTAGCCCTTGTTGCTTCTGGACTGCTCGTCGGGCACGTAGTCGTAGGAGGTGCCGGTGGCGCCGCCCTTTGACGGGCCCCAGTTGGATCCGTTGACCCAACCGAAGCCCACGTAGACGCCACCGAAACCGCCCTGGACGGCCTGGAAGCCCGACCCGCTCACCGTGAACGTGGTGGGCCCCGAGGTCGAGGCCACCGCGCCGCTCAGCGAACTCGTCGCCGTCAGTCGCGCGACCGCCTGCGCGGTGCCGGCCGACACGGCGACCATGCCCAGCGCGGCGACCACAGCGGCGACCGTCATGGCGACCATGCGCCGACTCGCGCCGTGGGGCGTTCGGACCGTGGAGTGGGTCATGAGAACTCCTTGAGAACGGGGTCGCAGGCGCCCGGGTGGGTGCTCTGCGAACAGACGGCGGGACGCCGAAGCCCCCGACGGTCCGGGGTGACCAGCAGGTCCCCCGTCACCGGGTGACGGTGGATGAGGACCCGCTGCTGGTAGACCTCTTCCACCAGCTCCGCCGTGAGGACCTCGGCCGGGGCGCCCTCGGCGCGTACCCGGCCGCCCGCGATCATCACCATGCGGTCGGACCACGCCGCGGCCAGCGCGAGGTCGTGGAGCACCACCACCACCGCTCCCCCGGCGTCGGCGACAGATCTCGCCAGCCCCAGCACGATCTCCTGGTGCCGCAGGTCCACGGCGGCGGTGGGCTCGTCCAGCAGCAGGATCCCGGTGCGCTGCGCGAGGGCCCGCGAGAGCGACACCCGGGCCTTCTCCCCGCCGGACAGTGTCGGGAACGTCCGGAGGTGCAGGTGTGTGGTGTCGGTGGCGGCCAGGGACTCGTCGATGATCAGCTCGTCGTCGTCCCCCTCGGGCAGTCCGGTCCACGGCGCGCGTCCCATGACCACCACTTCCCGCACGCTGAACGGGAAGGCCACGGAGTTGGCCTGCGTCAGCAGGGCCCGGCGCCGCGCGAGGTCTCCCAGGCGCCACCTGCGCAGGTCCGTGCCGTCCAGGAGGGTCCGGCCGGAGTCGGGCGCCGTGTCCCCCGCCACCACGCCGAGCAGGGTGGACTTGCCCGCCCCGTTGGGGCCGACCAGCGCCAGCACCTCGCCAGCATGGACATCCAGGTCCACCGCGTCGAGAAGCACGCGGCCACCGATCCGGACGGTCACTCCCTCGGCACGCAACACGGGCGTGCGGGTCGCGTGCGCGGTCATCCCCAGCCTCCTGCGGTGCGACGGGTGAGGTGGAGCAGCCAGAAGAAGAACGGGCCGCCCACGGCCGCGGTCACCATCCCCAGCGGCAGCTCGGCATAGTTGACAGCCGTGCGGGCCAGCAGGTCGGCGGCGAGCAGACACACCGCGCCGCCCAGCGCCGAGGCGGGCAGCAGCAGCCGGTGCCCGGGGCCGGCGATCATGCGGACCAGGTGCGGCACCACCAGGCCGACAAAGGCGACGATCCCGCAGAACGCCACGGCCGCGGCAGTGAGAAGGCCCACCAGCAGGATCGAGTAGATCCGCAGCCGCTCCACGTCGACTCCCAGGTGCCGGGCCGGGCGCTCCCCCAGGGCTAGCAGGTCCAGTGAGCGGGCCAGGCGCGACGCCAGGATCAGCCCGAGCAGGGCCAGCGGGGCCACCACGAGCACGTACTCCCAGCGGCTGCCGTTCAGGCTGCCCAGCTGCCAGAACACGATCTCCTCGCGGGCCTGGGTGTCGCCGAGGAACATGAGGAACGCCAGCGCCGCGCCGGCCACCGCGTTGACCGCGATGCCGGTGAGGACCAGCGTCACCACCTCGGTCCGGCCGTTGCTACGGCTGAAGAGGTAGACGGCGGCGGTGGTGACGATTCCGGCGATGAAGGCGCAGGCCACGCTCGTCCAGGGGCCGAAGGCGGTGAGGCCGAAGACGATCGCGGACGCCGCGCCCACCGCCGCGCCGGCGGACACGCCCACCACGCTGGGTTCGGCGAGCGGGTTGCCAAAGGCGCCCTGCATGAGGGCGCCCGCGACGGCCAGCGCCGCGCCCACCACGATCGCCATGGCCACCCGCGGGAACCGGACGCTCCACAGGGTGGCGTCGGCGCGGGGATGGCTCTCGGCGGGGCCGAGGCCGATTCCGACGCCGCGCAGGAAGCCCGAGGCGACCTCGCTCGGCGGGATGGACAACTGGCCGGACGCGGCGGCGATCACCGCCAACACGACCAGCGCGACCGCCAACCCTGCGACCAACAGACCGCCGGTGAGCAGGCGGTTCGTTCCGCCGGTCTCGGGCGCGCGGTCGTGCGCGGCGGCGGGACGCGCGTCAGTGAGGGTCACAGCGCGTCGGGGGCGTAGAGCGCCACGGCGAGCGCGTTGAGGACCGCCGGCGTGCGGGTGCCGAAGGACAGCACCAGGTCGTCGTTCATCGCGATGACGCGCTCGTTGGCCCCGGCGGGCGTCTGGGCCATGGCCGGGAACTTTTCCAGCAGCCCGTCCACTCCGCCCACGGAGTCGAGGCCCTTGTTCATCATGATGATCACGTCCGGCTGCGCGGCGATCAGCCCCTCGTCGTTGGCGGGCTTGGCGCCCTTCCACCCGACCTCTGAGGACACGTCGTACCCGCCGGCGGCGGAGATGAGCTCGTCCGCGCCGCTGTCCTGGCCGAACATGTAGTACACCCCGGCCGCCCCACGGGCGTAGAGGAACACCGTGCGCAGCTGCTGCGTCTGGGACTCCGGGGTGATCGTGGCGATCGACTCCTGCGTCGCGGTGATCTGCGCGCGCGTCCGCTCGCCCAGCGCGCGCCCCTCCTCCGGCAGGCCGAGGGCGTCGCCCACGGCCTCGGTGAGTGCCTCGACGTTCTCCGGGGAGCGGTGGGAGTCGACGACGACGACGGGGACACCGGCGTCGCGCAGCTGCAGCACCACGTCCCACGGACCGAGCGAGGTGTCGGTGATGATCACGGACGGGTTGAGCGCGAGGATCGCCTCGGCGTTGAGCTGGTGCCCGTCGGTGGTCACCAGCGGGACGTCGGCGATTTCCGGGAAGGAGGACGAGATGTCGCGGCCGATCACGTTGTCGCCCAGGCCGAGCTCGAACACGATCCTCGACAGGGTCCCGTAGATGTCCAGCGGCAGGACGCGGGAGACGTCCGCCACCTCGACGACCGTGCCCTGGTTGTCGGTGACCACTGCGGGCAGCTGCGGCACCGGGTCGCCGGCGATGGGTTCCACCGGGTCGTCCGTGAGCTGCAGCGCGAGCTGCCCCTGGTACGAGCGCGGGTCCTCGAGCGCCGTGACCTGGGAGGCCGACGGGATCCCGGAGATC
>DIAZ01000061.1:0-5933 GCA_002415925.1 Dietzia sp. UBA5065 | reverse complement strand
CCGGAACACCGGGGGCGGCCGCCTCGCGCGCGTCTGCGCGGTTCAGTGGGGCTGGAACAGGATCAGCCCTGCTCTGCGGCCAGCTTCTTCAGCGACTCGGTGGGCAGGAAGTGGTCGCCGTACTTGGCGGCCAGCTCCTCGGCTCGGGCGACGAAGCCCTTGTAGCCCGAGGCGACCTTGGCGCCCGGCTCCGAGTAGTTCTTCGCGTACTGGCGGGTGCCACCGGTCCACGCGGGGAAGCCGATGCCGATGATCGAGCCGATATTGGCGTCGGCGTCATCCTCGATCACACCCTCATCGACGCACTTCTGCGTCTCGAGCACCTCGGCGAAGATCATGCGGTCGATCAGATCCTGCAGCGGCGGGGCGTTGTCCGGCGAGGTGTTGAACGCCTCGCGCAGGCCGGGCCAGAGGCCCGTGCGCTTGCCGTCGGAGTACTCGTAGAAGCCGGCACCGGCGAGGCGGCCGGACCGCTCGAGCTCGTTGACCATCTTGGCGGTGACGCGGTCGGAGGCGACCTCGACGAACTCCTCGCCGGCCTCGGCGGCGGCGTCGCGCGCGGTCTGACGGATCTTGAGCATGAGGTTGAGGTTCAGCTCGTCCGACAGCTGCAGCGGCGCGGCCGGGTAACCGGCGATGCGGCCGGCCTGCTCGATGGTGGCGGGCTCGATGCCCTCATCCAGCATGCCGATGGCCTCGTTGACGAACGTGCCGATGACGCGCGAGGTGTAGAAGCCACGCGAGTCGTTGACGACGATCGGCACCTTGCGGATGGCGAGGGTCAGGTCGATGGCCTTGGCGAGCGTCTCCGGGGTGGTCTTGTCACCCTTGATGATCTCGACGAGCTGCATCTTGTCGACGGGCGAGAAGAAGTGGATCCCGATGAAGTCCTCGGGACGCTGGACGCCCGTGGCCAGGTCGGTGATCGGCAGGGTCGACGTGTTGGAGCCGAGGAGCGCGTCGGGATTGACGATGCCCTCGATCTCCTGGAAGACCTTCTTCTTCAGCTCGGGCGACTCGAAGACCGCCTCGATGACCGTGTCGCAGCCGGCCAGATCCTGCGGATCGATGGTCGGGGTGATGCGGGCCAGGAGGGCGTCGGACTTCTCCTTGGTGGTGCGACCACGCTCGAGCGCCTTGGCCTCGATCTTCTCGGAGTAGGCCTTGCCCTTCTCGGCGCCGGCCATCTCGACGTCCTTGAGCACGACCTCCATGCCCGCCTTCGCGCACACGTAGGCGATGCCCGCGCCCATCATGCCGGCGCCGATGACGCCGACCTTCGTGAACTCGGTCTTGGGGATCTCGGAGCCGTCGGCGGCCGTGGGCCGCGCGCCACCCGACGAGCAGTGCTGCAGGTCGAAGAAGAACGCCTGGATCATGTTCTTGGCGATGGGGCCCGTGACGAGCGAGACGAAGTAGCGCGCCTCGATCTTCTCGGCGGTCGCGAAGTCGACCTGCGACCCCTCGACGGCCGCGGCCATGATGGCTCGCGGCGCCGGGGAGGGCGCACCCTTGGTCTGCTTGCGCATGTTGGCCGGGAAGGACGGCAGGACGCCGGCCAGGGCCGGGTGGGTGATGGTGCCGCCGGGCAGCTTCCAGCCCTTGCGGTCCCACGGCTGGGTGGCCTCGGGCTCGGACTTCAGCCACGCCTTGGCGGCGTCGATGAGCGTGTCGGCGTCGACGACCTGGTCGACGAGGCCCATCTCGAGTGCCTTGGCGGGCGCGAAGGACCTGCCGGACATGAGGATGTTCGGCACGGCCTGGGCCAGGCCGAACATGCGCACGGTACGGACGATGCCACCGCCGCCGGGCAGCAGGCCGAGGGTGACCTCGGGCAGACCCACCTTGGCGCCACGGGCGTCGGCCATCACGCGGTGGTGGGTGGCCAGGGCCAGCTCGAGGCCGCCGCCGAGGGCCGCGCCGTTGATGGCGGCCACGACCGGCACGCCGCAGGTCTCGAGGGCGCGCATGCGGCCCTTGATCTCCATCGACCGGGCGTACAGGTCCTCGGCGTCGGCCGGGCCCGCCTGGATCATGGACTTGAGGTCGCCGCCGCCGAAGAAGCTCTTCTTGGCCGAGGTCAGCACGACGCCCTTGATCGAGTCCTTCTCGGCCTCGATGCGGTTGACGGTGGTGGTGAAGTCGTCGATGAACCGGGCGTTCATCGTGTTGGCGCCGTGGTCGGGGTCATCCATGGTGAGGGTGACGAAGCCGTCGCCGTCCTGCTCCCACCGGAACATGTTTTCGCTCACTGGTTCTTTACTCCTGTATGGCCGTGTTGGTGGGGCGGATCAGACGCGTTCGATGATGGTGGCGACACCCATGCCGCCGCCCACGCAGAGCGTGATGAGGGCGCGCTTGCCGCCGGTCCGCTCGAGCTCGTCGATCATCGTGCCGGTGATCATGGCGCCGGTCGCGCCGAGGGGGTGACCCATCGCGATCGCGCCACCGTTGACGTTGAGCTTCTCGTCGGGGATGTTCATGTCCTTCTGGAAGCGCAGGACGACGGACGCGAACGCCTCGTTGATCTCCCAGAGGTCGATGTCATCCGCGGTCAGGCCGGCGATCGCCAGGGCCTTCTCCGCGGCCGGCGTCGGGCCGGTCAACATGATGGTGGTGTCGGCACCGGAGGTGGCCGAAGCCACGACGCGGGCGCGCGGCTCCATGTTCATCTCCGTGCCGGCCTTCTCGGAGGCGACCAGCACGAGCGCGGCGCCGTCAACGATGCCGGACGAGTTGCCGCCGTGGTGGACGTGGTTGATCTCCTCGATCCAGTGGTACTTCTGCAGCGCCACGGCGTCGAAGCCACCCATGTCGCCGACCATGGCGAACGACGGCTTGAGGCCGGCGAGCGACTCGACGGTGGTGCCCGGGCGCATGTGCTCGTCCCGGTCGAGGATGGTGATGCCGTTGATGTCCTTGACGGGCACGACGGACCGGTCGAACCGCCCCTCGTCCCAGGCCTGGGCGGCGAGTCGCTGCGAGCGCTCCGCGTAGCGGTCCACGTCCTCGCGGCTGAAGCCCTCGATGGTGGCGATGAGGTCCGCACCGATGCCCTGGGGCGAGAAGTAGGTGTCGTAGTTGGTTGCCGGGTCCATGGCCCAGGCGCCGCCGTCCGAGCCCATCGCGACGCGCGACATCGACTCGACGCCGCCGGCGAGGACGACCTCGTCCCAGCCGGAGCGGATCTTCTGCGCGGCGATGTTGATCGAGCTCAGGCCGGACGCGCAGAACCGGTTGATCTGGACACCGGCGACGGTGTCGGGCATCTTGGCGGCCAGCGCGGCGATGCGGGGCAGGTCCATGCCCTGGTCCCCGAGCGGGCTGACAATGCCCAGGATCACGTCTGAGATCCGGTTCTCGTCGAGGTCGGGGAAGCGGTGACGCATCTCCTCGATCAGCCCGACGGCCAGATCGATGGGCTTGACTCCGTGGAGGGCGCCGCCGGGCTTACCCTTGCCCCGCGGTGTGCGGATGGCGTCGTAGATGAATGCCTCGGTCATGGGTGGTCCACGGCCTTTCTCTGGGCGGAACTGGTACGTGTTCCGCTTCACACTACGTGGTGCTCCCGGGCGGTTCGGAGTGCGGTCCGTTTCGGCTCACCGCACCCGGTACGCACCGGTGGCACAGTGGAGCCTGCGCGTCCGTGACGCCGTGAGACCAGCCGCCGCCCCACCACTGAGGACACACGTGAGCCCGATCGACGCCGTACCCCCCGCCCTGGCCGAGCTCGCCGCGGAGTGCGGGGTCGCCACCAGCTACGAGGACGCGCACGGTGTCCACCGGGACATCTCCTCCCGGACGCTCCGAGCGGTCCTCGCCGCCATGGGGGTGGAGACCGGACGCGACGACGACGAGGGCGACACCGCCGTCCGTGAAGCCCTGACGGAGGTGCGGCTGCGCCCCTGGCGGCGTGTGCTGCCCCCGACCGTCGTGGCCAGGCAGGGCACCGCCCTCACGAGCCCGGTCCACGTCCCGCGCGGCGCGAGGGTGCGCCTGTCGATCGCCCTCGAGGACGGATCCGCCCCCCTCGAGCTGCGCCCGTCCCCCACCCCCGAGCAGTCGCGGGAGGTCGACGGCGTGCTCACCGACCGCCTCGCCGTCCGGCTCCCGGGGTCGCTGCCGACCGGGTGGCATCGCCTCCTCGCCGTCGTCGAGGGTGAAGAGGCCGCCTCGCACCGCGCCGAGTCCACCCTCCTGGTCTCACCACCCACGATCCCCATCCCCGCCGGACTCGACGAGCGACGCGCGGTGGGACTGGCCGCCCAGCTCTACCAAGTGCGATCGGCGCGGTCCTGGGGCGTCGGCGACCTGTCGGATCTGGTCGCCCTGGCCGAGTGGGCGGGCCGGGACCTGGGCGCCGACTTCGTGCTGGTCAACCCCATGCACGCCGGGGAGCCGTTCCCTCCGCTGGGGCCGTCCCCGTACCTGCCGACCACCCGCAGGTTCGCCTCGCCTGTCTACCTGCGGCCGGAGGAGATCCCGGAATACGCGGGGCTGCCGCCGGCCGACAGGGCGAGGGTGGACGCGCTCGCGGAGTCGCAGCACCCCGCCAACCTCGCGGACACCATCGACCGCGATTCCTCGTGGACGGCCAAACTCGAGGCGCTGCGGATCCTGTTCGCCGCCCCGCGGCGGGCCGAGCGAGAGTCCGGTCTCGCGGACTTCGTCTCCGCCGAGGGACCGGGACTGGGCCGCTATGCCGTCTGGTGCGCGCTCGCGGCGGAACACGGCGCCGACTGGTCGAGGTGGCCCGCGGCCCTGCGGGATCCCGAGTCCCCCGAGGTGGCGCGCTTCGCCCGGGATCACGCCGGGGAGGTCCGCTTCCACCAGTGGGTGCAGTGGCTGGTCGCCGAGCAACGCGCGGCGGCCCAGCGGAAGGCCCTCGAGGCGGGCATGCGGTTGGGGATCCTCCACGATCTGGCGGTCGGTGTGCACCCGACCGGCGCCGACGCCTGGGCACTTCACCGCTCGCTCGCCCGCGGTGTCACCGTGGGAGCGCCGCCGGACGTCTACAACCAGCGCGGACAGGACTGGTCGCAGCCGCCGTTGCGCCCGGACTCCCTGGCCGAGCAGGGCTACGGCCCGTTCCGCGACATCGTCCGGGCCGCGCTGCGTGACGCAGGCGGGGTGCGGATCGATCACATCCTCGGGCTCTTCCGACTGTGGTGGATCCCCGCCGGCCTCCCGCCCACCGAGGGCACCTACGTCCGGTACGACTCCGAGGCGATGCTCGGCGTCCTCGCGCTCGAGGCCGCGCGCGCCGGCGCCGTGGTGGTCGGCGAGGACCTGGGAACCGTCGCTCCCGGGGTCCGAGAGGTGCTGGCCGAGCGCGGGGTCCTGGGGACGTCGGTGATGTGGTTCGAGCAGCGGGACAGCAGCCCGCTACCCCCCGAGAGCTACCGCCGGCTGTGCATGGCCTCGGTCACGACGCACGATCTCCCCCCGTCCGCCGGGTACGCGGATCTCGTCCACGTGGACATCCGTCGCGAGCTGGGGCAGTTGACCGGCGATCCCGACGAGGAGCGCCGCAGCGCCGGGGAGGAGATCCGCTCGTACGCGGACGCCGCCCGCCGGCGCGGACTCCTGCGCGGCGACAGCCCCGAGGATCTGGTGGTGGCGTTGCACGCGATGCTGTCCGCGACCCCCTCGCTGCTCTGCGCGGTCTCGGTGGCGGACCTGGTGGGCGACCGCCGGCCGGTCAACATGCCCGGGACGTCCGACGAGTACCCCAACTGGCGGGTTCCCCTGTCCGACGGCCGGGGAGCGCTCGTCGGCCTCGAGGATCTCCGCACGTCGCCACTGGCCCGTCGTGTCGTGGACGCCGCGCTCGGCCGCACCCCGGGAACCCCACAGCACGGGTGAAATGACGAGAGCCCCGGTCGCGGAAGGCGATCGGGGCTCTCGTGTGAAATTGTGTTCGGCGGTGACCT
>DIAZ01000127.1:22613-39018 GCA_002415925.1 Dietzia sp. UBA5065 | reverse complement strand
AGATGTGTATAAGAGACAGGCCGTCAAGGGCACCGTCATCGAGGTCGTCAAGGGCGGCCTCATCCTCGACATCGGTCTCCGTGGCTTCCTGCCCGCCTCCCTCGTGGAGATGCGTCGCGTCCGCGACCTCCTGCCCTACGTGGGCCAGGAGCTCGAGGCCAAGATCATCGAGCTGGACAAGAACCGCAACAACGTCGTCCTCTCGCGTCGCGCGTGGCTCGAGCAGACCCAGTCCGCCGTCCGCTCCGAGTTCCTGCACCAGCTGCAGAAGGGCCAGGTCCGCAAGGGCGTCGTGTCCTCGATCGTCAACTTCGGTGCGTTCGTGGACCTCGGCGGCGTCGACGGCCTCGTCCACGTCTCCGAGCTGTCCTGGAAGCACATCGACCACCCGTCCGAGGTCGTCGAGGTGGGCCAGGAGGTCACCGTCGAGGTCCTCGACGTGGACCTGGACCGCGAGCGCGTCTCCCTGTCGCTCAAGGCGACGCAGGAGGATCCGTGGCGGCACTTCGCCCGGACCCACGCGATCGGCCAGATCGTCCCGGGCAAGGTCACCAAGCTCGTGCCGTTCGGTGCGTTCGTCCGCGTGGACGAGGGCATCGAGGGCCTGGTCCACATCTCCGAGCTGGCCGAGCGCCACGTCGAGGTCCCGGACCAGGTCGTCACGGTCAACGACGACGCCATGGTCAAGGTCATCGACATCGACCTCGATCGTCGTCGGATCTCGCTCTCGCTCAAGCAGGCGGACGAGGACTACACGGAGGAGTTCGACCCGTCGAAGTACGGCATGGCCGACAGCTACGACGAGGCCGGGAACTACATCTTCCCCGAGGGCTTCGATCCCGAGACCAACGAGTGGCTCGAGGGCTTCGAGAAGCAGCGGGAGGAGTGGGAGAACCGCTACGCCGAGGCCGAGCGTCGTCACAAGATGCACACCGGCCAGATCGAGAAGGGCCGCGCGGCCGCCGCGGAGGCCGCGGAGGCCGCTCCGACCAACTACTCGTCGGAGTCCGCCCCGTCCAGCCGTCCCGCCGCTGCGGAGACCGGCCCGGCGGAGTCGACCGGCGGCTCGCTGGCGTCGGACGAGCAGCTCGCCGCTCTGCGCGCGAAGCTGGCCGGCGGCGAGTAATCGTCGCTGCCTGAGGCGCTAGTCGTCTCGCAGGACGTCACACGGCCCCGGCCGGGTACCCCACCAAGGTGGGGGATCCCGGCCGGGGTCGTTCTGGCGTCCGCTGCATCCCCTGGGTGATGTGTCCGCCCTCGGCTCGGCCGGTGCTCCCGTCCGTGCACCCTGTTCCCGCGTGATGATCCGGGAACGAAGGATCAGCGGCCCGTCGGCTCCGCGATCGGCTCGGGTTCCGCAGGCGAGACCACGGCAACCTCTTCGAGGCGCTGCTCGTCGATCACGCCCTCATCGTTGATGGCTCCGGCCTCCACGGCGTCGGCGACGGTGACGCGGGCTTCTACGGCAGTATGCGTGTCCGTGTCGGGCAAGTCGAAGTCGAACTCGGTGAGATCGGTGCGCAGAAGGAAGACGTTGTACGCGTCCCAGGTCGACAACGCGTAGAAGAGATGCCTGCCGTCGGAGGTGATAGACGCCGGGTGGATCATCGGGGCGTAGGCGTTGGGGAACATTCGACGGTCCACCAGCGTCTGAGGGGCGGACCAGGGACCCTCAGGATTGTCCGCGACCCGCATCGAGACGACGCCGGACGCCATCGACGTGAGCAAGACGAACTGATCCAGGTGCTCGTTGTGCGCCACCGACAGTTCCTCGACCGGGGCCGGCAGAATCACCCGGCTGCCGGTCGGATTGGAATCCCAGGTATTTCCGCCCTTGAACCACCGGTAAGCGGAGGGCTCTTCGATCTGGTTGGTCGGGACACGCGCGAGGATGGCGGGACCCTGGCGACCGGACGGGGTCATGTACTCGTATAGGTAGCCGTCGCGCTCGACGAAGGCACTCATCTGCATGCCGTACCAGCCGTTGTCGACCGGCGGCAGGGTGTCCCTACCGGGTTCGAACAGCACGGTGGGGTTGAAGCCGTTGAAGTTCGTCACCCGACGCATCGAAGCGGTGAGGATCTTCCACGTCCGACCGCTGTCGGTCGATTTCACCAGGGCGGAGTAGTTGGTGTTCCAGCCGCCCGGGGCGTTCCAGTCCCGGACGGACATGACGCGCATGTACATGGTGCCGTTGACGCTGATCGCAGCGGTGGGGATCACCGTCACCTCGCCGGCACCGTTGGCCTGGTGGGCGCCCTGAACCAGCGCCGTGGCAACACCGTCGGCCCCGCTCGGGCGGGCGCCGGTGATCTTCAGGCCGCTCGTGGGCGCACCGCTCTCGGCGGTGAGCATGACGTTCGATCGCCAGGCGTTGCCGGTCGGGGTGCAGTCGCCGAAGGTGTCGCCGAACATCACCATCGTCTCGTTCCCGTGCTCGAACATGATGCCGAGGTCGGTCCCGTAGATGTCGTACATGGAGTCGGTCTTCGCCGGGCTGGTGGGGCCGGTGACCAGCTGGATCACGGATGTTGCGCCCTTGAGTACGGGGATGGTGCCCTGGTCACCGGTGATCCACCGAGGGAAGTCGCGCACGGAGGAGGCCGCAGCCCCCGCCACGGAGTTCGCGGCGTTCGCCAGCGAGCCGGTGGTGAGGTTGACTCCGAGGGAGTTCGGCGGGAAATTGCCCAAGAAGCTGTTGCAGGGCCCGCTCGACTCCGAGGACCCCAGCGAGCCCAGACCGGACGACCCCAGCGAACCGGAGGACTGGGCTCCGGCGGATCCAGGAACGAGCGTCGACGTGGTCAGAAGCGCCACGGGGAGTGCGAGGAGTGCTGAGGACAGGGTCGCTGCGCGGCGCATGAGGAGAACCGTATAGAACCAGTGGTTCGCTGTAAACTTTTCGGGGTCGCCTAGACTACTGGACATGCTGATGGTGGGTCTGACCGGTGGGATCGGCGCCGGAAAGTCGACGGTGACGTCGGTCCTCGCGGAAACGGGAGCGGTGATCGTCGACGCGGACAAGATCGCCCGCGAGGTGGTCGAGCCGGGCACCCCGGGGCTGGCGATGCTCGTCGCCGAGTTCGGGGAGGGGATCCTCGACGCGGACGGGGCACTGGATCGTGCTGCTCTCGCGGCGCTCGCCTTCGTCGACGCCGAACGCACTTCGGCTCTCAACGCGATCACGCATCCTCTGATCGGCGAGCGCACGGCGGAGTTGTTCGGCTCCGCGCCGCAGGATGCGATCGTCGTGCACGACATGCCCCTCCTCGTGGAGGGCGGGATGACCCCGGGCTATCACCTGGTGATCGTGGTGGACACTCCGGCGGACATCCGGCTGACCCGCCTCGTGGAGCAACGTGGCATGCCTGAGGCAGACGCCCGGGCCCGTATGGCGCGTCAGGCGACCGACGAGCAGCGACGGGCCGTGGCGGACGTCCTCGTCGACAACTCGGGCGAGCGTGACGCGGTGGTGGAGCTCACCCGGGTGCTCGTCGAGTTCAGGCTGGTCCCGTTCGAGCACAACCTCAGGACGGGTACCCCGGTGATCGGGGATCGGACCGTCGTGCCGTTCCGGCCCGAGTGGGCGGCGGAGGCGGAGCGGGCCATTGCACGCCTGCGACACGTGGTGGGTGGACTCGCCCCGAGGATCGACCACGTGGGGCCCACCTCGGTGGTCGGGTTGGACGCGCCGGACATCATCGACATCCAGGTCACCGTCCGCGACGAGGCGGGAGCGGATGCGGCGCTGCACGCGCTTACCGGCGCCGGCTGGGTTCAGGACCATTCCAGCCTTCGCCCACTCCTGCACTGGTGCGACCCCGTGAGGCCGCTCGAGGTGACGATTCTCGCCGAGGACGACCCGGAACACGCGTTCGCGCTCCTCATGGCCGAGGTGATCGGCGACGATTCCGCGGCCAGGGAGGAGTACTCGCAGATCCTGCGCCGCGCGGACCGGGAGGAGACCCGACGGTGGGAGCGTACTCGCTGCCGGGCCGCCCGGTTCTGACTCCGCCCCCCGGCGGGCACTGAACCGACGAACGGTGTGGACCCGGCCGGAGCCGGGCCCTCACCGTGCTCCGTGCGTCACTCGGTCGGAACGACCCCGTTGACCAGCTCGGAGACCGGCACCTGGCGCACGACCTCGGTCTGCGACTCGGTGGCAGCCTGCGAGCGCCTCACGCCCTGGTTCGGGAAGACCGCGTCCAGGTCCGTCCGGACGAGGAACACGTTGTAGGCGTTCCACGTGGTGACCAGGTAGTACAGGTCACCGCCCTGGGACCAGGGGTGGATGAACCCGCCGTACACGCCTGGCAGGATCGAATAGTCGATGAGCGTGGTGGCGTTCTCCCACAGTCCCCACGGGGTGTCCGCGGTGCGGAGCACGATGGAGTCGAAGCCCTGCGAGTACATCGCGGTGTACTTGCCCAGGTGGGCGTTCCACATGACCGACATCTCGCTGGCTGGTGCGGGCAGCACCGCCTCCGCGTCCCCGATGTCGTCCACCCAGGTCGAGCCGTCCCAGTACGTGTACCCACTGGGGTCGAGCACACCCTCGAGGAGGGGAGCGCCCTCCAGGTCCTCCGAGTCCGGGGACCCGGCGAGCGGGACCCGGGCGACGATCGCCGCGCCCTGCCGTCCCGACGGGGTGAGGTACTCGTACAGGAAGCCGACCCCCGGGCCCTCCTCGACCTTGAGGAACGAACTCATCTGGGCGGAGTTCCACGCGCTGTCCACCGGGGGTGCGCCCGCGCCGGGCTCGCCGGCGGAGGTGATCCTGCGCGCCATCTCAGGCACCTCGGTCCAGTTCTCACCGTTGTCGGTCGAGTAGGCCATCCCCGAGTAGTTGGTGGTCCACGACCCCGGCTGGCCCCAGTGTGCGACCGACATATATCGCAGGTACTGCACCCCGTTGACGGAGATGCCCGCGGTGGGGATGATCGTCACCTCGCCGGTCTGGCCGACCCGGGGAATGATCGACTTGGCCATCCCGTCCTGGTCCTGCGCGGCCGAAGCGACGCGAATCCCGCCGGCCAGTGCGTCGCCGGGCGTTTCCGAGCGGAACAGGACGTTGGACCGCCACTGGTCTCCGGGCACCGAGCAGTCGCCCATGGTGTCGCCGAAGGCCATGAGGATCTCCGGGTCGACGGCGTCGCCGTTGTCCCACATGACGCCGAGGTCGGTGCCCGCGACCCCGTACCTGCTGATCGTGTCGTTCGGGCTCGTGGGCCCGGTGACCAACTGGAGGAACCGGGTCGGACCGCGCAGCACCGGGACGGTGCCCTCCTCGCCGGTGATCCAGGGCGGCATGCCGTAGACGGACCCGATCAGCGGGTCGAGCGAGCCGGAGAGTCCGTTGCCGAGTGAGCCGGTCTCGAGCTGCTGCACGAGCGACCCGGACCGATCCGACGACCCGAGCGATGTGGACACCGACCCCAGCGATCCGGAGTCGCCGGACGAGCCGAGCGAGCCGAGCGAACCCGACGAGCCGGACGACCCGGTGGCCATTCCCGCCCCCGTCTGCTGCTCGAGCAGCGAGCCGAAGTTGCCGAACATCTCACTGCAGGGGCCGGCGGACGCCGTGCCGACCCCGATCGTGCCGGCGACGGAGATCGCGGCAGCGGCGGTGATGGTGGCGGTGATGGCGGCGGTGGCTGCTGCGGTGAGCCGCCGGGGGGATGAGGGGGTGCGCGGGCGGGACATGTACTAGGCCTCCGGGATGGGGATCCGGTCGACGAGAACGGTCTCGCCGGTGTCCGCCGGATCGGGGGTGTCGCGGGTCCAGCTGTCGTCGGCGACGCGCGCCCTGGAGGTCTCGGAACCCGGGGTGCGGGGAGCGAGCTCGGAGAGGTCGGACTTCATGAGGAAGACGTTGTAGGCATCCCACGTCGACAGCGTGAAGTACAGATCCTTCCCGTTCGACTGGATCGCGGGGCTCCACGGGTGCGCGAATGCCCCGTACAGGGTGGGGAGATGGTCGTACGAGAGCAGAATGTCCTTGCCCGACCACGGGCCCTCGGGCGTCAGGGCCTGCCGCATGACCACGTTGTTGCTCTGATCGGTGTAGAGAGCGATGTATCGGTTGAGATGGCCGCTCCACGAGATCGACAGCTCGCTCACCTGTCCGTCGAGGACGACCTTCGCGGCGTTCCGGTCCGACGCCCAGCCGGACTCGGTCCAGAACTCGTAGGCGCCCATGTTCTCGATTCCCGCCGCCGGGACCCGCGCGAGGATCGCCGAGCCGTTTCGGCCGGACGGGGTCAGGTACTCGTAGACGTAACCGCGGTCCTGGAGGAACGCGCTCATCTGGGCCGCCGCATGGGCGGAGTGTGCGGCGCCGAGGTTGCCGGGCAGGGCCAGGTTCCCGGTTCCGGTGCGGGCGGTGCCGGAGACGGGGGTCCAGGTGGTGCCGTTATCCGTGGACCTGGCCAGGGCCGAGTAGTTGGTGGTCCACTCGCCCGGGTCGCCCCAGGTCTCCACCGACATGTAGCGCAGGTACTGCGTCTGGCCCACGGCAACGCCGGCGGTGGGGATCACCGTGGTCTCGCCGGGGAGCCCGGACCTGGGGAGGATGGACGCGGCCAGCCCGGGTGCCTCCATGGGGGCGTCGTCGATCCGCATGCCGTTGGAGAGGGTGGTGTCGGAGGAGCGGAACAGGATGTTGCTGCGCCATTGCGCGTCGCCGTCGCAGTCGCCCATCGTGTCGCCCAGCGCCATGTGCACCTGGTTCTTGCCGCCGGCGCCGCCGTTCGTCCACAGAATGCCGAGGTCGGTCCCGGTGATCCCGAAGCGGTCGACGGTGTTGTTGGGGCTCGTGCGCCCGGTGAGGAGTTCGACGGTGGTGGTGCGGCCCTGGAGGATCGGGATGTAGCCGGAGGCGCCGTTGTTCCAGGGAACAGCCGGGGGCGCAGGCTGGGAGGGCGCCGCCGGCGAGCCTCCGCCGGAACTGCTCGAACCGCTGCCGCCGCCGGTGCCGACCGGGGGCCAGACGTCGCACGGGGCGGCCACCGCGAGCGGCGCCACGATGGTGAGAGCTCCGGTGAGGACCGAGGTGGCAGCGGCGAGTGCGGCCGTCCGGGTCCCGCGCTGGTGCCGGTGGGGTGGGATATGACGACGACGACGCGGGGCGCGATTCACGGGCGGACTCCAGACGGTCGATCTATGTGAACACCGATCAGTGACCCAGGGTAACGCCTCTCAGCCTGCCGTGGTCGCGTCTCGACCGGCAGGTGCGACCGCAGACTCGTACGCTGGACGGTATGGCTTTCGCGACCGAGATCCCCGACGACGGGGTGCCCGTTGACTCCACGGTCCTGTCGTACTCGGAGTTCCGCCCGATCGGCGACGTCGAACGCAGCACGGACCGCTTCGAGGTGGTCAGCGAGTTCACCCCGTCCGGCGACCAACCCGCCGCGATCGCGGAGCTCACCGAGCGGTTGGGCAGGGGTGAGCGGGACATCGTGTTGCTCGGTGCCACCGGCACCGGCAAGTCGGCCACCACGGCCTGGCTCATCGAGAAGGTGCAGCGCCCGACCCTGGTGATGGCGCCCAACAAGACGCTCGCGGCGCAGCTGGCCAACGAGCTGCGCGAGATGCTGCCGAACAACGCCGTCGAGTACTTCGTCTCCTACTACGACTACTACCAACCGGAGGCGTACATCGCCCAGACGGACACGTTCATCGAGAAGGACTCGTCGATCAACGACGACGTGGAGAGGCTTCGGCACTCCGCCACGTCGTCGCTTCTCTCCCGACGCGACGTCGTGGTGGTGAGTTCCGTCTCGTGCATCTACGGCCTCGGCACCCCTCAGTCCTACCTCGATCGGTCGGTCGCGTTGTCGGTGGGCCAGGAGGTGGACAGGGATCAGCTGCTCCGGCTGTTGGTGGACGTGCAGTACGAGCGCAACGACGTCTCGATGACACGGGGAACGTTCCGCGCCAAGGGCGACACGGTGGACATCATCCCCACCTACGAGGAGCTGGCCGTGCGCATCGAGTTCTTCGGTGACGAGGTCGACGCGCTGTACTACATCCACCCGTTGACCGGCGACGTCGTGCGGAAGGTCGACGAGGTCCGGATCTTCCCGGCCACCCACTACGTCGCCGGGCCCGAGCGGATGGCCAAGGCGATCGCCTCGATCGAGGAGGAGCTCGAGGTGCGGCTCGCCGAGTTGGAGAACCAGGGCAAGCTCCTGGAGGCGCAGCGTCTGCGCATGCGGACCTCGTACGACATCGAGATGATGCAGCAGGTGGGGTTCTGTTCCGGCATCGAGAACTACTCCAGGCACATCGACGGGCGGCCGGCGGGCAGTGCCCCGGCCACGTTGATCGACTACTTCCCCGAGGACTTCCTCACGGTGATCGACGAGTCCCACGTCACGGTCCCGCAGATCGGGGCGATGTTCGAGGGCGACGCCTCACGCAAGCGCAACCTCGTCGACTTCGGGTTCCGGCTCCCGTCGGCGCTCGACAACCGGCCGCTCACGTGGGAGGAGTTCTCCGGGAGGGTCGGGCAGACGGTGTACCTCTCCGCCACCCCGGGCAGCTACGAGATGGGGCGGACCGGTGGGGAGTTCGTCGAGCAGGTCATCCGGCCGACCGGGCTGGTGGATCCGAAGATCGTGGTCAAACCGACCAAGGGTCAGATCGATGATCTGATCGGCGAGATCCGGGCCCGGGCCGAGCGGGACGAGCGGATCCTGGTGACCACGCTGACCAAGAAGATGTCCGAGGACCTCACCGACTACCTGCTCGAACTCGGGGTCCGCGTGCGCTACCTCCATTCGGAGATCGACACCCTGCAGCGCGTGGAGTTGCTCCGCGATCTCCGGCGAGGCGAGTACGACGTCCTGGTGGGCATCAACCTGCTCCGCGAGGGGCTGGACCTGCCGGAGGTCTCCCTCGTGGCGATCCTCGACGCGGACAAGGAGGGTTTCCTCCGCTCCAGCACCTCGCTCATCCAGACGATCGGCCGCGCCGCCCGGAACGTGTCCGGGGAGGTCCACATGTACGCCGACCGGGTCACCGAGTCGATGCGCATCGCGATGGAGGAGACCGACCGGCGTCGGGAGAAGCAGGTCGCCTACAACACCGCACACGGGATCGACCCGCAGCCGCTGCGCAAGAAGATCGCCGACATCCTCGACAGGGTGGGGGAGGTGAGCGGCGACGTGTCCGATCCCCGGGAGCGGCCCGAACTGGTGGGGGCCCGCGCGGCCGGCGGAGCGGCCCGGCCGCGCAAGGAACTCGAGAAGCTCATCGGGGAGATGACCGAGCAGATGATGTCCGCGGCCACGGACCTGCGGTTCGAACTGGCGGGACGGCTCCGCGACGAGATCGCGGAGCTACGGAAGGAACTCAAGGGGATGCGGGAGGCGGGGATCGACTGACAGGTCACTGTGACGTGGGGCGCTTACCGCGTACGGAGACCACGTCCTCGCACTACGCTGGGTGAAACTTGTTCCCTACGAGAGGAAGAGCATTGAGCGCCTACAAGAAGGTGGTCGTGGGCACGGATGGCTCGGAGTCGTCCTACCTGGCCGTGGATCGTGCCGGAGAACTCGCCGCGGACGCATCCGCGACCCTCGTGATCGCCTGCGCCTACGTGCCCGCCGATCCGCGGTCGGTCAGCCACGCCGCCGACCAGTTGGGCGCCGACGCCTACCAGATCCGCGGCGACAACCCGGCCGAGGACATCGTCCGGACCGCCCGGGACCGGGCCATGGCGGCGGGTGCGACCCGCGTCGAGGCCCGCACCGTCAAGGGCGCTCCCGTCGAGTCCCTCATCAAGCTGGCCGACGAGCTGGAGGCGGACCTGCTGGTCGTGGGCAACAAGGGACTCAGCTCTCTCACCGGTCGGCTCCTCGGGTCGGTGCCCGCCGACGCCGCCCGCCGCGCCACCTGCGACGTGCTGATCGTCCACACGACCTAGCGGCGACGCTCAGCCGCAGAGGTGGGTCCGGCTCGCGTCGACGATCGCCCGGCCCACCTCGGCGGTGTCCAGCCGGGTGTCCTGCGCGGCGATCGCACTCGTGAGCGGACGGATCCGGTCGAGGATCGTCTCGAGCCCGGCGCCGTGGGCGATGCTCCGGCAGATTCCGATCCCCACCTCCACGGTCGTGTCCGCCGACATGCCCGTGGGGATGCCGATCGCGGTCAGTTCGTCGAGGAAGTGCGTCTCGCTGTTGGTCCGGATCGGTTCGGCCGCGGTGTCGGCGCTCCCCGCCTGCGCCTGCGCGACGGTGCCCGCCACCTCGGTGGCGCCGGTCGACTCGCTCGCGGCCCCGCACCCCGTCGCCCCCGCGGCCAGCGCGAGGCACACCGAGACCACCGCCATGCGTTGTGGGCTGGTGATCATGCGGTGAGCTCCTGAGAGTCGTGCGAGACGGTGTCCCGGATCCGGGACAGCAGGGGACCGAAGCCGCCGGGCTGGACCAGGACGAGTTCCTGGGTGGCGCGGGTGGCCCCGACGTAGAGGTCCTGCAGCCCCTGTGGCGACCGCTCGAGGACGCGATCCGGATCGATCACCACCACCACGTCGAACTCGAGCCCCTTGGCCAGGGACAGCGGGAGGACCGAGACCCCGGGGCGGGTGGCGGTGACCGCCTGTCGGAGGGCGGAGATGTCCGCCGATTCCTCGTCCCGGTGGCCGTCGGGGACGAGGACGGCCACCGCACGGTCCTCCGGCACGGAGGCGATCCGCTCGAGCACGATCCCGCTCGCCGACCCGGGTCGGGGCTCGAGCCACGACACCGGTCGCCGACCGGCGCGCACCGTCCGGGGGGAGACCGCGGAGGCGTCGATCTGGGCGAGCAGCAGTTCCGCCACGGCCGAGATGGTCTCCGGCGTGCGGTAGTTGACGGTGAGCTCGCAGTGGACCCACCGATCGTCCACGTAGGGCGAGAGGGCGTCACCCCAGGAGTCGATACCCGCCGGCGACGAGGTCTGGGCGACGTCTCCCACGAGGGTCATCCAGCGGTTCGGCGAGCGGCGCATGATCACCCGCCACGCCATCGTGGACAGCTCCTGCGCCTCGTCGACGATCACGTGGCCGAACGCCCAGGTCCGGTCCGCGCCCGCACGGTCGGCCACCGTGAGATCGGAGTCCGCGCTGTGTCGCCGGGCCAGCGACTCGGCGTCCACGACGTCGTAGGCCATGAGGACCTCCGGGTCCAGATCGTCCTCGATGTCCTGCACGGCCGAACCGGTGAGGATCTCCAGGGCCTCCTCCGCCTGGCGGACCTGCTCGGCCCAGTCGCGATCCGAGTCCCCGCCGTCCGCTGCGGGGACGTCTCCGAGCAGTTCGGCGAGCTCGTCGAGGAGCGGGACGTCCGCGACCGAGAACGCCCGGCCGTCCTCGCGGAAGAGCGCGTCCTGGTCCTCGGCCACGTAGTCGCCGGCCGCCTCGGCGATGCGGTCCCGACTCGAGAGGAGGTCGGCGAGCAACTGTTCCGGTCGCAGGGTGGGCCACCATTCGTCGATGGCGGCGCTCACCTCGGGTGCGACCTCGACCTCGGCCCGGAGGGCGGCACGATCCGCCGCGTCGAGCAGCGGCCGGGCCGGGTCGCCGAGGTCGCCGACCCCGTCCCCGTCGGGGGACCAGGCGACGGCCTCGGCCTGCCCCACCGGGTCGGTGAGGACGGCCACGTACTGCTCGGTGAGCGCGTCGACGATCCGCGCCGCGAACGTCTCGCGCGCCGGGTTGTGCGGGCGGCGGGTCATGCGCGCGCGCCCTCGGGCGGACCGCACCATCGCGGGGGTGAGCACGAGGTCGCGCCCCTCGCAGCGGACCACGACGTCGCCGTCGGGGGCGGACTGGCGGGCGCGGACGGCGGCCTTGAGGATGCCCACCATCTCGCCCGAGCCCTTGACCTCCTCGCCACGGAGCGTCTCCGGCCCCGCGGCCCGCACCCCCGGGTAGAGGTCGGCGAGCGTGCGGAGGACGACCCCCGACTCGCCGAGGGAGGGGAGGACACGCGCGATGTAGTCGAGGAACCGGGCGTTGGGGCCGACGATGAGGACGCCGCTGCGGTCGAGCCTGCGCCGGTGTGTGTAGAGCAGGTAGGCGGCGCGGTGCAGGGCCACGGCCGTCTTCCCCGTCCCGGGACCGCCCTGGACCACCAGGACGCCCGCGTGGGGGTTGCGGATGATCTGGTCCTGCTCGCGCTGGATGGTGGCGACGATGTCGGTCATGTGACCCGAGCGGGCCGTGTCCAGGGCCTCGAGGAGGGCGGATTCGCCCACCACGCCGTCGTGGTCCTCGGGGAGCCCGCCGTCCGCCGGGGCCGTGAGGAACTCGTCGTGGATCCCGATCACCCGTCGGCCGATCGTGCGCAGGTGGCGGCGCCGGTGCGCGCCCTCCGGCCGCGCGGTGGTGGCCAGATAAAAGGGTCGGCTGTGGTCCGCGCGCCAGTCCAACAGGAGCGGGGTGAGGTCCTCGTCGTCGTCCCTCAACCCCACCCGGCCGATCCGACGGATCTCGCCGTCCCCCATGTCCAGGCGGCCGAAGTACAGGCCCAGGTTGGCGGCGTTGTACGCGGCGAGTTCGGAGGAATAGAGCCGGGCGAAGGACTCCCGCTCCGACCGCGCCTGCGGGGTGCCACCGGAGCCCCGGAGGACGGCGTCGAGACGGGCCCGGGTCGCGGCGCGGAGTTCCTCGAGACGATCGAGGAGACGGCCGAGATGGCGCTGTTCCTCGTCGACGGCATCGTGACTCGTCATGAGCGCTCCTCTCGGGTGGGCGGACGGCTCAGGGCAGGACATCAAGGCTACCGGGTGTCACGCGGGGGGCCGCGACGCCGACGACCCCGCCGGTGAGGGCGGGGTCGTCGGCGTCGGGTGCGCGGGCACCCGGGGGGTGGATCGTCAGGGCTGGATGACCGCCGCGGCCTTCGCGCGTGCGCGATCGGTCTCCGCCTTGGCGATCTTCCTCGCCGAGCCGGCCTTCTTCTCGGCGGACGTGAGGAGGTCCTTGGTGTCCAGACTCCCGGCGCGGGTGGCGGCGAGGCCCGCCTGATCGCGGACCTGCGCGGCGATCGGGGCGGCCTGCTCCTTCGCGGCGGCGGTGCGCTCACGCAGGACCGCGGCCACGACAGGGGCCTTCTCCCGGACGACGTCGGCGAAACCGGTCGCCTGCCCCCGTACCTGGTCGGCCACCTCCGGTGCCTTCTCCCGGACGACGTCGGCGATCTCTGGCGCCCTGTCCCGGACGGTGTCCGCCACGCCGCGTGCCTGATCGGCCACGGTGTGCGCCACCCCCGCGATCGCCGCGCCGGCGGCGGCCGACTCGGCCCTCGCGCCGGGGATCCTGGCCGAGACCGTGTCGCCGGCCTTGCGGGCGCGCCAGGCCAGACCCGGCTGCCCGGCGGTGTCGACCGAGGCGAGCATGAGCGCACCGAGCAGCGCGACGTCGGTCGCGAGGCCGGTGGTCTTGCGGCTCCTGGCTGCGGGGTCGGACTCCGCCCAGAAGGCGTGCCGGGTGATGGTCGAGGGCAGGTGCGACGCGGTGAGCGCGAGGGCCGAGAGGCGGGGCGCCCGGCCGAGTGCAAACAGGACGCCCGCTCCGATCTTGACGCCCGCGAGGGCCTTGACGAGGGTCTCGGGGTCCTTGGTCACCGGCGGGACCGACGTGGTGACGTGGTCGTTGACGGCCTGTTCACCCTTCTCGACCAGGGGTGCGGCCTTCTTCACGATCGGTGCCGCATCCGCGACGTGGGGCTGCGGATTGCGGAGCGTCTCCACGCCGTCGATCACGAATACCGTGGCGAGCATGGGTCGCGCGAGTCGTCTGATCATCAGTTCCTCCTGGGAATCGGGATGCGTGGTCGAACCTAGTGAAAACCCCGGCGGTGCGCCTCCGGTCCGCGTGCCGCCCCCGGCGGCCGCGGGCTCGGACGGTGGGGTGGGCTGGGACGATCCGGACGGATGAGGACTTGATTACGATCGGGATCCGGCCTCGTCCGACGGTGTCGGCGCCGTCACCAGCCGCGTTCGCGCCACTCCGGGAGCTTCGGACGTTCCGCTCCGACCGTCGTGTCGTCGCCGTGGCCGGGGTGGACCACCACGTCGTCGTCCAGGGTCGCGAACACCCGGGACTCGAGGTCGTGCATGAGGGTGTCGAACTGCTCCGGTGTCCCGGTCTTGCCCGGGCCGCCGGGGAAGAGGGAGTCGCCGGGGAACAGGTGGGTCCCCTCGTCGGTGCGCAGCACGAGCCCGACGCCGTCCGGGGTGTGCCCCCGCAGTCCGATCACGTCGAGGCGGAGGTCGCCCACGTCGATCGTGTCCCCGTGGGAGACGAGGCGGTCGGTGGGGACGTGGATCCCCCCGGCGTCACCGGGGGAGGCGATGGTGGTGAGGCCGAGGGCGGCGACGGTCTCCGCGAGGCCGATCCAGTGGTCGGCGTGCAGATGGGTGGTCAACACCCGCGTGACCCCGGGGGCCTGCGCCCGTAGGTGGGCGACGAGCCGGGGGGCGTCGTCGGCGGCGTCGACCAGCAGGCCCTCGCCGGTCTCGACCGACTCGATCACGTAGGCGTTGTTGTCCATCCCGCCCACGGAGATCTTGCTCACGCGGGCCGGGCCCACCGTCCAGCGCTCGCCGGTGAGCCGGCCGGTCAGCCGGCCGGAGTAGCCCTCGGTGAGGGTGATGTGGTCAGGGACGGACTCGGTGGAATGCGACATCACTGCAGGCTACTGACGCCGAGCGCGGTCCGTGCCGAGAAGCGTGTCGGAGTACGTTGGTACCTTCGACTGCGGGACCGGCGGCCCCCGCGCGTACTGCGATGTGGTGGCGACTTCCTCCCTCGAAAAGGAGTACCCATGGTGGACCGTCTGGTCGTCCGCGGCGCGCGTGAGCACAACCTCAAGGGCGTCGACATCGACGTGCCCCGTGAGTCCCTCATCGTCTTCACGGGCCTGTCCGGCTCGGGCAAGTCGTCCCTTGCGTTCGACACGATCTTCGCGGAGGGCCAGCGCAGGTACGTCGAGTCGCTGTCCTCCTACGCCCGGATGTTCCTCGGGCAGATGGACAAGCCGGACGTCGACTTCATCGAGGGACTCTCCCCGGCGGTGTCGATCGACCAGAAGTCCACCAACCGCAACCCGCGGTCGACGGTCGGGACCATCACCGAGGTGCACGACTACCTGCGCCTGCTCTACGCGCGCGCCGGCGTCCCCCATTGCCCGACGTGCGGCGAGGTCATCTCGCGGCAGACGCCGCAGCAGATCGTCGACCAGATCCTCGAGGGGGAGGAGGGCGTGAGGTTCCAGGTGCTGGCGCCCGTCGTGCGCACGCGCAAGGGCGAGTTCGTGGACCTGTTCGCCCAACTCGCCGCCGACGGGTACAGCCGCGTCCGCGTGGACGGTGAGCTCCACACCCTCGCCGAGCCGCCCACCCTCAAGAAGCAGGAGAAGCACGACATCGAGGTGGTGGTGGACCGGCTCGCGGCCAAGCCGTCGTCGCGCCAGCGGCTCACCGACTCGGTGGAGACCGCGCTCGGTCTGGCCGACGGTGTGATCGTGATCGACTACGTGGACGTGGACGAGTCGGACCCCGCCAGGCAGCGTCGGTTCTCCGAGCACATGGCGTGCCCCAACGGCCACCCGATCGCGCTGGACGACCTGGAACCGCGCGCGTTCTCGTTCAACAACCCCTACGGCGCGTGTCCCGTCTGCGACGGCCTCGGTTCCCACCTGGAGGTGGACCCGGACCTCGTGATCCCCGACCCGGAACGCTCGCTCGCAGACGGCGCCGTCGCGCCGTGGGCGGGTGGGCAGAGCGCGGACTACTTCCAGCAGCTGCTCTCGGGGCTCGCCGACGACATGGGATTCGACCTCAGAACCCCGTGGCAGGACCTGCCCGCGAAGGTCCGCAAGGCGGTGCTCGGCGGGGCTCCCACCATGGTCCGGGTGAAGTACCGCAACCGCTACGGCAGGGTGCGCACCTACGACGCCAAGTTCGAGGGCGTCATGTCATTCCTCACGCGCCGGCTCGAGCAGACGGAGTCGGAGTCGCAGAAGGAGCGCTACCAGGGGTACATGCGCGAGGTCCCGTGTCCGGCGTGTGGAGGCACCCGGCTCAAGCCGGAGATCCTCGCCGTGACCATGACCGGGCCGGGCGGCCAGGACAAGTCCATCGCGGACATCAGTCGCATGTCGGTGGCGGACTGCGCGGCGTTCCTCGCCGGTCTCGAGCTGGACGCTCGCCAGGCGATGATCGCCGGTCGGGTGCTCAAGGAGATCCAGGCCCGGATGGGCTTCCTGCTCGACGTGGGGCTGGACTACCTCTCGCTCGACCGCGTGGCCGGCAGTCTGTCCGGAGGCGAGGCCCAGCGGATCCGGCTGGCAACCCAGATCGGGTCGGGTCTCGCGGGCGTCCTCTACGTCCTCGACGAGCCGTCGATCGGCCT
>DIAZ01000127.1:21157-22485 GCA_002415925.1 Dietzia sp. UBA5065 | reverse complement strand
CCGTCGATCGGCCTGCACCAGCGGGACAACCGGCGGCTCATCGACACCCTGGTGCGGCTGCGGGACCTGGGCAACACCCTGCTCGTGGTGGAGCACGACGAGGACACCATCCGCTCGGCCGACTGGATCGTCGACATCGGTCCACTGGCGGGCGAGCACGGCGGCCGCGTGGTCCATTCGGGCGACTACGCGGGGTTGCTGGCCAACACCGAGTCGCTCACGGGTGACTACCTGGCGGGCAGACGGTCCATCGCCATTCCCGAGAAGCGGCGGGAGGCCAGCACGGAGAAGAGACTCCACGTCCGCGGGGCCCGCGAGAACAACCTCAAGAACGTCGACGTGGTGTTCCCGGGCGGGGTGCTCTGCGCGGTCACCGGGGTGTCGGGCTCGGGCAAGTCGACCCTGGTCAACGACATCCTGGCCACGTCGCTGGCCAACCAGCTCAACCGCGCCAGGCAGGTTCCCGGTCGGCACTCCCGCATCGACGGCGTCGACGGGTTCGACAAACTGGTCCAGGTGGACCAGTCTCCGATCGGCCGGACGCCGCGGTCCAACCCGGCCACCTACACCGGCGTGTTCGACAAGATCCGCACCCTGTTCGCCGCCACCACCGAGGCCAAGGTCCGCGGCTACAAGCAGGGCAGGTTCTCCTTCAACGTCAAGGGCGGTCGGTGCGAGGCCTGCCAGGGTGACGGCACCCTGAAGATCGAGATGAACTTCCTGCCGGACGTCTACGTCCCGTGCGAGGTCTGCCACGGCGCGCGGTACAACCGCGAGACGCTCGAGGTGCACTACAAGGGCAAGACCATCGCCGAGGTGCTGGACATGCCCATCGAGGAGGCGTCCGAGTTCTTCGAACCGATCACCTCCATCCACCGCTACCTCAGGACCCTCGCCGAGGTCGGTCTCGGCTACGTGCGGCTGGGGCAGCCCGCCCCCACGCTGTCGGGTGGCGAGGCGCAGCGCGTCAAGCTGGCTGCCGAGCTGCAGAAGCGGTCGAGCGGCCGGACGGTCTACATCCTCGACGAGCCCACGACGGGCCTGCACTTCGAGGACATCACCAAGCTCCTCCTGGTGATCCAGGGGTTGGTCGACAAGGGCAACACCGTCATCGTGATCGAGCACAACCTCGACGTGATCAAGAGCGCCGACTGGGTGATCGACATGGGCCCCGAGGGCGGCGCGGGCGGGGGGATGGTCGTGGCGGAGGGCACGCCGGAGCACGTGGCGACGGTCCCGGAGAGCCACACGGGTCGATTCCTCGCCGAGGTGCTCCCGGCACGGGGGCCTGCAGACGAGGCTCGGGCCCCGGCCAAGAAGACCCCGGC
>DIAZ01000127.1:17332-21017 GCA_002415925.1 Dietzia sp. UBA5065 | reverse complement strand
GCCAAGAAGACCCCGGCCAAGAAGGCCCCGGCCAAGAAGGCCCCGGCCAAGAAGACCCCGGCGGGCAAGACCGCGGCCTCTGCCGCGCGCAAGGCGCGGGCGTTGCGGTGACCGACGTCAGTAGACGGGGCCGGTGAACTTCTCGCCGGGCCCCTCACCGGGCTCGTCCGGGAACGCGCTGGACTCGCGGAACGCGCGCTGCAGGCCCTGGAGGCCGTCGCGCACCACTCCCGCCTGCGGGCCGAGGTACTCGGCGGACCCGGCCACGAGGCCGGCCAGTGACGTGATGAGCTTGCGGGACTCGTCGAGGTCCAGGTGCGGGCTCTCCGCGGGGTCGTCGTCGGAGAGCCCGAGCTTCTCGGCGGCCGCGCTCATGAGGACGACGATCGAGCGGAAGATGATCTCCTGCGCGGGCACGTCGGCGAGATCCAGGATCTCGACCTCGCGCGCATCGATGTGCTCGTCGGGGGAGGTCTCGGGAGCCTGGTCGGCCGACGAGGGCTGGTCGGTGTTCATGCCGACCACTGTCCCACGGGCCGCGCCTCCCCGGACGCCTGGGCCTGTTTGGGGGTACCGGCAGATCCTGGTACAGTTATCCATCGACTGTGGGAACCCGCTACATAGCGGGTTCCGACGTCCAAGAGGAGCCTGATCTCCCACCATCCGACGCCCGGAGTTGTCACCAACACAGGGCAGTTTGATGGTCACCACCCCCGGCGAGGGGTCTGCGAGTGCATCGCAGGTGATTCGTCGTCGACGGGTGAGGAGTGAGAGGCCCCCGGCGTTGACGCCGTGGGGCCTTCTCGGTTCCACCGGTGTTCCCGGTGGGCCCGGGGTCCCTCGAGGGCGTATGCGCGACCGCGCCAGTGGTCGTGACAGAGCACCATCTACCGAGGAGGGCCCATCAGCGCCGAAGCACGTATCAACGAACGAATCCGTGTCCCCGAAGTCCGACTCGTCGGCCCCGGGGGCGAGCAGGTGGGGATCGTTCGCGTCGAGGATGCACTTCGTCTGGCCCTGGAGGCCGATCTGGACCTCGTCGAGGTCGCGCCCACCGCGCGCCCGCCGGTCTGCAAGATCATGGACTACGGAAAGTTCAAGTACGAGGCGGCGCAGAAAGAGCGCGAGTCGCGGAAGAACCAGCAGCAGACCGTGGTCAAGGAGCAGAAGCTCCGGCCGAAGATCGACACCCATGACTACGAGACCAAGAAGGGGAACGTCGTCCGTTTCCTGGAGAAGGGCTCCAAGGTCAAGGTGACGATCATGTTCCGCGGGCGCGAGCAGTCCCGACCCGAACTCGGGTACCGGTTGCTCCAGCGTCTCGCGGACGACATCACCGACTACGGATACGTCGAGACCAGCGCCAAGCAGGACGGCCGCAACATGACGATGGTCGTGGCCCCCCACAAGGGTGCCAAGACCCGCGTCAAGGCGCAGGAGTCCAAGGTCACCGACCCCGCCTCGGAGTAGTCCCACCGGGAGTACCGCTCCGACCAGACCAGAGGACGCACGCCGTCCGCTCACCCGAGACCTCACCGGTCTCTCGGGACGAACCATGTGAGGAAGACCGATCATGCCGAAGATGAAGACCCACAAGGGCACCGCCAAGCGTTTCCGGAAGACCGGGAGCGGCAAGCTGGTGCGCCAGCAGGCCAACCGCCGCCACATCATGGAGAAGAAGCCCACCAAGCGCACCCGTCGCCTGGACGGCCGCACCGACGTCGCCCCGGCTGACGTCCCCCGCATCAAGCGGCTTCTCGGGCTCTGAGCCCTCTTTACATACGTAGAACCTTCGGTCGCCGTCTACGCGACCATCCAAGATCAGTGAGGATTTTCCAGTGGCACGCGTGAAGAGGGCCGTCAACGCCCAGAAGAAGCGTAGGACCGTACTCGAGTCGACCAAGGGCTACCGGGGACAGCGTTCGCGCCTGTACCGCAAGGCCAAGGAGCAGATGCTCCACTCGATGACCTACAGCTACCGTGACCGTCGCGCCCGCAAGGGTGACTTCCGGAAGCTGTGGATCACCCGCATCAACGCCGCGGCCCGCGCCAACGACATGACCTACAACCGCTTTGTCCAGGGCCTCAAGCTTGCCGAGGTGGAGGTGGACCGCAAGGTCCTCGCCGACCTCGCCGTCACCGACCCGGCCGCCTTCACGGCGCTGGTCGAGGTGGCCCGCGCGGCGCTGCCGGCCGACCTCAACGCCCCGGCTGCCTGACGTCTGCGACTTGACCAATCCAGATAGGCCCGAGGAGGGCACGGGACGACCCGCGGAACCGTTCACCGAACGGACCCCGCGGGTCGTTTCCGCGTCCAAGCTCCACCGCGCCGCGGCCCGGCGCAAGGCGGGCCGGTTCCTGGCGGAGGGGGCCAACTCGGTCGAGGCCGCCCTCACGAGTGGCGCCGCGGCCGAGGTCTTCTGCACCGAGGACGCGCTCGAGCGGTTCGCCGGGCTCGTCGCGTCCGCCTCGGCGGCCGGCGTCACCGTCTCCGTGGTGACCGATCGCGCGGTCCGGTCCCTGTCGGACACAGTCTCGCCCACGGGGATCGTCGCGCTGTGTCGCTCGGTGGTGCGCGACCCGGCGGCGCCCGGCGAGGGGGCACCGCGGCTCGTCGCCGTGGGTCAGGCCCTGGCGGAGCCGGGGAACGTCGGCACGCTCATCCGCGTCTCGGACGCCCTGGGCGCCGACGCGGTGTGGCTCACCGAGGGCGGGGTCGACCCGGAGAACACCAAGGCGGTCCGCGCGTCCGCGGGGAGCCTGTTCCACCTACCGGTCGTGCGGGGGATCGCCGAGGCGGGCCTCGTCTCCCGCGCCCACGCGCTGGGCCTCCAGGTGGCCGTCGCGACCGCCCACGGCGAGGTGGACGTCGAACGCGCCGACGACCTCCTCGCCCGGCCGACCGCCTGGGTCTTCGGCAACGAGGCCCACGGCGTCCCGGCCCCTCTCGTCGACGCCGCCGATCTGCGGGTCCGGATCCCCATCCGGGGTCGCGCGGAGAGCCTGAACATCGTCACCGCGGCCTCGATCTGCCTCCACACCAGCGCCCGGGTGCAGGCGGCCCGGTCATGACCGCCACCCTGACCGCCCGCGGCCTCGGTGCCTCGCGGGGGGCGCGGACCCTGTTCGACGGGCTCGACCTCGTCGTCGCGGCGGGTGACGTCTGGGGCCTCACCGGTCCCAACGGGGCCGGCAAGTCGACGCTCCTCCACGCCCTGTCCGGCCACCCCGACGCCGAGATGTCGGGGGCGGTCACCGTGAGCCCCCCGCAGGCGACGGTCGGCCTCCTCCGCCAGGAGGTGGAGAGGGTCGACGACGAGGTGGTCCGCGACTTCCTGCACCGCGTCACCGGGGTCGCCGACGCGCAGGCGCACATGGACGCGCTCGCGGAGCGGTTGGCCGACTCGGACGCCGCCGCGGAGGCCTACGGCGACGCCCTCGAGAGGTGGCTGGCGCTCGGCGGTGGCGACCTCGACGAACGGATCCCGGTGACCGCCGCACGCCTCGGGCTCGACGGCGCCGTGCTGGACCTGCCGATGTCCGCGCTGTCCGGCGGGCAGGCCGCGCGCGTCAACCTCAGCGCGGTGCTGCTCAGCCAGTACGACGTCCTGCTCCTGGACGAGCCCACCAACGACCTCGACCTGGCCGGGCTGGCCGTCCTGGAGGAGTTCATGCGCACCGAGCG
>DIAZ01000127.1:5108-17129 GCA_002415925.1 Dietzia sp. UBA5065 | reverse complement strand
CTCGACTCGGCGCAGCGCCAGATCACGGTGTTCGACGGCGGATACGAGTCCTACCTCGCCGAGCGCGCGCTGGCGCGGCAGCGGGCCCGGGAGGCCTACGAGGAGTACTCGGGCAGGGTCGATCAGCTCAAGGACCGCATCCAGACGCAGAAGACGTGGCTGGACAAGGGCGTCCGCAACACCATGCGCAAGTCCGGTGGCAAGGACGCCGAGCGGGACAAGCACATCCGCAACCGCGCCGGGCAGCGGTCGGAGAAGCAGGCCGCCAAGATCTCGCAGTCCGAGCGGGCGATGGAGCGGCTGGATGCGGTCGAGGAACCCCGCAAGGAGTGGGAGCTGCAGATGGAGATCGCGGCCGCCCCCCGGTCGGGGTCGGTGGTCGCGGTGCTGTCCGACGCGGTGGTGCGTCGCGGCGACTTCGTGCTGGGACCGGTGACCCTGCAGATCGACTCCGGGGACCGCGTGCTGATCTCCGGGGCCAACGGATCCGGCAAGTCCACCCTGCTCGGACTGCTGGCCGGGGAGCGGACCCCGGACGCCGGGCGGGCGACCACCGGCGCCGGCGTCGAGCCGGGGCGGGTCGACCAGGCCCGCGCCGCCTTCGGCGGCCCGGAGCCGCTGCTGGACACGTTCTGCGTGGCCGCCGATCCCGCGGGTCTCGACCCCACGGAGGCACGGACCCTGCTCGCCAAGTTCGGGTTGGGCGGGGAGCACGTCGCCAGGGCCTGTGGGTCCCTGTCGCCGGGAGAGCGGACGCGGGCCGCGCTGGCGCTGCTCCAGCAGCGGGGCGTCAACCTTCTCGTGCTGGACGAGCCCACCAACCACCTGGACCTGCCGGCGATCGAACAGCTCGAGCAGGCGGTGGAGGCGTTCTCCGGGACCGTCCTGCTGGTCACCCACGACCGGCGGATGCGGGAGACGTTCCGCTCGACCCGCGAGCTGGCGGTGGAGGCCGGGTCGGTGCGGGAGGAGCGGTGAGACTCCGCGCCCCGTGAGCGGGCCAGGGAACCGGAACCCGGATCGACTACGCTGATCCGGGATACCGCGGCGGTTGCGGCGAGCGCGTGACGGGGAGGATGCAGTACAGGTGAGCGAAGACACAGGCGCGGCGGAGGTCCGGATCGACGAGGAGTCCCTGGCGGGCTACGCCACGGAGGCGGAGAGCGCGTTCGCCGCCGCCGCGGACCTCGACGCGTTGGCCGCCGCCAAGACGGCACACCTGGGTGACCGCAGCCCCATCGCGCTCGGGCGGCGCACCCTGGGGTCGCTGCCCAAGGAGGAGAAGGCCGCCGCGGGCAAGGCCGTCAACGTGGCCCGTGGTCGCGTGCAGAAGGCCTACGACGCGCGCCTCGAGGTGCTGCACGCCGAGCGCGACGCCGCGGTGCTGGTCGCCGAGACCCTCGACCTCACGGTGCCGGCCGATCGCGGACCGGTCGGGGCCCAGCACCCCATCACGATCATCACCGAGCAGGTCGCGGACGTGTTCGTGGCCATGGGCTGGGAGATCACCGAGGGGCCGGAGATCGAGGCCGAGCACTACAACTTCGATGCGCTCAACTTCCTCCCGGACCATCCCGCGCGCACGCTCCAGGACACCTTCCACATCGCACCCGAGGGCAGCCGGCAGGTCCTGCGCACCCACACCTCGCCGGTCCAGATCCGCACGATGCTCGACCGCGAGCCGCCGATCTACGTCGCGTGCCCCGGCCGCACGTTCCGCACCGACGAGCTCGACGCCACCCACACCCCGGTGTTCCACCAGGTCGAGGGGTTGGCGATCGACAAGGGCCTGACGATGGCGCACCTGCGCGGCGCGCTCGACGCGTTCGCGCGTGCGCTCTTCGGCCCGGAGACCCGCACCCGGATGCGGCCCAACTACTTCCCGTTCACCGAGCCCTCCGCGGAGGTCGACGTGTGGTTCCCGGGCAAGAAGGGCGGGGCCGGCTGGGTGGAGTGGGGCGGCTGCGGCATGGTGCACCCCAACGTGCTGACCGCCTGCGGGATCGACCCGGAGGTGTACTCCGGATTCGCGTTCGGCATGGGGCTCGAGCGCACCCTGCAGTTCCGCAACGGACTCTCGGACATGCGGGACATGGTCGAGGGGGACGTGCGGTTCTCGCTGCCCTTCGGCGTCCGGTACTGAAGCGCCGGCGCCAACCGCCCCACGAGCTCATCCCACCATCGAGACCGACGAAGGACCCCACAGTGCGAATTGCGCAGTCCTGGCTGACCGAGATCCTGCAGCGCGCCACCGACGGCTGGTCGGTGTCACCGGCCGAACTCGACGCCGGGTTCGTGCGCGTCGGCCTCGAGGTGGAGGGGGAGCCCGAGACGCTTCCCGAGATCACCGGCCCGCTCACCATCGGCCGGGTCAGCAGCATCGAGGAGCTCGAGGGCTTCAAGAAGCCCGTCCGCTTCTGCCTGGTCGAGGTCGGGGGCGAGGAGCTGCAGCAGATCGTGTGCGGCGCGCGCAACTTCGCCGAGGGCGACCTCGTGGTGGTGGCGCTGCCCGGCACCGTCCTGCCCGGCGGCTTCGAGATCGGCAAGCGCAAGACCTACGGCAAGCCCAGTGAGGGCATGATCTGCTCGGCCTCCGAGCTCGGGATCGGAACCGACCACAGCGGCATCATCGTGCTGGCACCGGGCACCGCCGAGCCGGGCGACCCGGCCGGCCCGGTCCTGGCCGCCGGTGCGCCGGAGCAGGACACGGTGATCGAGCTCAACGTCACGCCGGACCGCGGGTACTGCCTGTCGGCGCGCGGGCTCGCCCGCGAGCTGGCGTGCGCCTTCGACCTGGACTTCGCGGACCCGGCCACCGAGCTGGGTCTGCCGTCCGAGGAGGAGACGTGGCCACTCGAGGTGGCCGACGAGGCCGGCGCCCGGCGTTTCGCCCTGCGCCGGGTCACCGGCGTGGACCCGGCGGCCACGACCCCGTGGTGGCTGGCCCGTCGCCTGCTGCTGTCGGGCGTCCGGCCCATCTCGCCGGCGGTCGACGTGACCAACTACGTCATGCTCGAGCTGGGCCACCCGATGCACGCGTTCGACGCCGCGCGCCTGCAGGGCGGTCTCACGGTGCGTCGCGCCCGGGCGGGGGAGAAGCTCACCACCCTCGACGACGCGGTGCGCACTCTCGACCCCGAGGACGTGGTGATCTGCGACGAGACCGGCCCCATCTCGCTGGCCGGCGTCATGGGCGGCGCCAGCACCGAGGTCTCCGATTCCACGACCGACGTGCTGCTCGAGGCCGCCGTGTGGGACACCCTGGCCGTCTTCCGGACGATCCGCCGCCACAAGCTGCCGAGCGAGGCGGGCAAGCGCTACGAGCGTGGCGTGGACGCCGCGGCCTCGATCGCCGCGCTCGACCGGGCCGCCACGCTGCTGGCCGAGATCACCGGCGGCACCGTCGAGGCGTCGCTCACCGACGTCGGTTCCGCGCCCGTCATGCCGACCATCGCGTTCGACGAGGACCGGCCCTCCCGGGTCGCCGGGGTGGAGTACCCGACGGGCACCGTCCGCCGCCGCCTCGAGCAGATCGGCGCGGAGGTGACCGGCGACGACGCGGTCCTGCTCGAGGTCACCCCGCCGACGTGGCGCCCCGACCTGAACGTCCCCGCGGACCTGGTGGAGGAGGTGCTGCGACTGGAGGGTCTGGAGGACATCCCGTCGGTGCTGCCCACCGCCCCCGCCGGCCGTGGCCTCACCGCCACCCAGCGAGGCCGCCGCGCCGTGGGGCGCGCCCTGGCCTCCAGCGGCCACGTCGAGGTGCTCACGTCACCGTTCGTCGATCCGTCCGTGTTCGACGCGATGGGTGTCGACCACGACGACGAGCGCCGCAGCACGATGTCCGTGGTCAATCCCCTGGAGAGCGACAAGGCGCATCTCGCGACCACGCTGTTGCCGTCCCTGATGGAGATCGCCCGTCGTAACCTGACCCGGGGCACCCGCGACCTCGCTCTGTACTCGGTCGCCCAGGTGGCGTTCCGGACGCCCTCGACCACCGGCGTCGAGATGCTGCCGGTGGACCGCGAGCCCACCGCCGAGGAGCAGAGGGTTCTCAGCGATTCGCTGCCGGACCAGCCGGTGCACGTGGCGGCCCTCTACACGGGCAAGCGCGAGCCCGTCGGCCACGCGTCGGCGGGACGCGACGCCGACGCGCTCGACGCCGTCCGCGCCGCCGAGGTCGTCGGTGCCGCCCTCGGGGTCGGGACCGAGGTGCGCGCCGCGTCCTTCGCTCCGTGGCACCCCGGCCGCTGCGTCGAGGTCGTGGTCGACGGCGCCGTGGTCGGCCACGCCGGCGAGTTGCACCCCGCCGCCTGCGAGCGTCTGGGGATGCCCGCGCGGACCTGCGCGGTCGAGCTCGATCTCACCGCCATGGGCGCGCGCGAGGTACTGCCCGCCCCCGCGATCTCCTCGTACCCGTCCGTGAACCAGGACGTCGCCGTGGTCGTGGACCACACCGTGCCCGCCGCGGCCGTCGAGGCCGCGCTGATCGCCGGCGGCGGCGAGCTCCTCGAGAGTGTCCGCCTCTTCGACGTCTACACCGGCAGCCAGCTCGGTGAGGGGCGCAAGTCGCTCGCCTACGCGCTGACCTTCCGCGCGGACGACCGCACCCTGACCGAGGACGAGGCCAGCCAGTGGCGTACCGCGGCGGTGGACGCGGCCGCGCAGGCCGTCGGGGCGAGCCTTCGTGGCTGACCCGGTGCGGGTGCCCCGGGTCCTGTGCATCGCCGGCACCGATCCGTCCGGCGGCGCCGGCCTGTTGGCCGACACCAAGGCCGTCACCGCGCTCGGCGGGTACGCCATGGGCGTGGTCACCGCCGTGACCGTGCAGAACACGCGCGGGGTGTACGACGTCCACGCGGTACCCGTCGACACGGTGATCGCGCAGCTCGACGCCGTGGCCGACGACGTCCAGATCGATGCCGTGAAGATCGGCATGCTCGGAGAGGCCACCCTCGTCCGGGCGGTGGGTGACTGGCTTCGTCGTCGTCGTCCTCCCCACATCGTTCTGGACCCGGTCATGGTGGCCACCACCGGCGGTCGCCTCGCGACCGACGAGGCGGCGTCCATGCTGCGCGAGCTCGTCCCGATCGTCGACCTGGTCACGCCGAACGTCCCCGAGCTCGGCGTGCTGTGCGGACTGGACACCGCCCAGGACATAGAGGGGATCGTCGGGCAGGCCGAACTGGTCCACGAGCAGACCGGAAGCGCGGTGCTCGCGACGACCGGCGATCTCCTGGACGGCAGCGCCGAGGACGTGCTGGTGGAGTCGGAGGGGCGGCGGCGGACCACGCGTCGTCTGCCGTTCGTCCGCGTCGACACGCCGCACACCCACGGCACCGGGTGTTCGCTGTCCTCGGCCATGGCCACCGCGCGCGTGGGCGCCGACGACTGGCGGTCGGCCTACGCGCGGGTCCGACCCTGGATGGACGGTGCCCTGCAGGGGGGACTGTCGCTCGGCGTGGGGCAGGGGTCCGGTCCCCTCGACCACAACTGGTTCCTCCACCGCTGAGCCCGGTCCCTGTCGTACACCTGTGCGATTATCCGTCTCGCCATCAGGCCGAGACAACCAGGAGTAGACCATGACCGCATCGCACCTGTCCGACACGTCCACCGAGCCCTCCGCCGCCAAGGCCCTGGAGCGGGTCCGCAAGCTGTTCGCCAAGGCCGAGAGCGTCGCCGGCACGCCGGAGGCGGAGGTCCTCCTCGAGCGCGCCTACGCGCTGCTCGCCAAGTACGGCGTCGACGAGGCGCTGGCCAGATCGGGCCCGGACGCGCGGCCGGCCGAGGTGTCGGTCCTCGACCACGTGGTCTCGGGGAAGTACCAGCCCGACCAGGTGGGACTGGTGGCGGCCCTGGCGGCCGCCATGCACTGCCGGGCCGTCACCTCCGGTCGCAGGGACGGCACGACGATCGTCCACGTCGTGGGGGTCCGTCGGCACGTCGAGCGGGTGGGGATGCTGGCCGGCGCGCTCACCGGGGTCATGCTCGCCGCCGCGGCCCGCCAGCGGCCGGGGCCCGGGGTCTCCGCGGTGACCCACCGCAAGTCGTTCATGACGGGTTTCGCGTTCGAGGTCGGGCGGAGGCTCGCCGCGGCCGAGCGGGGGGCGGTGGCGGAGAGCGCCGATGCCACGGGGGCGGATCTCGTCCTGCGCTCGGACGCCCAGCGGGCGGACGCCGAGCTCAGGCGTCGCTTCCCGACCGCGGTGCGTGGCGCCCGTCGGCGGGTCGGGACCTCGGGACTCGAGGAGGGGCGTCGGGTCGGCGGAACGGTCGATCTGGGGCAGCGTCGCTTCGACGGGGGGCGGCGGCAACTGGGGGCCTGAGCGGGCGGGAGCGCCTGCGTGCAAAAGATTGCAACTTGATGCATACTCGTGCGTATGGCAATCAGAGTGGCGGTCGCAGGCGCATCCGGATACGCGGGCGGGGAGTTCCTCCGGCTCCTCCTCGGCCATCCGGCGTATGTGTCGGGCGAGCTCGAGCTGGGGGTCCTCGCCGCCGGGTCGAACTCCGGGCAGACCCTCGCCGAGCATCACCCGCACCTTCTTCCGCTCGCGGACCGCGTCCTCGCCGAGACCAGCGCGGAGACGCTGTCCGGACACGACGTGGTGGTACTCGGGCTACCGCACGGCCACTCCGCGGTGATCGCGGAGCAGCTGGGGCCGGACGTCCTCGTGGTGGACCTCGGGGCGGATTTCCGACTGCAGGACGCCGCCGACTGGGAGGCCTACTACGGCTCGCCACACGCCGGGACCTGGCCGTACGGCCTGCCCGAACTCCCCGGCGCCCGCGAGGCGCTGCGGTCGACACGTCGGATCGCGGTGCCCGGATGCTTTCCCACCGGGGCGAGTATCGCGTTGTTCCCAGCGGTCGCGGCCGGACTGATCGACGCGTCGGACATCACGATCGTCTCGGTCACCGGCGCCTCGGGGGCCGGCAAGTCCGCGAAGGTGCCGATGCTCGCCTCCGAGGTGATGGGCTCGGCCAAGGCGTACGGCGTGACGACCCACCGGCACACCCCCGAGATCGCGCAGAACCTCCGCGCCGTGACCGACGCGGTGGTGTCGGTGAGCTTCACGCCCGTGCTGGCGCCCATGGCCCGGGGCATCCTCACCACCGCGGTCGCCCCCACCACCGCGACCGCGGAGGAACTGCGTCGGGTGTACGGGGCGGCGTTCGGCGACGAGCCGTTCGTCCACGTCCTGCCCGCGGGGGTCCAGCCGATGACTGCCTCGGTCCTCGGGTCCAACGCCGTCCAGCTCGGGATCGAGGTGGACCAACGGGCCGGCCGCGCGGTGTTCACCGCCGCGATCGACAACCTCGCCAAGGGCACCGCCGGCGGCGCGATCCAGTCCATGAACCTGGCGCTCGGACTCGACGAGACCGCGGGCCTGAGCACGGTCGGGCTGGCCCCGTGACCGCACGGTCCGCCATGGACCGCACCCCGGCCGGGGGTGTGCTTCCCGGCGCGGCCTCCGGCGGACACCTCCACGGCCTGGATTCGTGGCTCGAGGCCCTCGAGTACGACATGGTCTTCTGGACCGCGCCGCCGGGGACCACGGCCGTGCTCGAGGTGGGCGGCGCCGGCGTCGGTGCGGACGCCGGTGCGGGCGTCGGTGCGGATGCCGATGCGGCTGAGCTGCAGTGGAGCACCCGCTGCGCCGAGCTGCCGTCCACGCGAGCGGTCGTCCTGCTCGACGGGCCCGGATTCGAGGACGTCCGCCACGACTTCGAGACCGCACACGAGGCGGCGGAGGCGGTCGCCGGGTTCGTGAGCGAGCACTCCGCCGCGGACGCCGGTCCCATCGAGGTCCTCGTCTTCCGGCCGGACACCGCGGCCGGCACGGACGGCCCGGGCACGGCGGTGAGCGTGTGGCCGCAACCGACCGGGACCACGGACGGCGCAGAGTTCCGGTTCCGTCACCGCGGCGGGGCGGATGTCCGGCTGCGCCTGAGCATTCCGCAGATCACTTCCACCCCGACTCGGGAGGCATGAGATGACCAAAGAGATGAACGACGGATCGAAGCAGTTGACGCCGTTCGTCCGCGCGCACGTCCTTGCCGAGGCGCTGCCGTGGTTGCAGAAATTCCACGACAAGATCGTAGTGGTCAAATACGGCGGCAACGCGATGGTCGACGAGGAGCTCAAGGCGGCGTTCGCGGCCGACATGGTGTTCCTGCGCACCTGCGGCATCAAGCCGGTCGTCGTCCACGGCGGTGGCCCGCAGATCACGTCGATGCTCGGTCGGCTCGGGCTGGAGGGCGAATTCCGCGGCGGCTTCCGGGTCACGACCCCCGAGGTGATGGACATCGTCCGGATGGTCCTGTTCGGCCAGGTCGGGCGCGAGCTCGTGGGGCTGATCAATGCCCACGGTCCGTACGCGGTGGGCATCTCCGGGGAGGACGCCGGCCTGTTCACCGCGGTCCGCCGCACGGCGATGGTCGACGGGGAGCCCACCGACATCGGGCTCGTGGGCGATGTGGCCGCCGTCGACCCCGGGGCGGTCCTCGACCTCATCGAGGCCGGCCGCATCCCGGTCGTCTCCACCATCGCCCCCGACGCCGACGGGGTCGTCCACAACATCAACGCCGACTCGGCAGCGGGCGCGCTCGCTGCGTCGCTCGGCGCGGAGAAGCTCGTCGTCCTGACGGATGTAGAGGGTCTCTACACGAACTGGCCCGACCGGTCGTCTCTCGTCACGCACCTCGGCACCACGCCGCTCGAGACGCTGTTGCCCAGGCTGGAGAGCGGGATGGTCCCCAAGATGGAGGCGTGCCTCGCCGCCGTGCGAGGCGGGGTCCATGCCGCGCACGTCATCGACGGACGCGTCGAACACTCGGTGCTGCTCGAGATCCTCACGGAGGGCGGCATCGGAACCATGGTCACGAGCGGTGACCACGAGACCCGTGCGGCGATAGGAGAAGGCGCGTGAGCCCGCAGGACACCGGCAGCCTCACCTCCCGGTGGGACTCGGCGCTGATGCGCAACTACGGCACCCCGCCGCTGGAGCTGGTCTCCGGTGAGGGCGTGGTCGTCACCGACGCGAGCGGTAAGGAGTATGTCGACCTGCTCGCCGGGATCGCCGTCAACTCGCTCGGCCATGCACACCCCGTCGTGGTCGAGGCGGTCAGCCGCCAGATCGCCACGCTTGGGCACGTCTCGAACCTCTACGTCCACCCGACGGTGGTCGCCCTCGCGGAGCGGCTCGAGGCTCTGCTCGCGGTGGACCAGCCCGTCCGGGCGTTCTTCTGCAATTCCGGGGCGGAGGCCAACGAGGCCGCGTTCAAGATCGCCCGTCGTACCGGGCGTTCCCGGATCCTGGCCGCGGAGAACGGCTTCCACGGCCGGACCATGGGGGCGTTGGCGATGACCGGCCAGCCCGCCAAGCGTGAACCGTTCGAGCCGATGCCCGCCGGGGTGGAGTACTTCCCGTACGGCGACATCGCCGCGCTCCGGGCGCTCGTCGCGCAGGCCCCGGCCGACACCGCCGCCGTCATCCTCGAGCCGCTGCAGGGCGAGGGCGGCGTCGTCGAACCGCCGGAGGGGTTCCTCGCCGACGTGCGTTCACTGTGCACCGAACACGGGATCCTCATGATCGTCGACGAGGTCCAGACCGGCATCGGACGGACCGGCGCCATGTACGCCACCCGCGGGGCGGGTGTCGTGCCCGACGTGATCACCCTGGCCAAGGGACTCGGCGGCGGACTGCCGATCGGCGCGTGTCTCGGGATCGGCGCGGCGGGGGACCTGCTCACCGCCGGGCAGCACGGTACGACCTTCGGCGGCAACCCCGTCGCCTGCGCCGCCGCGCTCGCGGTCCTGGACACCATCGAGTCCGAGGACCTGATCGCGCACGTGGACCGGCTCGGCAAGATCATCGCCGCCGAGATCGAATGCCTCGACCACCCGCTCGTCGACCACGTCCGTGGCCGCGGGCTGCTGCTCGGTGTGGTCCTCACCGCACCCCGGGCGAAGCAGGTCGAGGAGGCCGCGCGGGCCGCCGGCTACCTCGTCGGGGCCACGGGCCCGGACGTGGTCCGCCTCGCCCCGCCGCTCGTGCTCACCGAGGAGCAGGCCGCGCGGTTCGTCTCCGCCCTGCCCTCGATCCTCGACACCGCGTCCGAGAAGGAGACCGCGTCATGACCACTCCGGCCCCGAGAACCCCCACCGCGTCGCCGGTCCGGCACTTTCTCCGCGACGACGACCTCAGCCCCGCGGAGCAGGCCGAGGTCCTCGACCTGGGGCTCACGCTCAAGGCCGCGCCGTTCTCGGCCCGCCCGCTCGAGGGGCCCAGGTCGGTGGCGGTGATCTTCGACAAGACCTCCACCCGGACGAGGTTCTCCTTCGACGCCGGCATCGCCCAGATGGGCGGCAACGCGATCGTGGTCGACTCCGGATCCACGCAGATGGGCAAGGGGGAGACGCTCGCCGACACCGCGATGGTGATGTCCCGCTATGTCGAGGCGATCGTGTGGCGCACCTACTCACAGGCCGGCCTCGCCGAGCTCGCCGCGCACTCGTCGGTCCCGGTCGTCAACGCGCTCACCGACGACTTCCACCCGTGCCAGATCCTCGCCGACCTGCTGACCATCCGCGAGAACTTCGGCCGCACCGCGGGCCTGCGGGCGGTCTACCTCGGAGACGGCGCGAACAACATGGGCCACTCGTACCTGCTGGGCTTCGCCACCGCGGGCATGCACGTCACCATCGCCGCGCCGGAGGGCTACCAGCCGACCGGGCAGGTCGTCGCCGACGCGGAGGAGATCGCCGGTCGGACCGGTGGCTCGGTCACCATCACCACCGACGTGGACACCGCTGTCGTCGACGCGGACGTCCTCATCACGGACACGTGGGTGTCCATGGGCATGGAGGACTCGGCTGCCGACCGCCTGCGGGACCTGGCGGATTATCAGCTGGGTCAGGCGGCGGTCGACAAGGCGTCCGACGACGTGATCGTCCTCCACTGCCTGCCGGCCTACCGTGGGAAGGAGATCACCGGCGAGGTGATCGACGGACCCCGGAGCCGGGTGTTCGACGAGGCGGAGAACCGGTTGCACGCCCAGAAGGCCTTGCTCGTCTGGTTGCTGGAGCGATCGTGACCTCCGTCGGCGCGGTGAGCCGCACGGCGCGTCACGCACGCATCGCCGAGATCCTGCGCGCGCGCCCGGTGAGCAGCCAGACCGAGCTCGCCGAGGCGCTCGCCGGCGAGGGCATCGGGGTGGCCATCGCCACCCTGAGTCGGGATCTCGACGAGCTCGGCGCGGTCAAGCTCCGCGCCGCCGACGGGGGAGCCGGCCGCTACGTGATCCCGGAGGACGGGAGTCATGTGCCCGGAATCCCGGGCGGCACGGATCGGCTCGGTCGGCTCCTCGGCGAGCTGCTCGTCTCCGCCGACCACAGCGGGAACATGACGGTCCTCCGGACGCCCCCGGGCGCGGCGAACTTCCTCGCCAGCGCCCTCGACCGCGCGAACCTAGACGACGTGGTGGGCACGATCGCCGGTGATGACACCATATTCGTGATGGCCCGCGAACCGGTGCGCGGCGCGGAGCTCGCGAACCGACTCGCAGCCCTGGCTCGACGTCAGCTCTGACACGACCGAATACCCTGAAAAGACCTAGAGAACAACAACCAAGGAGAACACCATGACCGATCGCGTCGTCCTCGCCTACTCCGGTGGCCTCGACACCTCCGTCGCCATCAGCTGGATCGGCCAGGAGACCGGCGCCGAGGTCGTCGCCGTCGCCATCGACCTGGGCCAGGGCGGTGAGGACATGGAGGTGATCCGGCAGCGCGCTCTGGACTGCGGCGCGGTCGAGTCGGTCGTCGTGGACGCCCGCGACGAGTTCGCCGACGAGTACTGCGCCCCCACGATCAAGGCCAACGGCCTCTACATGCGCCAGTACCCGCTGGTCTCCGCCATCTCCCGTCCGCTGATCGTCAAGCACCTCGTCACCGCCGCCAAGCTGCACGGCGGCACCTCCGTGGCCCACGGGTGCACCGGCAAGGGCAACGACCAG
>DIAZ01000127.1:3206-4927 GCA_002415925.1 Dietzia sp. UBA5065 | reverse complement strand
GGCAACGACCAGGTCCGCTTCGAGGTGGGGTTCGGCGCGCTCGCCCCCGATCTCGACGTGATCGCCCCCGTCCGCGACTACGCCTGGACGCGTGAGAAGGCGATCGAGTTCGCCGAGCGGAACCAGATCCCGATCAACGTGACCAAGAAGTCCCCGTTCTCCATCGACCAGAACGTCTGGGGGCGCGCGGTGGAGACCGGCTTCCTCGAGGACCTGTGGAACGCCCCCACCAAGGACGTGTACGACTACACCGAGGACCCCACCCTCAACTTCTCCGCCCCCGACGAGGTCACCGTGACCTTCTCGGAGGGCGTCCCGGTGGCGATCGACGGGCGGAAGGTCACCGTGCTCGAGGCCATCGTCGAACTCAACCGTCGAGGGGGCGCGCAGGGTGTCGGCCGCCTCGACATGGTCGAGGACCGGCTCGTCGGCATCAAGAGCCGTGAGGTCTACGAGGCGCCGGGCGCGATGATCCTCATCGCCGCGCACAAGGCCCTCGAGGACGTCACCCTCGAGCGGGAGCTGGCGCGCTACAAGTCGGGCGTCTCCGACGAGTGGTCCAACGCGGTGTACGACGGGCTGTGGTTCTCCCCCCTCAAGTACGCGCTCGACGCGTTCATCGACAACACCCAGCAGCACGTCTCGGGTGACATCCGCATGGTCCTGCACGGGGGGTCCATCGTGGTCAACGGGCGCCGCTCGGAGAAGTCGCTGTACGACTTCAACCTCGCCACCTACGACGAGGGGGACTCGTTCGACCAGAGCTACGCCAAGGGCTTCGTCAACCTCCACGGGCTGAGCTCCAAGATCGCCGCCAAGCGGGACCTCGGGCTGTGAGCGACGGCGGGGATCGGGACGGGCGGCACGGCACCAACACGGGCGCACTGTGGGGAGGCCGGTTCTCCGGCGGCCCCGCGGAGGCGATGGCCGCGCTGAGCAAGTCCACGCACTTCGACTGGGAGCTGGCCCGGTACGACATCCGGGCGTCAAAGGCCCACGCGCGCGTGCTCCACCGCGCGGACCTGCTCTCGGGTGCGGACCTCGACGCGATGCTCGACGGTCTGGACCGGTTGGCGGCCGACGTCGCATCGGGGTCGTTCGTCCCGTCGGAGTCCGACGAGGACGTCCACGGTGCCCTCGAACGAGGCCTGATCGACAGGGTCGGGATCGAGGTGGGGGGCCGCCTCCGGGCGGGCCGCTCTCGCAATGACCAGGTGGCCACCCTGTTCCGCATGTGGTTGCGGGACGCCGTCCGCGCCGTGGCGGAGGGGGTACTCGACGTGATCGATGCCCTCGTGGCCCAGGCGGACGCCCATCCCGAGACGGTGATGCCGGGTAAGACCCACTTCCAGGCCGCCCAGCCGGTCCTGTTGGCACACCAGCTCCTGGCCCACGCCCAGCCGCTGCTGCGGGATCTCGACCGGATCCGGGACCTGGACCGCCGGCTCGCGGTGTCGCCGTACGGGTCGGGCGCCCTGGCCGGCTCCTCGCTCGGTCTGGACCCGGACGCCATCGCCGCCGAACTCGGCTTCGACCGCGCGGCGGACAATTCGATCGACGCCACCAGCTCGCGGGACTTCGCCGCCGAGGCGGCCTACGTCCTGGCGCAGATCGCGGTGGACCTGTCGCGGTTGGCGGAGGAGGTGATCGCCTGGTCGACCCCGGAGTTCGGGTACGTCACCCTGGCCGACGAGTGGTCCACCGGCAGCTCGATCATGCCG
>DIAZ01000127.1:0-3066 GCA_002415925.1 Dietzia sp. UBA5065 | reverse complement strand
CCGCAGAAGAAGAACCCGGACGTCGCCGAGCTGATGCGCGGCAAGACGGGTCGACTCATCGGCAATCTCACCGGGCTGCTGGCCACCCTCAAGGCCCAGCCGCTGGCCTACAACCGGGACCTGCAGGAGGACAAGGAGCCGGTCTTCGACTCGGTCGCCCAGCTGGACCTGCTCCTCCCGGCGATGGCGGGAATGGTCGCCACGCTGGAGTTCCATCCCGAGCGGCTCGCCGAGCTGGCGCCGGCCGGGTACACCCTGGCCACGGACATCGCGGAGTGGATGGTCCGTCAGGGCATCCCGTTCCGCGTGGCCCATGAGGCGGCGGGGGAGTGCGTGCGCGTGGCCGAGGGTCGCGGCGTCGGGCTGGACGAGCTCTCCGACGACGAGTTGGCGGCCGTCCACCCGGCGCTCACGCCGGAGGTGCGTGACGTGCTCACGGTGACGGGGTCGATCGCGTCGCGGAACGCCCGTGGCGGCACAGCCGGTACGGCCGTGGCCGAGCAGCGCCGGCGGCTGGGAGAGATCCGTGACGAGCTCGCGGACTGGGTAGGGTGAGCGCCATGTCCGCCATAGATGACCGCCTGCTCGAGATCCTCGCCTGCCCCGAGGACAAGGGGCCGCTGCTCCTGGCGGGACAGGACACGCTCTACAACCCGCGGCTGCGCCGCGCCTACCGGATCGACGACGGGATCCCCGTCCTGCTGGTCGACGAATCGCGGCAGGTCGACGAGTCCGAGCACGCGGAGCTGGTGGCCCGGGCCGGCGGTATCCCGCAGGAGTGACCGAGACCCTCCCCGGCCCGGACCAGGATCGGTTCCGGGAACTGCTCCGCGTGGCCCCTCCCGACGAGGCCGCGCGGGCGGTGCTCGGGGGAGTGCTGAGCCACGGACCGGTCGCGGTGCGGATCGTCGAGGTGGAGGCCTACGGCGGCCCGTCCGGCTCGGCCCACCCGGATCCGGCCGCCCACACCTGGCCGGGACCGACCCCGCGGAACCAGGTGATGTTCGGAGACGCGGGCCACCTGTACGTGTACCTGAGCCACGGCATCCACCGGTGCGTCAACATCACGTGCCGCCCCGCGGGCGAGGGTGGTGGCATCCTCCTCCGCGGCGCGCGGGTCGTGGCCGGACACGAGGTGGTGGACGGCCGCCGGCCCGGCGTCCCGGCCGAGCGGGCCGCCCGCGGACCGGGCAATCTCGGCAGTGCGCTCGGGATCGACCTGTCGTTCCGCGGCACGGACGTGCTCGACTCGTCGTCGTCCATCACCTTCCAACCGGATCCGGTCCCCGGCGACCTCATCCGGACGGGTCCCCGGGTGGGGGTCTCCCGCGCGGCGGACGTGCCGTGGCGGTTCTGGACCGCCGGGGCCAGGGAGGTCTCGCCGTACCGGCGGAGCCCGCGTGCGGGGCGGGTGACCGACCACGCCCCGTGGTGACGCGGTGCGTCGATGGGGGACAATGGCGGCCGTGACCAACAACATCCTCGATGACCTGCAGTGGCGGGGGCTCATCGCGCAGTCGACCGACATCGACGCGCTACGCGCCCATCTCGACGAGGGGACGGTGTCGCTCTACTGCGGTTTCGACCCGACGGGACCGAGCCTGCACGCCGGTCATCTCATCCCCCTGCTCACGTTGCGTCGGTTCCAGCTGGCCGGCCACCGGCCGATCGTGCTGGCGGGCGGGGCGACCGGGCTGATCGGCGACCCCCGCGAGGTCGGGGAGCGGGCGATGAACACCACGGACACGGTGGCCGAGTGGACGGAGCGGATCGCGGGCCAGCTGGAGCGGTTCGTCGATCTCACCGACGGACCCACGGGGGCCCGTGTGGCCAACAACATTCAATGGACCGGCCACCTCTCCGTGATCGAGTTCCTCCGCGACGTGGGCAAGCACTTCTCCCTCAACACCATGCTGGGGCGGGAGACCGTCAAGCGCCGCCTGGAGGGGGAGGGGATCTCGTTCACCGAGTTCTCCTACATGCTCCTGCAGGCCAACGACTTCCTCGAGCTGCGCCGGTCCATGGGGTGCACGCTCCAGCTCGGTGGCTCGGATCAGTGGGGCAACATCATCGGCGGCGTCGACCTGAACCGTCGGGTGGACGGGGAATCCGTGCACGCGATGACCGTCCCTCTGGTCACCTCGTCGGACGGACGCAAGTTCGGCAAGTCCACGGGCGGTGGGAGCCTGTGGCTCGATCCCGCGATGACCAGTCCGTACGCCTGGTACCAGTACTTCCTCAACACCGCCGACGCCGACGTGATCCGGTATCTGCGGTGGTTCTCCTTCCTCGGCCGGGAGGAGATCGCCCAGCTCGAGGAGGTCACCCGGGAGAAGCCGCACCTGCGGGCCGCGCAGAAGCGCCTCGCCGAGGAGATGACCACGCTCGTCCACGGTGTCAGCGCGACCGAGTCCGTGCAGGCCGCGTCGCAGGCGTTGTTCGGCCGAGGTGAGCTGACGGGTCTGGACGAGCAGACGCTCGCGGCGGCTCTCGAGGACGCCGGCGCGGTGGACCTCGCTCCCGGGGAGCCGGACACGATCGTCGATCTGCTCGCGGCGTCCGGGCTGTGCGAGAGCAGGGGGGCTGCCCGGCGCGCGGTCGGCGAGGGCGGTGCGTACGTCAACAACGAGCGCATCGCTGACGCGGAATGGACCCCGGCGCCGTCGGACCTGCTGCACGGGCGTTGGCTCGTCCTGCGCAGGGGCAAGAAGAGCTTTGCAGGGGTGCGGATCCGCTGATCCGCCGCAAGTGACCGCAGGAGGGCGCCGGGAATACCGGCGCCTTCTCGCATTTCACCGACCTGACCAGGCGATTTGCGTTTCGGTTCACGTCTGCGTAACTTATTGGAAGTCGCCGAGAGCGAGCCCGGACCGAGAGGCCCGAGCCGAGAGAGGCGACACGCTCCACGAAGAGGCAGGAACCGCCCGGTTTGAACGGGAAGGCCAGAGTCGCTAGACTGGAGAAGTTGCCCCGAAAGGGACAGCGAAGCGCAGTACATCCTCGAGAACCGGTGGTCAGAGAGCTACCGCGGATCGATGTGAAGGTGTTGTTTGAGAACTCAACAGT
>DIAZ01000136.1 GCA_002415925.1 Dietzia sp. UBA5065 | reverse complement strand
GACATCCCGCCCCTCGAGCTCGAGAACGCGTACTACGCTCACAAGCAGCCACAAACAGAGGCTGCTTAGTCAAACAACGAAGCCTCCGGACACGCCGGGGCGGTTCAACAGTTCGGTACCGAGGTGTTGTGGGCTGTTGAGGATTGTCGTGGTCTGTCGGGTCGGCTCGAGCGGGACCTGGTCGCGGCTGGTCAAAGGGTGGTCCGGGTGCCCCCACGGTTGATGGCTGGGCAGCGTCGGGAGGTGCGGGCCCCGGGGAAGTCGGATCCGATTGATGCCCTAGCGGTCGCGCGGGTGGGGTTGCGGGAACCAGACCTGCCGGTGGTTGCGCATGATGAGGTGTCCCGTGAGGTGAAGTTGTTGACTGATCGGCGGGATGACTTGGTGAAACAGCGCACCGGGACCATCAACAGGTTCTTGGGACGGGTCCATGAAATCGAACCCGGATGGTCCCCGCCAGCGGGGTCGATGGATCGGCCCTTATGGCAACGCAAGCTCGCAGACCGGCTCGCTGACGTGCCTGGGATCGTGGCCGAGTTGGCCCGTGACGAACTGGTCGACATCACGACCGTCACCGTGACCATCAACGCCCTGGAACGCCGTATCAGCGCCCTGGTCGCGCCTGTGGTCCCGACCTTGTTGGCCATGCCGGGGGTGGGGGTGTTAACCGCGGCGAAGATCGTGGCAGAGACCGCCGGGATCACCCGTTTCAAGTCCGGAGCGGCGTTCGCTCGTCATGCGGGGATCGCTCCGATCCCGGTCTGGTCGGGTAACACTGCCGGCCGGGTCCGGTTGTCACGGGGCGGGAACCGACAACTCAACGCTGCGATCCACCGCATCGCGTTCACGCAGATCCGACTCGAGGGGCCCGGGAAGACCTACTACGAGAAGAAGAAAACCGAAGGCAAAACCAGCCGAGAGGCCCTCCGCTGCCTGAAACGCCACCTCATCGGTGTCGTCTACCGGCACCTCCTCACCGACCACAAAACCGCCGCCCAGACCGTCCTCCCAACTGCCGCTTGACATAGGAGCAACGTTGCAACGGTAGGGAAGGTGCGTGAAGGGCAGGGTAGACGCCAGATCGGCTGACGTGAGCGCACAGGTGGGACGGCTAGGTCGGATGGGGCGCAAGGGATAGGCAGCGGGGTCGGCCTCACCCAACTCATGCTGAACTCCGCCCTTGCTTCTCGTGGGCGACTTGAGCCTCGGTATTCAGCATGGTTTGGGTGGGGTTGGCGAGGATGAGCCGGCGGGCGACTACGAGGCGGCGAAAACGATGGTGAGTTGGGCTTCGATCGAGGCCGTTTCCTGGCGTAGATCGGGCGGGCGCGGAGATCGGTCTTGGACTTCCGGCACGACTTAGCTCTCGCCAACCACCCGGCTAGCGCACAACCCGGAAACAGAAACCCGTAGTCAACGCCACATCAGTCCCGAAAACTCGCCACATTGATAAGAGTCAGGGCACAAACGAAGGCCACCCCCGGTGAACCGGGGGCGGCCTTGTTCGTGGGAGGGAGGTCGAGGGTTCGACGCTCGCGGGGGCTTGCGGCTACTTTTCGTCTTCGGGGTGGTGACGGCGACGTTCGTCAAGCATGTCGATGAAGGCCGAACGGGCGGCGGCCGAAGGGCTCGGGCCCTGGGGCGTATCGACTTCAACCTCGCGCCACGACAGCAGGGCGATGATCGTAGACGCCAGCATGGCTATGAAGCCGAGGACGCTGACGATCCAACCGACCTCCATGCCGCCGATCAGGGCGGCGAGACCGACGATGAAGCCGAGCCCAGCAAGGGCGGCGACGCGTCGATGAATGAACCGTCGCGAAGTGCCGCGCAGGGTGTCGGCGAGCTTCGGATCCTCGGCGGCGAGGGCTTGCGCAAGCTGGCGGAGGCTGTTCTGCTCGTGTTCTGAGAGTGGCACCTCATCCCCCTTCACGTCCGCAGGTGGGTGGTTGACCCAGTCTACGCGTCGAAGATGGCCAACGGAATGGTCAGGGGCGTCGGGACGCTGTGAGGGAGGCGCGTTGGACGGCCTTCGGCCCGAATCGACGCAGCACCGCATCGGAGGCCCGTTCGGCGGCGCGCCAGCCCGCGTCCGGCTCGTCCAAGGCGGGTTGGACGTAGGCCTCCGAGGCCACCACCAGCTTCTCGGCGCGGATCGCAACGCGGCGGATGCGCGCCCGCTGCAGGCCCAAGCGTCCAAACAGGGTGACGGCCTGGGCATGGATCTCCCCGGTCAGATCGGTGGGGCTCGACAGCGTCGCGGATTTGTTGACCTGCGTGAAGTCGGCAAAGCGCAGGTTCAATGTGAGCCCGCGCGCCAGCATGCCGGATTGCCGCAGCCGCCAGGCGACCGTGCCCGAGACCCGCAACAGCTCACCGATCACCAGATCGACGTCGTCGGTGTCGCGCGCGAAGGTTTCCTGGTGCCCGATGCTGCGCTCGGCCTGCGTGACCGTCACCTTGCGGGTGTCGCGCCCCCAGGCCAGATCCGACAACAGTTGCCCCAGGCGGGGCCCGAACGCCCGCTGCAAGGTCGCCTTGGGCGCATACGCCAGGTCAGCCACCGTCTTGATGCCGAGCGTGTGCAGCTTGGCGGCGGTGCTGTCCCCCACCCCCCAAAGCTTCTGCACCCCCAACGGGTGCAGGAACTCCACGACGGCGTCGGGTTCGATGAGCCGCAACCCGTCGGGTTTGGCCGCCGACGAGGCCAATTTGGCCAAGAACTTCGTCGGGGCGATGCCCACCGAGCAGGTGATGCGCTGCTCGTCGTGGACGAGCGCCCGGACGAGCTCACCCGCCTGGACGGGGGACCCGAGCCGCCGCAGCGACCCCGTCACGTCGAGGAAAGCCTCATCGATGCTCATCGCCTCGACGGTGTCGGTGATGGTGCCGAAGATCTCGAAGACCCCCTTCGAAGCCGCCATGTAGGCGTCGAAATCGGGGGGAATCGCCACCGCTTGCGGGCACAGCCGACGCGCCCGGGTGCTGGGCATGCCCCCCTCGACGCCGAACGCCTTCGCCTCGTAATTGGCCGACAGCACCACACCCCGCTCCGCGCCGCCGACCCACACCGGCTTGCCTTTGAGCTCCGGGTGCCGCCGTAACTCCACCGACGCGTAGAAGGCGTCCATGTCGACGTGCATGATGGCGCGACCGGTCGCCGGGCGTCCGGACGACGGGCTTCCGGCCGAATCGCGTCCGGGGGCGGTGGGCTGATCGAACCGGGGCGTGGCGGAGGGATCGAACCAGCTCGAGAATCCGGGGGTCATCGCGCCCCACCCGAGGACCGCGCTAAGGGCTGCCCCAAAGACCGCGCTAAGGGCTGCTCCGCTAACTGCTCCGGCGCCTCCCCCTCTCCCACTTTGCTGGCGTTAGGCGTCTTTGCTGGCGATATTTCGCCAGCAAAGACGCCTAACGCCAGCAAAGTCGAGAAGAAAAGGGGGTGGCGGGTGGGCGTCCACGAGAGTGCCTCGCCCCCGCTCATCGTCCGGAGCTTCCGGGTGAGGAATGCCACAACTTGCGCGTCGGCTCGGCCGCCTTGACGTCGGCGTAGGGAGATTGGGCGAACCCGCTCGCGTGGACGAGGGTGCGCCGCCGCCCCATGCCGCCCCCCTTGCCGTGCTGTTGGGCATCGGCGTCGGGACGGGATTCGGGCGGCAGCGCCGCCAGTTGCTCGTCGGTGAGTTGCTCGCCGACCATGCCGAACCCCTCGGGCACCTCGGTCATGAGCGCGACCACCGCCGCCAGTGCCTCGGCCTCGCCGCCGCCCTCGTCCAAGGTGCGGGTGTAGAGCGCGTAGAGCTGCGGAAGATCCCAGGCCGCCGTGGCTCGCAGCGAGACCCCGCGCGGCCCGGTGCGGCGCAGTTCGCCGCGGACGACCAGCAGCCACGACCCGAACACGGTGGCGGCGTAAGGGCCCTGGGCATCTTCGAAGAAGGTGGCGTCCGAGGGGCCGGTGGTGTCGTCGAGGGTCAAGAAAACCACCCGCCGCCCCGAGCGGACCGCCGGTGTCTGGGTGGCCACCTTCACCCCGGCGATCAGCAGGTCCGAGCGCCACCGCTTGCCCAGTAGGTCGGCCGCGAAAGTGACGCCCAGCGTCCGCAAGAAGGGCAGGTAGTCGGTGAGGGCGTGACGAGTGGCGTCCAAGCCGACGATCTCGAGCTCGGCGGCGAGCCGCTCGTCGTCGGTCATCTCGGGCAACCCTGTGGCCACGACGTCCCCCGGCCCACTCGCCCCACCCGTCCAGCCCTCATAGGCGCCATCCTCCGTGAAGGGTGGGGTCTCCGTCAGGGGCGGGGTCGAGAAGTCGAGCGGCAGTTGGATCTCGACCGGGCGCGGCGGCGGGGTGGCGAGGGCCTGGCCCTGGGCCCGCTGCCAGGGATCATCGCTTTCGGGGCGCAGCCCGCGGGCGCTGACTTTGGCGCGTCCGCCCCCCGCCAGGCCGCGGGCCCGTCCGGCGCCGGCGAGGCGGCGGTCGACGCGGGCTGCGCGTTCGAGGTCGGCGACGGTGAGCAGCAGGTCGCGGCGGGTGATGCGGTCGCGGGGGGCGACACCGATGGCCCTGCCGACCCCGTAGAGATCATCGAACGCCCCGGCCAGCACCAGCCGCTCCACGACGGGGGCGGCACAACCGGTGCGGTTGGCGAAGTCGGTGAGGGAGGCGTAGGGCTGACCGGCGATGATGCGGCCGACCTCGGTGGCGGTGATGCCCTTCACGTCCGAGAGCGACAGCCGAATGCCGTAGCCGCGACCGTCAGGCAATCCGTCGGGCCAGGGCTCCTCGGGGCCGTCCGGGGGCTCCCCGCGTCCGTCCGCCCAGGCCTCCTCGCGGCCGTCCGGGGCCTCCCTTCGTCCGTCTGCCCAGGCCACCTCGCGTCCACCAAGTCGGCTCTCCCGAGGTGCCTCGCCCAACCGAATGGCTCGGTAGGCGTCGGAGGATTCGTTGACGTCCAGCGCGAGGATCTCCACCCCGCAGCGCCGGGCCTCCTCGAGGATCAGCCGCTTGGGGTACATGCCGGGGTCGTGGGTGAGCACCCCGGCGAGAAAGTGGGCCGGGTAGTGGGTTTTCAGCCACGCCGATTGGTAGGTGGGCAGCGCGAACGCGGCGGCGTGCGCCTTGCAGAAACCGAACGAGGCGAAGGATTCCAAGATCCCCCAGACCCGTTCGATCAAAGGTTCGGCGTAGCCCTTACGCCGGGCGGCGGGGAAGAACCAGCGCTTCACCTCGGCCTGCCCGATGCGATCGCCCAGGGCCCGGCGGGCTTCATCGCCCTCAGCAAGGGTGCAGCCGGTCATCACCGAGACGATCTGGATGATCTGTTCGTGGAACACCACCACCCCGCCGGTGTCGCGCAGCACCGGTTCGAGGTCGGGGTGCGGGTAGCGCACCTTGGCCCAGCCGTGCCGCGCCTCCAAGAAGGGCGTGATCATGTCGGATTTCACCGGACCGGGGCGGAACAGCGAGATGTCGATGATGACGTCGAGGAAGGTGCTGGGACCGAACTTGCCGATGAGTTCCCGCTGCCCTGGCGACTCGATCTGGAAGCAGCCCAAGGTGTTGCGGTGGGCGATGACGTCGTAGACCTGCGGATCGTCGAAAGGGGCGAGCGCGTCGATGTCGGGGCAGTGATCTTCGATGCGGATGATCTCTTCGAGGGCGTGCGCCATCGAGGACTGCATCCGAATGCCCAGCACGTCGAGCTTGAGCAGTCCCATGTCTTCGACGTCGTCCTTGTCGAACTGGCTCATCGGGTAGCCGCCGAAGCTGGCCTCGACGGGGGTGCGGTCGAGCAGCGTGGCGTCCGACAGCAGCACCCCGCACGGGTGCAGCGCAAGGTGGCGGGGCAACCCGTCCAGGGATTCGACGAGTTCGAACAAGACGTCGAGGCGGCGGCTGCCCAGGCCGGCGCTGCGTAGTTCGGGCAGGTCTCGGATGGCGCTGCGGGCGTCGCGGGCGCGGATGTGCGGGAACGACTTGGCGATCGCGTCGATCTCGCCGGGCGGCAGGCTGAGCGCCGCCCCGACGTCGCGGATCGCGTGCCGGACGCGGTAGGTCTCGACCATGGCCACGCAGGCCACCCGCTCGCCGCCGAACGCGTCGAGGATCCGGTCATAGATCTCGGTGCGGCGCGCGGATTCCACGTCGATGTCGATGTCGGGCAACGCCTGGCGCAGTGGGGAGAGGAAGCGCTCCATGATGAGCCCGTACCGCAGCGGATCGACCCCCGAGACCCCCAATAGGTAATTGACCAGGCTGCCCGCCCCCGAGCCGCGGGCGGCGACCCGGATGCCCATGTCTTTGATCATGCCGACCACCTCGGCGACGGTCAGAAAGTAGCTGGCGAAGCCCATGGTCTTGATGACGCGGAGCTCGTCGTCGAGCCTCGTCTCGATTGCGCTACTGGTGGTGCCGTAATGGGAGTTGATGCCCGCCTCGCACCGCTGCCGCAGCGCGGCGAAGGCGCTCTCCGCCTCACCGGAGACCCCCAGCGCGCTGAACTCGGGAAGGTGAATTTCGCCGAGCCCGATGTCGGCCCGCGGGTCGAGCCGGGTGCGGATCGCCAGCGTGCGGGTGTCGGCGAACAGCCGCTCGGCGTCGGGGCGCCCCGCCGACAAAGCGGCCTCCTCGGCGGCGGCCAGCATCTCCTTGCCCGACTTCAGGTAACCCTCGGCGTTGCGGCGATCGACGTTGCGCAGGTCGAGCGGGACCAAACGTCGGGCCGCGTCCAACACGTCCACCGTGGTCGCGCGTCGCTTATCGGCCATCCGGACGTCGTTGGTGAGCACCCCTACCAGCCGGTGGCTGTCGGCGAAGCTGAGCATCCGCCCGGCATGGGCGGCCGAGCCGATGCCTCGTCCGGGCAGCCGGTGATTCGTGACACCGACCGCCAACTGCTCAGGAGACAACACCTCCCGCCAGCGGGCGAGCGCCCACTCGGCGGCGTCGGGGCCGCCCGTGGCGAGGGCGTTGCCGAGGTCGGAATCGGAACCCAACAACACGATGAGGTCGTCGGCGTGCCGCGCCACCAGTTCGGGGGTCAGCACCGGTTTGCCGCGCTCCCCCGCCAAGTGGACCGCCGAGGTCAGCCGGCACAACGAGGCCCAGCCCGCCCGGGAGGAGGCGTACACCACCACCCGCGGCAGCCGCGGATCGCGCAGTTCACCACCCCGCACCGGTTTGGGTGTCGGGCGGGCCTCGCGTCGGGCCGCGAGCGAGGTAGCTCCCCTCTCACCATCACCCCCCGTTCGCCCCCCGGCCCGATCGCCGCGCCCTGGTAACGCCAACGCGAAGTCGACCCCCACGATGGGCGCTAGGCCGGCGCTCAGGCAGGCTTTCGCGAACCGGATGCTGCCGTAAAGGCCGTCGCGATCGGTGAGGGCAAGGGTGTCCATCTCGTGCGCCGCAGCAGCCGCCACCAGCTCCGAGGGGTGGGAGGCCCCGTATTGCAGCGAGTATCCGGACGCCACCCGCAGGTGGACGAACGGGTCGCTCATCCGGCACCGGCCTCGGTCTGGACGCGGCGCCCGAGCAGGCGCCGGCGAACGTCGTCGTGGAAGGCGGCGGCATCGCGGAGCAGGTCGTCGGCTTCGCGGGCGCCCACCAGCGCGGTCGCTCCCGCGGCTACGGCTTGGCGTTTGAGTTGGCTGGCGGCGAAGAACGCCGCCCATTCGGAGAACTCCGGCGCCACGGCCGCCAGCAGTTCCCAGACGCTGCCCAACCGGCTGGTGCGCACCCCATGGGCCCGGACGGCCAAGACGCAGGCCGCCATGCGCAGCGCCGCCACGTGCGCGGCAAGGAATCTTTCGTGTGGACGCTCGGCCAGTTCGGCCGCCACCAAGGCGGCCTGGGCGCGCTGGAGGTCGTCGCTCAACATCAGTCGACCACCCGTCGCAGCGTCCACTGCCCATCGCGGCAGGTCAGTTCGAAGACCCCCGCATACTCCACCCCGACCGGATGGGCGATCACGCGCCACACTTCGCGTTCTCCCAGCAGGTCGTCGCCCAGGTCTTCGGCCACCGAACCGCGCGCGATGCGCACCTGGGGCGAGTTCCACCAATCGGCGGTCTCGACCCACCGGGTTTCGACCTCGGTGACGAGCCAATGCCGACGCCGCCACGTGAACGTGACCGGTTCCCCGTCAAGGTGTCGCACCTCGATGGCATCGTCGTAGCGGCGCATGGCACTCCCTCCCCGTCAGGTCTCATGGGTCAGCGAACCCCGGCTCGGACGCACGGTGAGGTGCGCCGAACCGGGGCGTCGGTGGCGGACCGTCTTCCCTTCGGGCCGCATCGATCGTCAGTTCTTTTCGAACATCTGTTCGAGTGATTCCACTATAGGACGGCCCTCCGACACCACGTCAAGGAGCAGTCATCCCCGGGCGGTTTCGGCGGATACTAGGGCGGTGAGCGACGGCACGATCCCCCCGGTCGGGGTGGCGACCCCCCGGCTGCGAGCGGGCGTTCGGGCGCTGATTTCCGGGCCGGACGGACGCTTTCTGCTCGCCCACCTCCGCATCGCCGGGTTGCTCGGCGGCGCCTGGATTTGCCCCGGCGGGGGCGTACACCCCGGAGAGACCGACGAGGTCGCTTTACGCCGTGAGCTCGCCGAAGAGACCGGCCTCACGAGCTACACCATCGGCCCGCACCTGTGGACGAAGACCGCCTACGCCAGCTTCGAGGATTCCGAGGGTGAGGGGTACGACGGCCAGATCGAAAAGGTATTCGCCGTCCGATCCGAGCACCTCACCCTGAATCCCGCCATGACACCGTCCGAGCTCAACGCCGAGGGGCTGGAGGAGTTGCGATGGTGGCGGCGGGCCGACATCGCCGCCTCGTCCGACCTCTTCGTCCCGCGCATTTTGGCCGACCTCCTTGACCAGTTGGCCACCGCTGGCCCGCCCGCCGAACCCTGGCGCCTCCTGGGGCACTGACCCGGGAGTGCCATCACGTGCCGAGGGCGTGACCGAGAGGGTCAATCTCGGTCACGCCCCGGGGCAAGCAGCTCTCAACACCATTCCCGCTTCCTCGACCCCATCCCGGAGGAGGAAGGGTGCCTCCCAAACGGTGCGCTTTAGCCGCGCCGGCCATGCCTTACGGCAACGAATATGACGGCCCACCCCCCAAGCACGAGGTAGCTGGCCAGCCCCACGTTGGAGGCCTCTTCCCGCGCCGCCTCATCCGGTGGCGACGGCACGAAGTCAGGTTCGGGCCCGAGAACCGCCGCCTCCACCACGATCGGCCTCCCGAGCTGGGCCCCGCCGATCGCAGCGCGCGGCGCGTTCACCTCGCCCCTCCCAACCAGCGCCGGGACAACGCTGTCACCGGCACTGGTCGTGGCCCCGGTGACCGCAGACACGGTCGCTCCGGAGTCGGTGGGGGTGGGGGTAGTGGTCTGGGGAGCCGTGGTCGGCTCTGTGGTCGCGGCCGGGGTCGGCACGGACGGTTGGATCGTCGGCTCCGGCGTCGCGGCCACCGTGGGAGCCGGAGTGGGGGGCGCCTCAACGACGGGCGGAGGTGCGGCCACGAGGATCGGATCCTGGGTCTGCAGGGGCGGCGGATCGGCCAGCGTCACGGTGACCGAACAGGCCGGCTGGCTGGCGTCCGGCAGGCAGTTGGACGGCTGGCGCGACACCACGGCGCTGGTGAGCGCCCCGTCGCCCGTGCCGACAGCACCCGCCTGCACCGAGTAGGTGATGCTCGCGGAAACCCCCGGGGCCAGCGCCCCGCCCCAGCGCACCGCCCCGTTCAGGTACGACACCGTTCCCTCGGTCGCGACCTCATTGCCCAGGTAGGTGGCGTCGTCCAAGACCCCGTCCAACGAGGCGAGCAAGGTCGCCGGTGTGTCCCCGCCAAAGGCGAACGAGCCAACGTTGGTCACCGTCACGGTGTAGTCGACCTCCCCGCCGGGAGCGACCGACTCGATGCCTGCGGACGCCCGGAGCTCCAGGGCCGCTTGTTGGATGCGGAACCGGGTTGACGCGGTGACCTCCACCGCCGCGGGGTCGGTCGCCGACACCGAGGCGAGGGTGTTCACCGCGCCGGCCACCACGTCGGCCTCCGTCGTTTCGTAGCTGGCCGTGCAGGTCATGGATTCGCCGCCGCCCAGCGACGCGCTCGGGCAGCTGATGGCCGACAACCCCGCCTGCGGGTCGGAGATCATCACCTGGTCCAGCGACGACGTCCCCGTGTTGGCCACCTCGTAGGAGTACGTGATGGTCGTCGCGGCGGTGCTGAAATACGGCAGGTCGGCCGACATGCCGAGGGTGATGGTCGCGTCCGCGGCCCTCGCCGTCAGCGCACCGGCGAAGGGAAGGAACGAAAAAGTGAGGGTGCCCGCGAGGCAGAGCGCCGCCCAGGCCGCACGCCGCGCACCCGGACGCGACGCCGAGACGTCCGCGAAGTCACGGGCGTGGGGCGCGAAGCCATGGGTGTGGGGATGGGGGGCCACGAACGGGAACTCGTTCATCGAAGCCTGCTTCCGGGAGGGGGCCGAAACCGTCGCCCTGGACGCTGCCCTTAAAAAGGAACCCCTCGTTCCTGTTGGATCAGCAGCCATGACCCCGAAAGTGTTTCAATAGTAGCACTATCGACTCACTTCACCACGTAACTTTTACACACCCGGACTAGGAGCCGGAGGGCTTCCCGTCACCCACGTGGAGGGCCTTCTGGCCAGGTCGTAAATCGCCTCCACCTCCGTCGGCGACAGCACCCCTTGGCGGTGCGCGAAATGCCTCACCAGATTCAGACGGTGGAGCACCACGACGCCCTCGGGCTGCTGCTTGATCGTGAGATTCGGGACGAAGGTGTCGGTCAAGATGACCAGGGCCGACCCGACATTGATCGGGCGACCCATGGCCTCGGTGAGTAGTTTCGAGGCGCGTTGAGCCTCAAAACGAGAGTTCCGCAGGTAGGGCTGCTTATGGCCGTTGACCATGATGGCGCGCGCCCCGACCCACACGCTGGCCCCGGGATGTGTCTTCGTGTTGAGGGTGAACACCCCACCCGGGCCGATCAAGACGTGATCGATGTCACTGCCGCGCTCGCCGACCGGGACGGCGTGAAAAACCCGCCAGCCGCGAGACTCGAGTCGGGCCAGCC
>DIAZ01000031.1 GCA_002415925.1 Dietzia sp. UBA5065 | reverse complement strand
AGAAGGGAGCCAAGTGATGTCCGACGTCACCACCGAGCCCGTCACCAGGGCCGAGTACTGCGCTGTCGCGTGCGCCGAGATCTTCGCCGGCGCCGGGGAGATCTTCGCCTCCCCCATGACCCCCATGGCCACCATCGGCGCGCGCCTGGCGCGGCTGACCACGGAGCCGGACCTGCTCATCACCGACGGCGAGTACCGCTTCCTCGGCCAGACCCCGCCGCTGGGCAAGCTCATCGACTTCGAGGGCTACATCCCCTTCCCCCGCGTGTTCGACGTCCTCCAGGCGGGTACCCGCCACGTGGTGATGGGCGCCAACCAGATCGACCGGTACGGCAACCAGAACCTGTCCGCGTTCGGGGACGACGTCCAGAAGCCCACGCGCCAGATGTTCGGCCTTCGCGGCGCCCCCGGCAACTCGATCAACCACGCCACCAGCTACTGGGTGGGCCGGCACTCGACGCGGGTGTTCTGCGAGAAGGTCGACATCGTGTGCGGCATCGGGTACGACCGGTACGAACAGGGCGACCCGGCCTTCCGCTTCCACCACATCCCGACGGTCGTCACCAACCTGGGCGTGTTCGACTTCCAGGGCCCCGGCCACACCATGCGCGCCGTGACGCTGCACCCGGGCGTCACCGCGGAGGAGGTCGCGGAGAACACCGGTTTCGAGGTGGCCGGACTGGCCGAGGCGGGCGTCACGCGCGACCCGTCCGCCGAGGAGCTCCGCATCATCCGCGAGGTGATCGACCCGCGCGGCGTCCGTAACCGCGAGGTGCCCGCGGAGGAGACGAAATGAGTGACGTGACAGGGCACGACGACGACGTGACCACCGGCCGGGCCGCCACGCTGTCGACCGACTTCACCCGACTCGTCGGCGTGGAGTACCCGATCGTCCAGACCGGCATGGGCTGGGTCTCCGGGCCCGAGCTCACGGCGGCCACCGCCAACGCCGGCGGGCTGGGCATCATCGCCTCGGCGACCATGACGTACGCCGAGCTCGAGAGCGCGATCGTGCGCACCAAGGAGCTCACCTCCAAGCCGTTCGGGGTCAACCTCCGGGCCGATGCCGAGGACGCCGCCGAGCGGTGCGAGCTGATGATCCGTCACGGGGTGAGGGTCGCGTCGTTCGCCCTCGCGCCCAAGCCGGAGTTGATCGCCAGGTTGAAGGAGAACGGCCTCGTCGTCGTCCCCTCGATCGGCGCGGCCAAGCACGCCGTCAAGGTCGCCTCCTGGGGCGCGGACGCGGTGATCGTCCAGGGCGGCGAGGGCGGCGGCCACACCGGCCCGGTCGCCACGACGCTGCTCCTGCCGAGCGTGATCGACGCCCTCGGCGGGCCCGGCACCACGTCGATCCCGGTGGTCGCGGCCGGCGGGTTCTTCGACGGCCGCGGCCTGGTGGCCGCCCTGGCCTACGGCGCCGCGGGCGTGGCGATGGGCACGCGGTTCCTGCTCACCAGCGACTCGCGGGTGCCGGACGCGGTCAAGCGGCAGTACCTCGAGAAGGGGCTGCAGGACACGGTCGTGTCGACCCGCGTCGACGGCATGCCGCACCGCGTGCTGCGGACCGGCCTGGTCAACGCGCTCGAGTCCGGCAGCCCCGTCAAGGGGATGGTGGCGGCCGTGCAGAACGCCAACAAGTTCAAGTCCATGACGGGCATGAAGTGGCAGACGCTCGCCAAGGACGGCCTCAACATGAAGAAGTCCTCCGAGCGGACCTGGCAGCAGATCGTCATGGCCGCCAACACCCCGATGCTGCTCAAGGCCGGGCTGGTGGAGGGCAATACCGAGGCCGGCGTGCTGGCCTCGGGCCAGGTCGTGGGCATGATCGACGACCTGCCCAGCTGTGACGAGCTGATCCAGCGCATCATGACGCAGGCGCACGATCGGCTGGAGGCCCTGCGTGGCCTATCCTGAGAGACGCACATCTCACACGCGGGAGCGTCACGCCCCGCTGCTCTCTTCCGGAGGATCTATGACCGCGCCCCGCACCGCCGCCCGTACCGCCGCCGTCCTCGGCGCGGCCGCCGCCCTGACCATGGCCGGAGCCGGCGCCGCGATGGCCGCGACCACCAGCCACGAGGTCACCGGAGAGAAGCTCGCGGTGACCTTCACCAAGGAGGGCGCGTTGGACCTCGCGGTCTGCTTCGCGGCGGTGGCGCCCACCGCAAGCGCACCCGCGCTCATCAAGCAGGTCAACGGTGCTGCCGGGGGCGATCTCGGAGACATCGTCGCTCTGATCTCAGGCAAGACCGCGGTCACGGTTCTCAAGACCAAGGAGCTCTTCCCCAACGCGATCCCGAGCGTCGCCGTCCGCAGCCAGACCGTCTACGCGACTCTGGAGCCCAACGTCTACACGCTGGTGTCGAAGTGCACCGGCTCCGATCCCGTGATCAACCCGGGCGTCATCGTCGGCGACCCGGCCACCGCCATCCAGGGCAGCATCGGGACGCTGTCCTCCGACGGCGACGCGCTCGGCGTCCTCTCCTCGGCCCTCGGCGGCGAGGGCGAGTCGGGCAGCCCGCTCTCCGGGCTCCTCGGCGGAACCGGCTCCGGCGCCGGTACCGAGACCGAGTGACCTGACCACGCTCCGTCAGTCGTGAGCCCCTCGCCACCGTGGCGAGGGGCTCACCGCATTTCCCTGGCGTGAGCGGGGCTGCGTCATCCCCCGCTCCGCGGGCGCAAAACCGAGGACCCGTCTCCCCCAGGGGAGACGGGTCCTCGGTTGTCAGCGGGTGATCAGCCGCCACCGTTCGGCTGCACCGGGCCGGGAGCCGGCGGCGGTGCGGACGTGGTCGTGGCGCCTACGCCCGCTCCTGCGATCCCGAGGCTACCCGGAAGCAGGCCATCGATCTGCGGCAGAGGCGGCAGGACGATCGTCGGCAGTTGGATACCCGGCGGGAGGGGGATCAGCCCGGTGTTGATCGCGTGGATCACTCCACCGACCGACAGGGCGGTCAGCCCCAGCGAACCCAGCGCCAGCGAACCAGTGCTGACTCCGCCCGCGGATCCGACCAGGATCGGGGCGAGCGAACCCGCACCACCGAGGGAGCCGAGGGCTTCCTCGATCGAACCCGCACCATCCGGACCCAGCGACCCCTCGAGCGAGCCGAGCGGACCCGACTCACCCCCGGAACCGAAGGCCTCCTCGAGCGACCCCAGCGGACCCGACTCGCCACTGGAGCCCAGCGACTCCAGGATCGACCCGAGCGAACCAGCCGCCAACGAACCCTGGACAGAGCCCTGCTCGACCGAACCCGCAAACGATCCCGACTCACCGTCGGAACCGAGGCTGCCCTCGACCGAACCCGCGGCATCCGGACCCAGCGATCCCTCGAGCGAGCCGACCGAACCCGATTCGCCGAGCGAACCCTCGAGCGATCCCGACTCACCGTCGGAACCGAGGCTGCCCTCGATCGAACCCGCGGCATCCGGACCCAGCGATCCCTCGAGCGAGCCGACCGAACCCGACTCGCCGAGCGAACCTGTGAGCGATCCGACCGGGAGGCCCAACGACCCGAAGATCGTGGCGAGGATGGTCTCGAGAGACCCACCGCTCGACCCGTCGTCACCCAGAGAGCCCTCGACGATCGTGCCGATGCTTCCTCCCGAGAGCGAACCCGTCCCGTTTCCGCCCGGCGGCACGATGACCACCGGTGCAGCGGTGACATTCGTCGTGCCCGAATCGACATTGGTCACCAGGACCGTTGTCGTCGTCGGAGCGGTCACCGGCGGAACCGTGATGTCCACGGTTGTACTCGGGAACACGATCGACGTGGTGTACGTCGTCGTCGGCGATGCCGTGAACGTTGTCGGCTGCAGGATCTGAGTCACTGCGGACTCGGTCACCGTGGCAGTCGTCACGGCCGTCGTGGTGGTCGGAACCAGCTCCGTCACCGTCGTCGCCGTCGTCGCCGTCGTCGTCGCCGTCTCCGTCGCCGTCGTCGTCGCCGTCACCGTGGACATGACTGTCGACGTGGTGACACTGACAACCGTCGAGGTCTCCGGGTCAGGAATCACCGTTGTGATGCTCGTTGCCGTCGTCGTGACCGGAGCAGCCGTCGTCGTCACCGTCGTCGTGACCGGAGCAGCCGTCTCCGTCGTGGTGACCGGAGCAGCCGTCGCCGTCTCCGTCGTCGTGACCGGAGCAGCCGTCTCCGTCGTCGTCACCGTAGCAGCCGTCGCCGTC
>DIAZ01000071.1:6649-9529 GCA_002415925.1 Dietzia sp. UBA5065 | reverse complement strand
CCGAGCAGCATCACGACCGCGCCCGTGACCACCGGCGGGAGGACCGCGGTGACCACCCGGCCGCCCACCACGTGGACGAGCAGGCCCACCACGAACAGCGCCGCGCCGGCGACGAGCATCGCGCCGGTCACCTCGGCGCTCGTGCCGCCCTGGGCGCGGATCGCCGCGACCGCCCCGACAAAGGCCACGGAGGTGCCGAGGTAGCTGGGGACCTGCCCCTTGACCACGGCCAGGAACAGGAGGGTGCACACGCCCGAGAAGAGGATCGCGAGCTGCGGGTTGAGCCCCATGATGATCGGGAAGACGAACGTCGCCCCGAACATGGACACCACGTGCTGTGCGCCGATGCCGATGGTCCGCGGCCAGCTCAGCCGCTCCATCGGGGCCACGACCTCGCCGGGTCTGATGTTCTTGCCGTCGCCGTGTACCGACCAGAGACCCACTACTGCCCCACTCTCGCTGCGTCCGCCCGTCCGCCGCGCGGGCCGTAGGCACAGTACAACGCGGTTACCGTGGGGCCATGTCCTCCCCGCCCGACCAGCCGACCCGCCCGTCCCCCGCCGAGTACCGGGGGCTGCTGCGCGCGCACCTGTCGCCGGTGCTCGACCGCGGCGCGCAGAGCACCCACCTCCCGCTCGCGGCGTGCGCGGACTCGGTGCTGGCGCGGGACCTGCGCGCGTCGGTCGACCTGCCTCTGTTCGTGAACTCGCAGATGGACGGCTACGCGGTGCGGTCGGCGGACGTCGCCGGGGCGGGGCCCGACTCGCCGGCGCGGCTCACCGTGGTGGGGGCCGTGCACGCCGGCCAGGGGCCGGGGCCGGGGGTCGACGACGACGAGGCCTGCAAGATCATGACCGGGGCGCCGCTGCCCGAGGGGGCGGACTGTGTGGTCCCCGTGGAGGACACCTCCGTCGAGGAGTCCGTCGGCCCGGACGGCCGAGCCGCGACGGTCCTGGTCCACGCGCCGCGGTCGCCGGGGGAGTTCGTCCGCCGGCCGGGCGACGACGTCCGGGCCGGCGACGTGGTGCTCCCCGCCGGGACGCGGCTGGCCGCACGACACATGGCGGCGGCGGCCTCCCTCGGCGAGTCGGGCCTCGACGTGCGGCCGCGGCCCCGGGTCGGGGTGGTGGCCACCGGCTCCGAACTCGTCGCGCCGGGCCGCCCGCTGGAGCCCGGCCAGATCTGGGAGTCCAACTCGATCACGCTCGCCGCCGCGCTCAGGGCCTGCGGCTGCGAGGTCACCCGGACCCTCACCTGCGGCGACGACCGCGCGGAGTTCACGGCGACCCTGGACGAGGCCGCCGGCGACGCGGATCTCGTGGTGACCGTCGGGGCCGTGTCGATGGGCGACGCGGAGGTGGTGCGCCAGGTGCTGGCCGCCCGGGAGGGCGCCCGCTTCGCCCCGATCGCCATGCAACCCGGCGGGCCGCAGGGCCTGGCGACGTGGGGCGACACCCCCGTCGTGTGCCTGCCCGGCAACCCGGTGAGCGCCCTGGTGTCCTTCGTGGTTCTGCTGCGGCCGGTGGTCCTCGAGGCCGTGGGCCGGGCGCCGATCCGTCCCGCCAGGGCCCGCCTGTCCCGTGACGTCACCTCCCCCGCGGGGCGGGTGCAGTACCTCCGGGCGACGCTGGCCCCGGACGGCACCGCGGACCCCGTCTCGGGCCCGGGCTCTCACCTCGTGGCGTCGATGGCCCGCGCGGACGTCCTGATCGAGATCCCCGCCGAGGTCACGTTCCTGCCCGCCGGTGCCGGGGTCGAGGTGCTCGCGCTGTAGGCGGGCGGACTGGGTTCCTGACCCTCAGCCCACGCTGTCGAGCGCCTGCTGCCAGAAGTCGCTCTCCAGCCGGGTGGCCGTGCGGAACACCTCGGTGAGTTCGTCGAGCCGGCGATCGCTGAGCCCCCCGGCCGCCAGCCGGTCGAGCTGATCGATCGCGGCGCGGGAGGCGGCGGTGAACTCCTCGCCCGAATACTCTGCGATCCACTCGCGGTAGGGGTGGTCCCCGCTGAGCCCGGGCTGCAACCGCGCGCCGATCTCGGCGTAGCCGATCGTGCAGGGCGCCAGCGCGACGTGCAGGTCGAGCAGGTCGCCTGACATCCCGCAGTCCAGCACATAGCGGGTGTAGGCCACGGTGGCCTGCTTCTCCGGCGCGGCCTCGAGCTGGGCGCGCGGGATGCCCCAGCGCTCGGTCAGCCGCAGGTGCAGCTCGGTCTCGGCGAGGATCGCCCCGGTCGCGGCGTGCGCGGCGGTGATGTCGGCCAGGGTGCGGCTCTTGAACGCCGCGAGGGCGGTGGCGCGCGCGAACTGCACGAGGAAGTGGAAGTCCTGCACCAGGTAGGCCTGGAACACCGCCGTCGGCAGGGTCCCCCGCCCGAGCTGCTCCACGAACTCGTGCTCGGTGTAGTCCACCCACTCGGGGCGGCAGCGGTCCTTCAGGCTCTCGAACAGGCCCATCACGCCCACTTCCCCCGCGTGTACTGGGGCGGGTACGGGGCCTGCCGCCAGTCCAGTCCGAGCTCGGCGGCCGCGCGCTGCGGCCACGCGGGCTCGCGCAGCGCGACGCGCCCCAGGAACACGACGTCCGCGCGGCCGTCGACCAACAACTGCTCGGCGTAGGCCGGGTCGCTGATCAGGCCCACGGCGCTGACCAACAGGGTGCCGGCCAGCACCGCCCCGGACGCCCGGACCTCCTCGGTGAGCGGCACCTGGTACCCCTGCTCGAGCGGCACCGGCGGCCGGTCGGGCGTGTTGGCGGCGGACGAGACGTCCACCAGGTCGACACCGTGCTCGGCGAGCCTGCCCGCCAGCCAGCGGGAGTCCTCCGGCGTCCACCCGCCGGGCACCCAGTCGGTCGCCGAGATGCGCACGAACAGGGGCTTGCC
>DIAZ01000071.1:4503-6478 GCA_002415925.1 Dietzia sp. UBA5065 | reverse complement strand
CGGTTCTCCCGGGAGCCGCCGTACGCGTCCGCCCGCTCGTTGGACAGGGGCGAGAGGAACTCGTGGAGGAGGTACCCGTGAGCGGCGTGGATCTCCACCACGTCGAACCCGGCCTCGTCGGCGCGGCGGGCGGCGTCGGCGAACGCGGCCACCACGCCGCCGATGCCCTCCGCGTCCAGCGCCTCGGGCGTGGCCATGTCCCCGAACGGGACGGCCGACGGCGCGACGGTGGCCCACCCACCCTCCTCCGGCGGCATCGACCCGACGGGGTGGCCCGGCCACGCCCGGTACGCCGACGCCTTGCGTCCGGCGTGGGCCAGCTGGATCCCGATGGCCGCACCCTGCGAGTGCGCGAAGTCCACGATCGGGGCCCACGCGTCGCGCTGGGCGTCGTTCCACAGGCCGGCGTCCTCGGGACTGATCCGCCCCTCCGGCACCACGGCCGACGCCTCGGCGAGGATGAGCCCGAACCCGCCCTGCGCCCGCGCGCCCAGGTGCACGAGGTGCCACGGCGTGGGGACCCCGTCGCGGGCCTCGCACGAGTACTGGCACATGGGCGAGAGCCAGGCCCGATTACGGATCTCGAGGTCGCGGATGCGGATCGGGTCGAAGAGGTGCGCCATACCCGCGATTAAACCCTGCACACCCCGGGGACCGCCCACGCGGCCGACTAGCGTGGACACCATGAACGACGCGCACCCGACCAGCGAGCCGCAGCTCACCCACCTCGACACCGAGGGCCGGGTCCGGATGGTCGACGTGGGCGACAAGGCCGTCACCACCCGGACCGCCACCGCCGAGGGGATCTTCCGCACCCGCCCGGACGTGGTCCGCAGGGTCGCGGGCGACGCGCTCGGCAAGGCGGACGTGCTGGCCACCGCCCGCCTCGCCGGGATCGGGGCAGCCAAGAAGACCTCCGAGCTCATCCCGCTCTGCCACCAGATCCCGCTGGACTCGGTCAAGGTGCGCTTCGACCCGGACGAACCGGCCGGCGAGATCCGGGTGTCGGCCACGGCGAGGACGACCGGCCGCACCGGGGTGGAGATGGAGGCGCTCACCGCGGTCTCGGTGGCGGGGTTGACCTTGCACGACATGGTCAAGGCGGTCGACCCCCTGGCCACCATGGACGGGGTCCGCCTGGCCGCCAAGACCGGGGGGAAGCGCGGCGACTGGACGCGCGGGTCGGACGACCCGGGCGCTCTCGCGCAGCCGGAGCCCGCGGTGCTCGATCCGGGCCGCAGCGCCGTCGTCGTCGTCTCCTCCACCGCCGCCGCCCACGGCCGCCGCGAGGACACCACCGGCCCCGCCCTCGAGGGCTGGCTCCTCGAGCGCGGCTTCTCCCCCGTCGAGGTCCACGTTGTGGCCGACGCCGGCATCGCCGCGGCCGTCACCGAGCATATCCGCCGCTCCCCGGCCGTCCTGCTCACCACCGGCGGGACGGGCGTCGCCCCGGACGACCGCACCCCCGAGGCCACCGCGCCGCACCTCGAGCTGGCGCTGCCCGGGGTGGCCGAGGCCATCCGCGCACGGGGGCTGACCGCGACCCCCACCGCCGCGATGAGCCGTGGCCTGGCGGGCTTCGCCGGACGTACCCTTGTGGTGAACCTCCCGGGTTCGGGGGGCGGGGTGCGCGACGGCCTGGCGGTCCTCGACGGGCTGCTGGACCACCTGCTCGACGTCCACGCCCACGGCGGTGGCCACTAGCGGCCCGCGCCTGCCGCCCGGGGCAGTCAGCGCGAGGAGGAACCGATCATGACAGTCCGCAGTCCGCTCGTGCAGATCACCGAGTCCGCGATCGACGCCCGAGACGTCGAGAGGGCCGTCTGGAGCGCCTCCGACGGGGCGATGGTCACGTTCAGCGGCGTGGTGCGCGACCACGACGGCGGCCGTGACGTCCTGGACATCGAGTACTCGGCCCACCCCACGGCCCGCGACGTGCTGGAACGCCTCGCCGGCGAGGTGGCCACCGAGCACA
>DIAZ01000071.1:0-4320 GCA_002415925.1 Dietzia sp. UBA5065 | reverse complement strand
AGGCGTTTGCCGCCTGCGCCGATTTCATCGACCGGATCAAACAGGGCGTCCCCATCTGGAAGCGTCAGCGCTTCACCGACGGGGTCGCGGAATGGGTGGGCGTCGGCGACTGCTGACGCCTCACGCGGGGCGGCCACGGGGTCTGCGCCTGTCCGCGCCCGGCGGATTGGTCAGCAGCCCGTCGTCGCCGATGAGACGGTCCGCGAACTCGTCCCACTCGCGTTCCCGGATGTCGTCCCGGGCCCTCGCCAGGGGGCCTCTCGGCCGGGTGCGGTGTTCGTGCCCGGTGTCGGTGGTGATGACCAGGTCGCCGAGGGGACCGAGACGGTAGGCGTTGGTGCCGAACGTCTTCTCCCGATGATGCTTGCGGCACAGGCACATCAGGTTCCATTCGGCGGTCGGGCCGCCGAGCTCGGGATCGGTTCTGTTGAACGCGATCACATGATCCACGTCGCAGTCCCGGGCGGCCACCGAGCACCCGGGGTGACGGCAGGTTCCGTCGCGCAGCCTGATCCTCTCGGCCATCGCCGGAGTGATCACGTAGCGGAGGGCGTGTTCCGGGGAATCCAGGGCACCGGGAGCGGGGTCGAGGAGCTCGAAGCGCACACTCGCGTCGTCGCCCTCCAACAGCTCCCGACAGAGCCATTCGAAGCTGCTGTACGTGCCGTGGACGAACTCGACGCGGTTGGGCAGTCCCCGCGACGCGGCGGCGATCACGCTGATGCGGATGGGCTGCCCGGCCGCTGCGGCGTTGCCCACCGTGGGCCGCGGCAGGTCCGCCCCGAGCGCCACGTCCCCGAGTTCGATGCCGTCGACATCGACTCCGTCCCCGCCGGCACGGTTCGTCGCAGACGCCCGTCCCGCGGGGGCGTAGACCGCCAGCGCGGCCAGGGCGTCGGCACGGAGCTGGTCCATGGTCCCGGTCAGCCCGTCCCGGGATGCGGCGGTGGCGTCGGTCTCGATCCGGCTCCGCAGCAGTTCGGCATCGGTGGCGGAGAGCTTGGCCCACATGGTGGCCATCCCGTTCCGCGCGCGGCGGAACCGGACCGTGCGGGCCTCGGCGGCCGCGGCCTCCGACTCGTCCGCCGTCGCGGGATCGTGGCGCCGGACGGAGTCGTCGATCAGCGAGTCCACCGCGGGGCGACCGGGCCGGTCCCCTCCGGCCAGGTCCTCGGCGATACGCGCCATCACGTCGTCCTCGACGTCGGTCACGATCGAGTCGGGAACATCGGCGAGACGACACGCGATGTCGACGGCCAACTGCTCGGGCACCAGCCCGCGGTCCACCGTCGAGCGCAGGCGGGGCAGGCGGCGGTGGATCTGGACCCCGGCCGTGACCAACCGCGCGGCGTGCCAAAACGTGAGCTGACAGGCCGACGCCAGGTGATCGCGAGCCCTGGCCTGCGGATCCAGCCGCGCGTACGCCGGCCTCGAGTCCGCCTGATCGAGCCGGGCGTACTGCTCGACCAGGACGTGGGCCGCCTCCAGCCGCGTGGCCCCGGCCCGGTTCTGCGCGAGCGTCGCGGCCCGCGCGGCCTCGCTGACCACCTTGATGTCGACCATGCCGAGGGGCTCGGGAACGGCGAACAGCACTCTCGTCGTCATCGTCGTCGCCCCTCTCCATCCCCGGCCCTAGTCGAACTTTCATTCGATCCTACCCCTCCGACCGCGGTGGCACAAGTGTTCGATCGAGTCGGCCCCGCCGCTCAGCCCAGCCGGGTGCCGACCCACTCGGCCAGCACGCGGGAGAACGCGTCCACGCTCTCCACCCACGTGGAGCCGGCGACCTCGTCGGCCGTGTCGGACACGTGCTTGACCAGCCGCGTGGGCACGCCGAGCGCCGCCCCCGCCGCCGCCACGGCATATCCCTCCATGTCCACCAGGTCCGCGATCGACGCGAGGCGATCGCGCAGCGGCCCGCCGGCCACGAACCTGTCGCCGGACGCGAGCACCGGGGCCGTCGGACCGCCGGGCGCGGACGGCAGCACGTACCTCGGCTCCGGCATGACCGCCCGGACCGGCGACAGGGCGAGCGGAGGACCGTCGTGGCGGCCGGTGACGGCGTGGAGGGCGGGGTCGTCGAAGTCGTGCTGGAACACCATCGCGATCTCGTGCGTGCCCGCCATCCCCGGGTGCAGCCCCCCGGCGGTGCCCACGTTGACGAGCTCGCGCGGCCGGACCCCGCCCCCGAGCGCGTGCGCGACGGCCATCGCCGCGCGCACCTTGCCCACGCCGGTGACCAGGACGGGAAAATCGGTGACGAAGTGCCGTGCCTCCTGTTCGAGGGCGACGACGACGAGGGGGTGTGCCAGATCGACCGTTCCGAGGAGTTCCACGGCCCACACGGTAGCCGCCGCTGCTCGGTACCCTCCACCGTGTGCTCAGGAATCCGGTCGTCTACTGGGGGGTCGCCTCCTTCGCGTTCGCGTGCGAGTTGGCGCTCGCCGTGGGACTCGGCGTGGTGGCGTGGCGCCTCGCCCACCCCTCCGGCGTGACGATCGGGATCGTGGCGGCGGTGCTGGTGCCGACCGCCTTCATCGGGTTGTGGGCGGTGTTCATGTCGCCGAAGGCCCCGCGTCGGCTGCCGGCGTGGCCGCGCGCGACGATCGCCGGTGTCGCGTGCGTGGCGGTGGGTTCCGGACTGGTCGCGGTGGGGCTGCACGTGCCCGGGATCGCGCTGATCGTGTCCGGCCCGCTGCTGTCGGCGGGTCAGGTCGCCATGGGGTCCGGCCACCCCGACTGACCGCTCCCTCCCAGCGGGAGCCGCGCCACCACCTCGTGGCGTGCGCGCCCGCGCGGGCCCTCGCCGAGGAAGGACTCGACCAGCACGATCTCCGAGACCGTCCATTCGCTGCCGGCGAAGGTGCCCAGGACGCGAAGCCACGAGGTCGCGTCGTCACGGCCGCGCAGGCGCGCGAGGGTGAGGTGGGGCCGGAAGCGGGCGCCGTCCGGGCGGCAGCCGGCGGCGTTGGCGGCCGAGCGCGTCCCGGCCGCGAGTGCGTCCAGAGCCCCGGCGGCCCGGGCGCCCTCGACCCCCGCCCACAGGACCCTGGCCCGCTCGACCGAGGGGAACGCCCCGGCCCCGGCCAGGCGCAGCCGGAACGGCTCGTGCCGGCGGGCGACCGAGGAGAGCCGCTCGACCAGGTCGTCGATGCGCCACTCGTCGACGCTCGGACAGAACGTCAGGGTGAGGTGCCACTGCGAGGGGTCGGTCCACGCCAGGCCCGGCCTCGGCTCGAGGAACCGCTCGAGCTCGTCCCGCGCCGCCTCCGGGGGGAGCACGGCCACGAACATCCGGTGTCCCATCACGCCGTGGCCCACACCGACCCGAGCCACAACCCCGCCAGGGCGGCCGCGATCGTCGCGAGCATCGTCCCGCCCCCGTACGCCAGGGCCGTCCCGCGATGACCGGATCGGGCGAGGCGGACCGTGTCGACGCTCGCCGTGCTGAACGTGGTGTACCCGCCCAGCACACCCGTGCCCACCAGGGCCATGGTCGTCGGGCCCGACGCGAGTCCGACGAGCAGACCCAGAACGAGTGACCCCGTGAGGTTGACGAGGAACGTCCCCAGCGGGAAGGTCCGCCGCCACCGTGACGACACCGCCGTGTCGACCGCATACCGCGCGGCCGCGCCCAGGCCGCCGCCCACCGCGGCCCAGCCGATCAGTGCGGCGCCGCCCAGCTGCGCCGCGCTCACGGCGCCGCCCCGCTCCGGCCGGACCCCGCCGCGGCAACACCCGCCGCCGCATTACCTGCCACCGCAACACCTGCCACCGTGGCCAGCGCCCCCGCCACGAGCGTGAGCAGCGCGTACGCGGCTGCGGTCACCGGCGCCGACCCCTGCACGAGCTCGGCTCCGTGCACCGCCACCGCCGAGTAGGTGGTGAACCCCCCGCAGAAGCCGGTCCCGAGGAGCAACCGGACGGCTCGTCGTCGTCGTTCGACGCCGGGGTCCCCACCCCCGGCCGCCCATTCCGCCAGCGCGCCGAACAGGAACGCGCCCACCACGTTGACCAGCAGCGTCGCCGCGGCGCTCGACCCGGGCAGGGCGAGCACCACCGCCGCACGGGACGCCGACCCGGCGGCCCCGCCGGTCGCGACCAGCAGCAGCGCCGTGGAGAGGTGCGGCCTCACGCCGAGAGCCCGGCCTCCAGCGCGGCGTCGAGGCCGGCGCGGTCACCGGCGATCTCGAGCCCGGCGGCGTCGGCGCGCACCCGGCCCCACAGGAGCAGCGCGAGGGTCTCCGGCGGCCCGACCACCTCGACCTCGGGGGCGCCGTCCCCGCCCGGCAGCACCCACTCTGTCTCTTATACACATCT
>DIAZ01000080.1:4937-17615 GCA_002415925.1 Dietzia sp. UBA5065 | reverse complement strand
CCGACCCCACCGACCCCGCCGACCCGTGAGTTTGGTCGACGCCCCACCGAGTTTGGTCGACGGGATTCGCGTCGATCCGCCGGAGCACCTGCGCAGCGTCGACCGAACTCAGTGCTCCGGCGACCACGCTGGGGTCGTCGGCTCGGTCGTGGGCTCGGTCGTGGGCTCGGTGGCGGGCTCGTCCGGCCCCTGGTCCAGCCGGAACGGCGGGTACTCGTCCCGCAGAAGCAGCACGTAGGACCCGACGCGGTACACCCAGCGGTTGAGGCCCACGATCAGGTCGAACAACCCGGGCAGGTAGCGGCCGGTGAACAGCAGCCCGATCGCGACGATCAGCACGAGCAGCCCCAGCAGGGAGATGTTCCAGCCGCCGGAGGCGGAGGCGTTGCCGGCGGCCGCCCCGCCGCCGGTGAGGATCCCCACGATCATCAGGTGCGGGATCGCCAGCAGCCACCACTTGACCAGCACGAGGCCGCGCGAGAGGTGGTCGGGATAGGCCACGTCCAGCCCGGCCGGGTAGTCGGCGGGCGCGAGCGAGAACGGCGGATAGCGGTCGGTGCCCAGCGCCGAGTAGGCGTAGAAGCCCACCCGCCAGTTCCACCGCAGCACCCCGACGGTGTACGCGAACAGCGCCCGCGGGTAGCGGCCGGTGAACAGGATCGCGAAGAACGAGGCGATGGTGACCACCACCAGCCCGAACCACAGCAGCCCCATCACGAGAAGGTGCGGGATGACCAGCAACCACTTGACCAGCCACAGCCCGCGGGAGACGCCGGGGTCCGGGTGGCCGTAGAGGCGCAGCGGGTCGGGGTCGGCGGCAGCGCCGACGCCGACGGCAGGGCCCCCGCCCGCGCCGGGTCCGCGATCGATGTCGCGCCCCAGCCCGGCCGCGCCCAGCAGGATCAGCGGCAGCCCCAGGACCAGCGCCACGATCCCCGCGATCAGGACGCCCGGGTTCGCGAGGCCGAAGAGGTCCGTGTGGGCGCCCGCCTGCACGTCGACCCACACCGGGCGTGAGCCGTCGGCGTTCATCACCACCAGCACCCAGTTGCCGGATCGCAGGTCCACGGTGATCGTCTGCTGGTCCGCCCCCGTGGCCGACTGGACCCAGAAGTCCTGCTCGGTGGGGGGCTCGGGGGCCCGGGTGCCGGGCACCTCGTCCAGGGAGGCGCCGGTGTCGGCGTCCCTGGTCCACCGCGCCGAATCGCCCACGTCGTACCGCTTGGCCCAGGGGTCGTCCCCGAACACCGCGTGCGGGACGTCCCGGAGGTAGGCCTGGACATCGGCGGCGTCGGCGATGCCGATGAAGACGTCCTGGCCGGGGACCACGGCGGTCGCGCGCAGCTGGATGCTGAGCAGGTCGTCCAGCCGGAAGTCCCCGCCCGACGCCGTGGTGTCACCCAGGTCCACCCGGATGGGCGAGGTCGTGATGGCGTGGCCGACGGTCTGGGCCCGGCTCGTGTCGGTGTAGGCGTAGCGCCCGTCCCGCTGGGAGGCCTCGGCCACCGCGAGCGCGATGCCCGCGGCTGTGAGCCCGATGCCCAGGGCGGCGAGCAGCACGCCCGCGACGAGCATGACCCAGTTCAGCGGACTGGTCCGCGCCGGCGGGCCGGGGGGTGTGGAATCGGGGGTCGGATAAGCCGTGGTGGTTGTCATGATGCGTCCTCACCGAGAAGAAATGCGGAACGCGTCGCACCGGGCGCCCCCCGCCCTGGCCTTGCCCGATGAGTCTAGGCTTATCCCCCCTGCCGGTCTACCCTCGTCCGACCCCGGGATCAGGCCGGCCGCGCGCCCAGCCCCGTCGCGGGCAGCGACACGAATCCGCGGGTGAACGGCGAGAGCGCCCGGACCGCGGCGCCGGAGTCCACTCCCACCGCGGGGTGCGCCGCGTACAGCTCCTCCACCGCGATCCGCGCCTGCAGGCGGGCGAAGTGCGAGCCGATGCAAAAGTGCGGCCCGCGGGAGAAACCCAGGTGCCCGGTGATCTCGCGGGTGATGTCCAACTCCCCGGCGGTCGGCCCGAACTCGCGCTCGTCGCGGTTGGCCGAGCCGTAGAGCATCATCACCTTCTCCCCCGCCGGGATCGTCACCCCGCCGACCGTGACCTCCCGCGTCGTGGTCCGCGCGAGCGCCTGCACGCTCGACTCGTAGCGCAGGCATTCCTGCAGCGCGCCGGGGATCAGCCCCGGGTCGGCCACGAGCATCCCGCGCTGCCGCGGGTTCGCGTCGAGCAGCGCCACCGTGTGCGAGATGAGGTTGCCCGTGGTGTCGTTCCCCCCGGCCACGATCACAAAGCAGAAGCCGAGGATGTCCCAGTCGTCCAGCTGCTCGCCGCCGATCTCGGCCTGCGTCAGCGCCGAGATGAGGTCCTCGCCCGGGGCCGCCCGCCGCTCGGCGATCAGCTCGCCGAAGTACCCGAACATCTCCGCCACCGCCGCCACCGCCCCGCCCTCGAGGCCGGCCGGACGGAACCCCTCCTCCTGGAGCGTGGTGAGCGCGCTGACCCACGGGCCGAACCGGGGCCTGTCCTGGGCCGGCAGGTCGAACAGGTGCGCCAGCACGAACGTCGGGATCCGGGACGAGAAGTCCCGGTGCAGATCGACCACCTCGCCGTCGTGGTCCCGCTCGGCCATCTCCGCCAGCCGCCCACGGACGTAGTCGCGGATGAGCGGCTCGGTCTCCGCCACGCGCTTCGGCGAGAACGCCTTGGCCAGCAGCCGCCGCTTCCCGGAGTGCTCGGGCGGATCCATCATGACGATGGTCGGCGCCAGCCCCAGCTTCTCGATCTCGTCGCGGTAGAAGGTCAGGCCGCTGGCGGAGGAGAACGCGTCGGGGGCGCACACCGCGGCGTCGACGTCGGCGTAGCGCGACAGCGCCCAGAAGTCCGGGTGGGCGGCCGTGCCGTCGCCGCGGTGGAAGTGCACGGGGTCCGTCTCGCGCAGGATCGCGTAGCCGGGATACGGGTCCGCCAGGTGCGCGGGGTCGAACGGGTCGAAGGCCGGGCCGGGTGCGGTGGACGCGGCGGGTGCGGTGGACGCGGCGGGTGCGGTGGGCTGCATGGCCCCATTTAACACGTGCTGTTAACTCAGGGGAAGGGCGATCTAGACTCGCCTCGTGCCCCGCTCCGCCGCCACTCCCGGCCCAACCCCCACGCCCAGCCCGTCTCCCCCCAGCCCAGCCCCCGCGCCCGGCCCGGCCCGACCCCGCTCGGTCGCCACCCGCGAGGCCCTGCTCCTGGCGGGCCTGCGCAGGTTCGCCTCCGACGGCTGGCGCACCGCCCGGATCCGCGACATCGTGGCCGACGCCGGCCAGGGCAACGACTCCGCGATCAACTACCACTTCGGCGGGCGCACCGGCCTGCTCGAGTCCGTCCTGCGCAGCGGGGTGGCGCGCATGGAGCCCGAGCGCCGCCGCGACCTCGACAGGTGGGCCTCGTCCGCGCCCGACCTCGCGGAGATCGTGCGGGCGGTGGTGTCACCGCTGGCGGATTTGCTCGACGACGACGAGGGCCGCTGGACGCTCCGGGTGATCGGACAGCTGGGGCCGGTCGCCGAGGTGGGCCGGACGGTCGGCCCCGGGCCGGTGGCGGACACCGCGCTGCAGGACCAGTTGGCGATGCTGATCTCGGCCGTCACCGCCCGATGTGGGCAGGAGTGGGCCCGGCACCGGGTGCGGCAGATGATCGTCATGCTCACCGCCGAGCTCGCCACTCGGGCCCGCGGCCCCGCCGACGCCGCGCCGGCACACCGCCAGTACGTGACCGACCTCGTGGACTGGCTCGTGGCGGGGCTCGGGCGGCAGGCACCCGCGCCCGAGGCGGGGCCGGCCTGAATCGGGGCCCGCTACGAGACCACGCACCAGCCCCTGCCCCCTCCGGCGTCCCGGCTCCGCGGCCCCACACGGGCCCCTGCCCCCTCCGGCGTCCCGACTCCGCAGCCGCGCCCCGGCCCCTGCCCCCTCCGGCGTCCCGACTCCGCGGCCGCGCCCCAGCCCCTGCCCCGCAGCGCCCCGGCCCCGCGGCACTTGCTCGAGATCTGAGCCCACCTGCGCGAGATCCGCGACGACTTGCTCGAGGTCTGCGCGCACCTGCTCGAACCCGGCGCACGCGACACCCCGGCAGGGCGTACCTGAGCTCGAGCAAGCGTCACCGAATCTCGAGCAACCTGCTGGCGACCGACCCGCCGGCGCGCGCTCGCCGAGCGCCGAACGCGACGAACCGTGAATCCGCCCTTACCTGAGAAAATCTGAAGTAGGTTTTTTTTTCACTACGGACTGGTGGCACACGCTCCTCCAGCTCATCTCCGCCCCGAAACCCGCCCCCGGATGAAGGACGTCGCCATGCCCCCCTCAGATCCCAGCCCCCAGCCCGCGGCCCGAGTCAGCCGCCGCTCGCTGCTCGCCGCCCTCGGCGGGGCCGCGGCGGTGACCGGCGTCGCCGGACTCGGCGCGGGCCAGGCCGCCGCCCAGAGCCTGTCCGGTTCACTCGACTCGGGCTCCCTCGACACCGGCTCCCTCGGCTCCTCGGGGAACACCCCGCCCGCCCCCATCCCCGCGGACGAGCGCGAACCCCTCGAGCTGGTGCTGCTGGGGACGCTCGCGGGCCCGATGGTGGAGAGGACCCGGGTGGGGATTGCGACGGTCCTCGTGGTCAACGGCGCCACCTACGTCATCGACTGCGGCCGCTCCTCGGTCACCCAGTACGGGCTCACCGGGCTCGAGTTGGCGGCGATCCGGGGCATCTTCATCACCCACCTGCACGCCGACCACATCGCCGACTACTACAACTTCGCGCTCATCGGCGGGGTGGTGGCCAATTCCGCGGGCGACAAGCTCGCGGGCCCGGTCGACGTGTACGGCCCGGGCTCGGCGGGCGGACTGCGACCGCCCAACTTCAACTACCCCGACTTCCCGGTGGTCGCCCCGCAGAGCCCCACCCCGGGCACCGCCGAGATGACGCAGCGAATGCACGAGGCCTACGCGTACACGTCCAACATCTTCCTCCGCGACAACGGCCCCGCCGGCGGCCCGCCCGACCCGCGCACCCTGTTCGACGTCCATGAGATCGCGATCCCCGACGTCGGGGCGAGCTACACCAACACCTGCCCGGCGATGGACCCGTTCTTGGTCATGGAGGACCAGAACGTCCGGGTCACCGCGACCCTCGTCCCGCACGGGCCGGTCTTCCCCGCGTTCGCCTTCCGCTTCGACACCGAGCACGGGTCGGTGACGTTCTCCGGTGACACCAGCCTCAGCGCGAACCTGGACAAGCTGGCGCTCGGCACCGACACGCTCGTGCACGAGGCGATCAACGTGCGCGGCGGGAACCTGCCGCCGGCGATGATCGAGCACAACCTGGAATCGCATGTCGAGGTCCAGGTGGTGGGGCAGGTGGCCGAGCGGGCCGGCGCCAGCCGGCTGGTCCTGACCCACCTCGGCGACTACTCCGGCGTGGTCGATCCGCGCCAGTGGCACGACTGGGCGCAGGAGGGCTACAGCGGCAAGGTGATCGTGGGCCGCGACCTGCAGCGGATCGTGCTGGCCACCCGCTGACCCGACCGGCGGGAGCGCGCGCTCAGCTCCCTGCCGTGGCGGGGATCGTGATGGTGAACCGGGCGCCGCGGCCGGGGCCGTCGCTGCTCGCCCGGACCCGTCCGCCGTGCGCCTCCACCAGCGCCCGCGTGATGGCCAGGCCGATCCCGCTCCCGCCGGCGTCGCGGCCCCGGGAGGGGTCGGCCCGGTAGAAGCGGTCAAACAGGTGGTCCAGGTGCTCGGGCGCGATGCCCTCGCCGGAGTCGGCGACCGTGATCTCGACGACCCCCGGCCCCGCGGGCGCGGCGCCGACGGTCACCGCTCCGCCCGCCGGGGTGTGCCGGAGCGCGTTCCCCAGGAGGTTCCCCAGCACCTGGCCCATCCGCTCAACGTCCACGGTGACGGTGGCCTGCTCGACCCCCTCCGCCGTCAGAGCGACACCCTTCTCGGCGTACTGCGCGCGGGCGGCGTCGATCGCGCCGGCCACGAGCCCGGCGGTGGAGGTGCGGGCGAGGTGGAGCCGGGCCTGGTGTTCCTCGGCGTCCGAGACCGCCACGATGTCCGAGGCCAGTCGCTCGAGCCGCCGGGTGGCCGCCCACAACACGTCCTTGGTGGCGTCGTCGAGGACACGGACGCCGTCGTCGAGGGCCTCGAGATGGGAGTCGATCGTGGCCAGCGGGGTGCGCATCTCGTGTCCCAGGTCCGCGAGCATCCTGCGCCTGGTGGCGTCCGTGGCCTCGAGCCGTCGGGCCAGCTCGTTGACGCTGCCCGCCAACTCGTCGAACTCCCGCCCCAGCTCCGGGCTCGCGACCCGGGTGCCATAGCGCCCGCCGGCGATCTCCGCTGTCGAGCTGGTGACCACCGTGACCGAGCGCTGGACCCGGCGGGTGAGGTACCAGCTCGCGAGCAGCGCCAGGAGCACCGCGATCCCCACCGCCAGCCCCCAGGCCAGGACGATCGCGATGGTGAACGCCTCCTCGACGTGCGCGGCCCCGGCGGAGTCGTGGTCGATCCCGGCCTGTCCCAAGTGGTCGTGGAAGATCCCGGGGGCCAGCGCGGAGGCGACCAGCCACGCGCTGACCGCGCAGCCCAGCACGACGCCCGCCATGGCCAGGAGCAGAAGCGTCCCGAAGCTGGCCCCGGCCAGCCGGCGACGGCCGCGCCCGCTCATCCCCCGGTCCCCATGCGGTAGCCGACGCCTCGGACGGTGCGCACGTAGCGCCCCCGGGCCGCGTCGTCGCCCAGCTTCCGGCGCAGGTGGGCGATGTGGACGTCCACCATGTGGTCGTCGCCCACCCAGTTGGGACCCCACACCGCCTCGATCAGCCGGGCCCGGCTGAGCACCACGCCCGGGTCGCGGGACAGGGCGGCGAGCACGTCGAACTCGGTCCGCGTCAGAGCGACCGCCTCGCCGCCGACGGTGACCTCGCGGCCCGCCTCGTCGATGCTCAGCTCCCCGACCGCCCGGGCAGCGGGCTCCCGCGGGCCGTCGGCCACGGTGGCGGGGGTCCGCGGCCGGCGCAGCATGGCCTGGATCCGGGCCACCAGCTCGCGTGGGCTGAACGGCTTGGTCACGTAGTCGTCGGCGCCGACCGACAGCCCGATCAGCGTGTCCACCTCGTCGGTCCGGGCGGTGAGCATCACCACGTAGGCGTCGGAATGGGCGCGGATCCGGCGGCACACCTCCACCCCGTCCAGCCCGGGCAGCCCCAGATCCAGGACCACCACGTCCGGGTCCGCCGAGCGCGCCAACGCGACCGCCTCGGCACCGTCCCCGGCGAGGGTCACCTCGAACCCGTCGCGCTCGAGATACGAGCCGACCAACTCCGCGAGCGGCCGCTCGTCGTCCACGACCAGGGCCCTCAACCCGGCGACCGGACCAGACGAGTCGTGGGCACCAGCGGGTGAGGGCATGGGTCCATCATCGCGCCCCGCCGCGGGGTGCGCCGCCGCCGCGGCAGCCTTGACCGAATCTTGACGTGACCTCCACCGGGAATGAGGGGTTCCCCGGCGACGATGGCGTGTGGCCATCACAGTCGACGGCCGCGAGGGCCGGAAGCGGGACAGGCGCCCCGCCCTCTTTGACGAAAGGACCCGACGATGACCAGCAGAGCCCTCCTCGCCGCCACCGCCGCCGCCGTACTGGCGCTCGCCGGATGCGCCGGGAACGGCACCGACTCGACGACCGCCACCGAGACCTCGCCCGGCGCCGTGATGAGCGAGACCACGACCGGCGGGACTCTCACGACCGCCACCGGCCAGGACTCCGAGCACTCCGCGGCGGACGTGATGTTCTCCCGGATGATGATCCCGCACCACCAGCAGGCGATCGAGATGAGCGACATCATCCTGGACAAAGACGACGTCCCCGCCGACGTGAGGACCATGGCCGAGGAGATCAAGGCGGCCCAGGGCCCCGAGATCGAGCAGATGCGCCAGTGGCTCGAGCAGTGGGGGGTGCCCGGCGGACCGCAGGGTGGACCGATGATGGGCGACGACGTGCCCGGCCACATGGGCGATCACATGGGCGGCGCGGACGATGCCGCCGGGATGCCGATGATGGACGGGATGCTCTCCGGCCAGGAGATGCGGGAGCTGTCCGATGCGCGGGGCCCCGACGCCGCGCGGCTGTTCCTCGAGCAGATGATCGCCCATCACGAGGGCGCGATCGAGATGGCGCAGGACGAGGTCTCCGACGGCACCTACCCGCCGACCGTCGAGCTGGCCCGGTCGATCATCCAGACCCAGCAGCGCGAGATCGATCGGATGCGCGAGATGATCGCCGCTCTGTGAGTGACCTGCGTGCCCTCTCCCGCGGGACCGTCACACCGTCGGGCCGTTGAGCGCAGGCCGTCGAGCGCGGGTGGCCGCCGCCATGTTGACGCCCGCCCCCTCTAGCCATGACGCGGTGAGAAGGCCTATGGTCATCGGCGTCCCTCACAGGCTCGGCAGGATCTGTTAAAGGAAATCGATGTCCAGCTCCGTCACGTCGCCCCAGATGCTGGGTCGCCGCACGCAGTTCTCCATCCTCGAGTTGGGGATCGGCGCAGCCCTCGCCGCCACCGCAGCGCTCGGCGCCACCCTCTTCGCTCTGACGCAGGACCCCGCCGACGCCTCCGCCGGCGCCGCGCGACAGTCCTCACCCCCGGCGGCGGTCTCCACGCCGTAGGCCGCCGGCCGCGGGCGAGCCACCAGTGTCAACATTGTCGGAGTCAGGACGTAGATTGGGACTCGAGTCGGTTTGAGGGCCCCACGCTCTCCCGGCCGTCGCACGCCGCGACCGACCGCGCCGAGGAGGCAGCAATGAACGAGCCCTTCAGTCCCGGTCCCGGCAATCCCGACGGCCGCGAACAACAGGTCCCCGCCCGCGAGGCCCCGGCGCAACCCCAGGATCCGCGGCACTTCGAGGCCCGGCGGGGTGACACGGAGCGCTTCGAGCCCCTCCCGCCCGCGCGCCAGGCCCTCCCCCCACAGCAGTACACCCCGCCGCAGCAGTACACCCAGCAGCACACCCAGCCGCAGCAGCACACCCCGCCGCAGTACGCCCCCCAGCCCTACGGCCCGCTGGCGCACGAAGGCGGCTTCGCCTACGGCAACCCGCCGGCACCGCCCATGCAGTACGGCCCGCAGGACCAGTTCATCCCGGCGCATCTCCAGGTGCCCAACCCGTACGCGCCGCCCATGTATCAGCAGTCGTTCATGTACCCGCAGCAGATGCCGCCCATGCAGCAGAACGTCTACGTCAACGGCGGGGGCAAGCGCGTCAACCACGCCCTGCACCTGATCCTCACCATCCTCACCGCGGGCCTGTGGCTCCCGGTGTGGCTCATCCTGGCGTTCGCCAACTCGTAACCGCTCCTCCCCGTCGGGTGCACCGGCGGGGTGGAGCGTGAAGAACCAGGTCGACGACGACGAGCCCGGCCCTCCCGCCCCGCGTGCCGACCACCCGCGGTTCTCCACGAGCACACACCGGCGTGGTCGACCTCGACCAGCGGTAGCGACCGCCGGGCGGCGTCAGGACTGCGTGGTCGCCACCAGTTGCCCGGCCCGATCGGACGTCGCGTGCCCGTGCGCCAGGGGCGGCTGGGGCACGGCACGGAGGTCGGGAGCCGCGGGAGTCCACGTCACGTCCACCGAGGGCTTCCCCAACAGCACTGTCATGAGGACGACCCCGGTGAACACCAGCACGGAGAACACCGCCGGAAGCACCCACCCGCTCTGGGCCTGCAGGGCGGCGCCGGCGGCGAGTTCGGCCGACGCCACCAGGCTGGCCGGCTGCGAGCCCAGGGTGAACAGGGCAAAGGCCAGCGCGAGAACCACCGCGGTCCCTATCGCGGTGAGTACCCCGGACGTCTTCAGCGCGAGACGGATTCGGGTTCCGGCGGGAGTGCTCATGGTGGTTCTCCTTTCAGCGTCTGCAAAGGATTCGGAACCGCTCCCCTCAGGGATGGGTCGGTTCGGGCCCACCTGATCCGGAAGCAAATTCTCCTGGCGCGACCTCCGTCGCGTGTGCTTCACTGGGTCGCACCGGAAGGGGAGTATCCCTCTAGTCGCCTCGTCGTCAGTACGGCCCACGGGCCCGGCGGAGCGGACCGCGCGCAGCAGCGCCGGTCGGGAGAGACCTTCGATCACCCACTGATCGAAAGGTCCCGCGTCATGCACACCCCCCTCTGGATCTGGCTGGCGGTCATCGCGTTCATCGTCGTGATGCTGGCCGTCGACCTCGTCGCCCACCGCAAGGCCCACGTCATCGGGGTCAAGGAAGCCGCGGCATGGTCGGCGGTGTGGATCGCCTTCGGCGTCGGCTTCGGCGCGATCGTCTGGGCGGTCTGGGGCGCCGAGTTCGGCCAGCAGTACTTCGCCGGCTATCTCATCGAGAAGTCCCTGGCCGTGGACAACGTCTTTGTCTGGGCGATCATCTTCGCCCACTTCGCCGTCCCGCCGCAGTTCCAACACCGGGTCCTGTTCCTCGGCGTGCTGGGCGCCCTGGTCTTCCGCGGCATCTTCATCGCCGGTGGCGCGGTGCTCATCCAGAACTTCTCGTGGATCCTCTACATCTTCGCCGCGTTCCTGCTGTACACGGGCTTCCGGATGATCCGCCAACGCGACGAGCACCTCGACCCCGACCAGTCCAAGGTCCTCGCGGCGTTCCGCCGGCTGGTACCCATGACCGACACCTTCCACGGTCAGCGGCTGCTGGTCCGCAAGGGCGGCCTGGTCATGGCCACTCCCCTGCTCGCCGTGCTGGTGCTGGTCGAGACGACGGACGTGGTCTTTGCCGTCGACTCCATCCCCGCCATCTTCGCCGTGACCGACGAGGTGTTCCTGGTCTTCACCGCCAACGCCTTCGCGATCCTGGGGCTGCGCGCGATGTACTTCCTGCTCGCCGATCTGGTCCACCGGTTCATCTACCTCAAGATCGGCCTGGCGCTGGTGCTGATGTGGGTGGGCGTGAAGATGCTGCTGAAGATCGACGTTTTCTACATCCCCACCCCGATCTCGCTGGCGGTCATCGCCGCCATCCTCACGGTGTCGGTGGTCGCGAGCCTGCGGGCCACCCGCGGCCAGGAGCGCTCGAGCCTGCCGACGCTGGCCGAGCCCCCGTTCCGGGTGGCCACCGCCGAGGAGGACGCGGAGCTCGAGCCGCTGCTGCGCCGCTCCCGCCGCCGCGACGAGACGGGCGCGGGGCACCTGAGCTGACGTGACACCGCGACAACGACGAGCCCACCGCCCCCGGCCGACCATCACCCGCCCCGCGGGCGCAACGGTCGCCGGGCGCGGTCAGGATCCGGGTTTGTACTGCCAGACCGGCACGTCGGAATCGATCCGCCTCCAATCGCAGTAGGCCTCCTGGCCGTTCGAGGGGTCGATCGCGGTCGCACCGACAGGCCTACAGCTCTTCCCCGCAAGTGAATTCGCCACTTCCGTCCGCGGCTTCAGCCGAAAGCCGGGCGTCCACGGCACGTTCGAGGTGTACGGGGCCCACAGCCGGGCGTCGGTCCGGTCGAGGTAGGTGCACCAGAGCTTGGTCCCGTCCTGGGCGTAGGCCCACTGATTGGAGGCAGGACACGCGCTGTACGCGACCACCCAGTTGGACGCCACGTACTTCGGCGCCGGCGGGGGCGGCGGAACGGGGTCCTGCCAGAACCACGGGAAGGGCAGCGGTGGGAGCTGACCCGCCGCCGAGCCCACCGGGACGGGCACCGCGATCGGGTCGATCGGCGGAAGCTCGACCGACCCTCCGGGGAGCGGCTGCGCCTGGGCGACGGGCGCGGCGGTGACGCTGAGGGCGAGCACCCCGAGTACGCCGGCGAGGAGTTTACGAATGCTGATCATGGTCTCTCCACGTGGTGGTTGGGATATGACCGGGAGTCAAGCAGAGGGGTCCGACACCGATCGCCCCCGCGGCCACCGCGCCGCCAGCCGCCGCGCCGGGTCGTCGACAACGCCACCGAGAAGGGCGCCGGCACCGGGGGGCGAGGCCTACGCTCGACATCAGCACACCCACTCAAGTCCCGCCGCGCGCGGTGGAGGAGCCGCCGCGGACCCGTCACCGCAGACCGACTCCCAGGAGGACCCGACATGACCGCCGAGGACCGCCCCGACCCGGACGAGTACACCCCGGGACCGGATCCCGTCACCGCCGCCGAGGAGTACCAGCCGGAGGTCGTGGTCAGCGACCCCACCCGCGAGGCGAACCCCGCGGACGTCGCCGACCAGGCCATCGAGCTGCCCGCCGACGTGACCGACCCGGACGAGGTGGGCGACTGAGACGAGGTCGGCTGACCCGGGAACCCGCCGATCCCGGCCGCCCCACCCGCCACCCCGGGTAGCGTCCGACATCATGCACCCCTCGCCTGACCAGGCACCCGCGACCCCGCCCGACCAGCCCGACCAGCCCGATGTGGTGGTCGAGCGCCACAGCGAGGTAGCCGTGATCCGGCTCAACCGCCCGGCCCGCCTCAACGCGGTCACCACGCGGAGCCTCACCGACCTCATCGCGGCCCTCGACGCCTGCGACGCCGACGACGCCATCCGGGCCGTCGTCCTCACCGGCACCGGTCGGGCGTTCTGCGCGGGGGCCGACATCTCGGGCGGGGGCGAGACGTTCGCGATCGATCCCGACCAGGACTCCGGCACCGCCCCGCC
>DIAZ01000080.1:4549-4779 GCA_002415925.1 Dietzia sp. UBA5065 | reverse complement strand
CGCCGCGGGTTGGTCCCGGAGGCGTGCTCGAGCTGGTTCCTGCCCCGGGTGGTGGGCATCTCTACAGCAGTCGAGTGGACCGTGGGCGGCAGGACGATCCCCGCCGCCGAGGCCCTCGAGCGCGGACTGGTGCGTGAGCTGCTCCCGACCGAGCGGGTCCTGCCCCGCGCGATCGAGATCGCCCGCGAGATGACGCAGGGCACCGCGCCGGTGTCGGCGGCGCTGACCCG
>DIAZ01000080.1:3383-4278 GCA_002415925.1 Dietzia sp. UBA5065 | reverse complement strand
TTCCTCGCCAAGCAGGAGCCGGACTTCCCCGACCGCGTCTCCGACGGGCTGCCCGACCTCTTCAGCTGACCCCCCACCCACGTTCCGGATCGGACCCCCATGCCTTCTGCCGAACTGCCTTCCGTCGACCTCACCGGCCGCGTCGCGATCGTCACCGGATCGACCGCCGGCCTCGGCGTCCGGTTCGCCCACGTGCTCGCGGAGGCGGGTGCGACGGTCGTCGTGACCGGGCGGCGCGCCGAGCGGATCGCCGAGGTCGTCGGCGCGATCGGCGAGCGCGGCGGCAAGGCCCACGGCGTCCGGCTCGACGTGACCGACCCGGACTCCATCGAGGCCTGCCTCGAGCAGGTCACCGCGGAGCTCGGCGTCCCGCAGATCCTGGTCAACAACGCCGGCATCCCCGACGCGCAGCGCGCCCACAAGATGTCCCTCGAGCTCGTGGACGCCGTCCTGGACACCAACGTCCGCGGCCCGTGGCTCATGGCCACCGGCCTCGCCCGACGGCTCATCGCGGCCGAGCTGCCCGGCCGGATCGTCAACATCTCCTCGATGGCCGCGTACCACTACGCCGGCAACGGGGCCGCGCTCTACTCCACGGCCAAGGCGGCGGTCAGCCGGATGACCGAGGCGCTCGCGGTGGAGTGGTCACGCCACCTCATCAACGTCAACGGCATCGCGCCGGGGGTCTTCGCCTCGGAGATGACCGACGGGATGCTCGCCCGGGTGGGCGACATCGCGCCCGGCTTCCCGCGCAAGCGGATCGGCCTGCCCGAGCAGCTCGATTCCACCCTGCTCTACCTGGTGTCCGACGCGTCGGAGGCGGTCACCGGGACCGTCATCAAGGTCGACGACGGGCAGATGCCCCGCTGACGTCCCCCGTCGGGGGCCGCGGAGG
>DIAZ01000080.1:0-3192 GCA_002415925.1 Dietzia sp. UBA5065 | reverse complement strand
GCGATGGGGGTTCCGGGGAATCCCGTCCGTGCGGGCGGCTCAGTCGTCGGAGACCGAGACGGACACCTCGATGTTGCCCTTGGTGGCCCGCGAGTACGGGCACAGCTCGTGCGCGAGCGCGGCCAGCTCGTCGGCCTGCTCGCGCTCGAGGTCGGGGATGATCACCTCGAGGTCCACGGTCAGGTCGATGCTCTGCTCCCCCGACGGGACCAGCGACACCCGCGCCCCCACCGAGGAGCCGTCGATGGTGACCTTCTTCATCCGCGCGGCGCTCTGCAGCGCGGAGTGGAAGCAGGCGGCGTAGCCGGCGGCGAACAGCTGCTCGGGGTTGTTGCCCTCCCCCGACCCGCCGAGTTCCGTGGGCGGGGCCATCTCCAGGTCCACCGCCCCGTCATCCGTGGCGACGTGGCCGTCGCGGCCTCCCCCGGTGGACAGGGCTTCGACGGTGTACAGCGCATCGGTCATCGGGTGCTCCCCTTCATAGGTGCAAGTGCGGCAGTCACAGATATACCGCGGTCGCCGCGAGGTCGTCGGTCGGGCCCGGTAGCGGCCGCGACCATCAGTCATTCGGAACGAGGACCGGCGTGGATGCTCCCGTCACCGTCGGCGAGCGGGAAGAGGCGACGACGACAACGCCGCCATCCCGGCCACCTGGTCACTTGCCCGGCGGACGCAACCGCGTCACGCCGAGAATGCTCGTGTAGTTGTGGGGCATGACCAACACGCGCCCGTCCGACCCGGATCCCGTCGACTCCCCCGATCTCGATGCCGGCGGCTCCCCCACCGGGCCGCAGACGCCGGACTCGGATTCCACGTCGCTGGACTCCGATAGCGCACGGACCGGGCAGAGCCCGACCAAGTCCAACTCTCGCATCGGGATCGTCATCCTGCTGGGGCTCATCGTGCTGGTGATCCTGGTCCTGGTCCTTGGACTGGTGGGGAGACTGTCCGGACTGGGGTGATCGTCGCACTGCAACATCACGTAGTCGGGCACACAGCCCCTACTTTGTCTCGCTGCTCCCCGGCCCACGTCGAGCCGGCTCGGTCATTCGCACGGTCTCCGGGTCCACCTCGTAGATTCGCCGGTCGTCGCCGATGAGCAGATGGCGGACACCTCCGTCATCCCACGCCGGCGCGACGGACCCGTGCGGCACGCTCGGCTCGTAGCGGCCCATCACGAGCCGGCGCGGTTGGCGTAGCTCGACGTGCTCGATTTCCGGGTGCGGCGGGGTGGCGTTGATCCGTGCCCGTACCCGCCCATACTCCGCAGCGTCGGTGACCTGCGGAAACAAAGTGTCGTCCTCGGCCCAACGGAGCGCGCAGTCCCCACACTCGTAGTCCTCCGGCACCTCGGGGATCCCGCAGCCGGCGATCTCGTACCCGGGCGGCGGCGGGCCAGGCGGGAAGCCCCAGATCAGGTGCAGCGTGTGCCTAGCAGAGCAGGACGGGCAGGGCGGCCTGCCGCTGCCCACGAGGTCAGCGAGGCTCGGCTGCACGGGGGCATGGAACCGGTCGTGGCATCGGGAGCACACGAAGACGATTCTTCCGCCTCCAGACTCGTCGTCGACGTCGACGACATGACGCTCGAGTTCCACCCCGTAGTCGTCACAACCCAGGCAGCCGTAGGCCGGCGACGGTCGGTCGTCGTCGACGATCGGGGCGTCGCACCGGACGGGACCGAGCAACCGCCATGGTGTGGGATCCTCCGACTCCGCCTCGACAGCGCGCTCGACTTCGGCCGCCAGGTGCGGGGCAACGGTCCCCGGGAGGGGCCCGAGCGAGTAGCCGAGTCGACGCTCCACCGCGGCTACGGAGAGTCCGTCCGGGTAGAAGCGGAGGCCGTCGAAGTCGAGATCGTCAGGTCCTCCGGGACCAGCTTCGACCGCGTCCAATTCGATGATCGCCGGCCGTGGAGAGTTGACGACGTGCAGGATCAAATCCCCGCGCTCGCACCCCTCCGGAACGTCCCATCGCAGGTCTTCGAAGTCTGAGCGGCCGTCGCCGAACAGCGCGGAGATCGCTTGTCGCGATGGGCTGAGTACGCCCAGGTGGAGTCGGGCCGGAGCAGTTCGTCTGGTAGCCATAAGTCCCTCATGATGGGGTCGGGGCGGATCCTCCGCCAGAAGTACCAACGACGGCAAGGCCCGGTGATCTCGGCAGGGTCAGGCTTCGAGGCTTAACGCCATCGCCGACACGATCGAGTCTGGAATCGGCTGCCGGGTCTCTTCGCTGCTGGTGTCGGGCGAGCTTCCTCCGTCCCTACCCATCACGATGTCGAACCACTTCCGGCGATCGTCCACCACCCGGAACATCTTCTCGTCGTGAGTACCGGCGAGATAGGGGACGTAGACAGTGATGCCGGTTCCGCGCCGTTCCGCAAGCGATCCGATTCTCTCGATCCGACCGGTGCGTTGCTCGACGACCCCGGGGTTCCAGTCCAGATCGTGGTGGATGATCGTGTCGCAGTTCATGTGGAGGTCGATCCCTTCGCCCATCACCGAACTCGCGACCAGGATGTCTGGGACCGAGGGGGTGTTGAAGATCGACGTGAGGCGCACTCGATCCTCGAGGCCGGTTGCGCCGTGCGCCCGCCGGACGGTTCGAAGGCTCGCTCGTCCGGTATGCGCGTGCCGCTCCGTGACGCTGTCTGCCACGCTCTCGTCCGCAACTGAGCCCAGGAGATCCTCGAGGAGCGCCCTCCGCGCCTGAGCGAAACCAGGCTGGACGAGCCTCTTCGCGAACTCGATCCACCTCTCCATGAGGCTGTCGCCGCCAGGCCTGCGTTCGGTCAGCTCACCGATCACATCCTCGGCAGTCATGTCGGGACCCAGCCTGGAGCAGCGCGAGAGGAACTCGTCCGTGCGCAGGTTTCGGATCGCCACATCGGCGATGTCCTGAACCACCGATTCGTAATCCGACTCGCGACCGACGTGGTCCCGCAGAGTGTCGAGTATGTGAGCGCGGATGACCTGATAGCTCTGATTGCTCCGTGACTCCGTGTCGCTGGCGAGAAGTCGGCGGGCGAGGTTCTCGTACCTGCTGCGGATGGCGGCTTCGTCGCTGCGGTCGATGCCGAACTCCCGGGCCCCTCGGTCGAGGACATGCTCGGAAATGCGACGAGCGATCTCAGTCTCCAGTCTCCCGCCGGTCTTGACGTACCAACAGAACACGACCGTCTTCTCGAACGCTCGC
>DIAZ01000117.1:8300-8965 GCA_002415925.1 Dietzia sp. UBA5065 | reverse complement strand
AGGCCGTCCACGTCCGACGGCTGCAGGCCCGCGTCTGCCACCGCGGCGCGCACGGCCTCGGCGGCCAGGCGCAGCTCGGACCGGCCGGAGTCCTTGGAGAAGTCGGTGGCGCCGATCCCGACGATCGCCGCCTTGTCTGCGAGGGTGCTCACCGCGGGTCTCCGTTCATGTAGAGGGTGGCCGTGGAGGTGACGTGCGCGCCCAGCGAATCGGTGCCGACGATCGTCACCGTGACCAGCCCGTCGTCGTCGACGCCCGTGACCTCTCCCCTCAGGGTGAGGGTGTCGTACGCGTACCAGGGCACGCCCAGTCGCAGCTTGATGGAGGTGATCCGCGCCTTCTGGCCGGCCCAGTCGGTGACGTACCGCTGCACCAGGCCGGTGTCGGTGAGGATGTTGACGAAGATGTCCTTCGAGCCCTTGGCGTGCGCCAGGTCGCGGTCGTGGTGGACATCCTGGAAGTCCCGCGTCGCCAGCGCCGAGGCGACGATGAACGTCGGGGTGCCCTCGATCGCCAGCTCGGGCAGGGTGTCCCCCACCGCGACGGCGGGCGGTTCGGCCGGGCAGATCACTCGGTCGCTCACTGGGATTCCCCCTGATCGGTGGTGGCGGGTCGCCAGGCGTAGAGCGTCCACGGGTCGGTGCCGAAGGCCGCGTCCTCGGAGG
>DIAZ01000117.1:2502-8106 GCA_002415925.1 Dietzia sp. UBA5065 | reverse complement strand
GTGCGGCCCGGCACGCGCGGGGCGTGGTGGGTGACGAAGCTGAACACCGTGCCGCGCCCCGAGGAGACCACGAAGTCGGTCTGCTCGGACTTGTCCTTCCACAGCGCCGGGACCGGCGGGTGCTGGAGCGAGCCGTCCTCGCGCGTCTGGATGCGCAGCTCGTGGGCGCGCACGCCCTCCCAGAAGAACGCGGTGTCCTGGGAGACCGACGGGCGCAGGACCTTGCCGGGGACCAGGTCGTCGGTGGGCGAGCCGGAGCTCGAGACGATGGCGGCGGTGGCCTCGGCCTTCGTGGCGGCGGGGCGGAACTTGAGGATCCGGAAGTCCATCTCGGCCACCACCTCGTCGCCGACCCGCCAGTAGTTGCGGGTGGTGAAGAACCAGCCCTCGCCCAGGCCGGTGGTCTTGGGGCCCACCACGTCGGTGAGCACCGACTGGATGGTGACCTCCTCGCCCGGCCGCGTGTACCGGTGGTAGGTCGAGTCGCAGTTCGTGGCCACGACGGAGGTGAAGCCCTCGGCGTCGAGGAGATCGGTCATGTTGCCGAGCGGGTCGTCCGCCTCGCGGGTCCTGCCGAGCCCGCGCATGGTCCACACCTGCGCCATCGCGGGCGGCGCGACCAGCCCGCCGTGCCCGGCCTCCACGGCCGCCTCCTCGGACTCGTAGATCGGGTTCCGGTCCCCGATCGCCTCGGTCCAGTTGCGGATCATGGGCGTGTTGACGGGATCGCGGCCCGCGCGGCGGGCGCTGCCGCCGGCGGCCCGGATCTCCTCGGCCGCGGCGAGGATGCGGCCGGCCTGCTCGTCACTCATGGGTGCCTTCTCGTGGGTTCGTGGGCGTGGGCGGGGGCGGTCTAGCGGGCGGTGCGGGGCATGCCGAGGCCGCCCATGCAGACCAGCTCGCGCATGACCTCGTTGACGCCGCCGCCGAAGGTGATCACGACGTTGCGCTTGTTCATCATGTCGAACCAGCGCTGCAGCGCGGCCGTGTCGGGATCGGTGGGGTCGCCGAAGCGCCCGAGGAGCTCCTCGACGATCCGGCCCACGTGCTGGATCTTCTCGGTGGAGAACACCTTGGACGCCGCCGAGTCGCCCATCGACGGGTTCTCCCCCGCCGAGGAGACCTGCCAGTTGAGCAGCTCGTTGAGGCGGACCACGGCGGAGATCTCGGCCAGCCCGCGCCGCACCTCGGGGCGGTCCAGGTGCCGGACCCCGTCGGCGCCGGTGCCGCGGGCCCAGTCGGCCAGCTGGTCGTAGTACCCGCCCGGCCGCCCGGCCGGGGCCAGCATGACCCGCTCGTGGTTGAGCTGGGTGGTGAGCATCTTCCAGCCGCCGTCGACCTCGCCCACCACCATGTCCGCGGGCACGCGCACATCCTGGTAGTAGGTGGCGTTGACGTGGTGCGCGCCGTCGCACGTGATGATCGGGGTGAAGGAGAACCCGGGGTCGGTGGTGTCCACGATGAAGATCGTCAGCCCGCGGTGCCGCGAATCCGGCGTGCCCGTGCGCGCGGCCAGCCAGATGTAGTCGGCGTGGTGACCGCCGGTGGTCCACATCTTCTGGCCGTTGATGATCCAGTCGCCGGTCGCCTCGTCCCGCCGGGCGGTGGTGCGCAGCGCGGCGAGGTCGGTGCCCGCGTCCGGCTCGGAGTAGCCGATCGCGAAGTGCAGGGAGCCCTCGAGGATGCCGGGGAGGAACCTCTCCTTCTGCACCTCGGAGCCGTACTTCTGCAGGGTCGGCCCCACGGTCTGCAGCGTCACCGAGGGCAGCGGCACGTCGGCTCGGGTGGCCTCGTTGGTGAAGAGCAGCTGCTCGATGTGGCCGAAGCCCTTGCCGCCGAACTCGGTGGGCCAGCCCACGCCCAGCCAGCCGTCGCGGCCCATCCGCCTGATGATCTCCGCGTAGGTGTCGCCGTGGCGGGTGGTGGCGATGTCCGCCGCCTCCTCGGGCGAGATGAGCGTGGAGAAGTACTCGCGCAGCTCGGCCTGCAGCGCCCGCTGGTCGGGGGTGAGGTCGATGAACGTGCCGTCCCCCTGCGCGCCGGCGTCCCCGGCGGGGCTCCCCACGTGGTCGACCGGATCGGCCGCGACCGCGGCGGCCAGCTCCTCCAGGTGGAGCTGGGGGCCTCCCACGAAGCGGGCGAGGTCCTTGACCGCCGAGGAGTACCGGAACATGGGGTACGTGATGTCCACGCCGACGCCGCCGTGGAGGTGGTGCAGGATCTGCACCGCGCGCGGACCCTCGGCGGCCAGCCAGTAGGCCCCGATCGTGGGGTCGGTGGCGTAGCGGTCGGACGGGCCGGTCAGCCCCTCCGCCACGCGCCAGGACACCGACTGCGCGATCCCGTGCAGCGTGCGCGAGACGATGTAGACGTCGGCCAGCTCCTGCTGGACCGCCTGGAACGCCCCGAGCGGCCTGCCGAACTGGACCCGCCCCCTGAGGTACTCGGCCGTCATGTCCAGCGCGCCGGAGACCAGGCCGTCGCCGTGGGCGATGCAGGCGGACAGGACGAGGCGTCGGAAGACCTCGAGGACGGACTCGTCCCCCGTGCCGCGGAGGACCTCGTCGTCGTCGACCGGCGTGGCCTCGAACCGCATCGCGTACTCGGGCACGCCGAGGGACCCGAGGGTCGGCGTCAGGGTGACGCCCGGGGCATCGGGGGCCACGACGACGAGGACGGCACCCTCGGGCGTGGACGCCGGCACGAGGACCGACCGTGCCTGGGCCGCGTAGCGGACCGCGGTGACGGTCCCGGTGATGGTCCCGCCGTCCAGCCGCACGGAGGGCGCGAGCGGCAGCGGGTTGCCCGGCTCGGCCACGGCGGCGGTGAGGATGCGGCCGTCCTCGATGCCCTCGAGCAGCGCCCGCTGCTGGTCGGCGGTGCCGAGGGCCACGATCGGCAGGACGCCCAGGCCCAGGGTCTCCAGCGCCGGGATCACCACCCCGGCCCGGCCGACCTCCTCCAGGACCACGGCGATGTCCGCCGCGGTGAGGCCGTCCCCGCCGAGCGCCTCGGGCAGGCCCAGGGAGAGCAGGCCCGACCCGGCGAACGCCGACCACAGGCGCTCGTCGTAGCCGGCGTCGTCGACGCTGCGGCTGGGCAGCGCGGTGAGCAGCTCCTCCGCCGGGGCGGCGGTGGAGAGTGCGCCGGCGACCGCCTCGGCGACGGCGGCCTGGGTCTCGGTACGGGTGAAGTCCACGGGGGATCAGTCCTGTTCGGGTCGGTGGGGGCGGGCCGGGTCGGGTCGGGGCGGCTCAGTCGCGGGGCAGGCCGAGGATGCGCTCGCCCACCACGTTGAGCAGCACCTGCTCGGTGCCGCCGGCGATCGACAGGCAGCGGACCATGAGGAACTTGCGGCCCTGCTCGGTGAACTCGACCCCGGCCGTGCCGGTGAGCTCGAGGCCGAACTCGGCGATGTCCTGGCGGTGGCGCACGCCCACGATCTTGCGGACGGACGACTCGGCGCCCGGGCCGGCGCCGGCGAGGGTGCGCAGGGCGGTCCGCAGGTCGAGGAGGCTGCCCACCACGCCGTCGGCGATGTGCTTGCCCAGCTCGTCCAGGACCACGGCGTCGCCCGAGACCCCGGCCGCCTCGATGAGCCCGATGATCTCCTCGGCGGCGTCGCCGAGCGAGGAGCCGCCGCCCATGGCCACGCGCTCGTTGGCCAGCGTGGTGCGGGCGATCTTCCAGCCGTCGTTGACGGTGCCCACCTGGAACTCGTCGGGGACGAACAGGTCCTCGAGGAAGACCTCGTTGAACAGGGCCTCGCCCGTGATCTCGCGCAGCGGCGAGGTGCGGATCCCCTCGGAGCGCATGTCCACCAGGAAGTAGGTGATGCCCTTGTGCTTGGGGGCGCCGGGGTCGGTCCGGGCCAGGCACATGGCCCAGTCGGCCTCGCGGGCCAGCGAGGTCCACACCTTCTGGCCGTTGAGCTTCCAGCCGCCCTCGACCTTCTCCGCCGTGGTGCGCAGCGCCGCGAGGTCGGAGCCCGCGCCGGGCTCGGAGAATAGCTGGCACCATTTGACCGTCCCGGCCATGGTGTCGCGGACGAGCCTGTCCGCGTGCTCGGGTGCGGCCTGGAGGATGGTCGGGACGGCCCAGCCGCCGATGGTGATGTCGTGGCGCGCGACGCCCGCCGCCTCGAGCTCCTCGTCGATCATCAGCTGCTCGGCCGGCGAGGCGCCCAGGCCCCACGGCTCGGGCAGGTGCGGCATGAACAGGCCGGTGTCGGCCAGGGCACGCTTGCGCTCGTCGCCGTCGACGGCCGCGACACGGGCCACCAGCGCGCGGATCTCCTCGCGCCTGGCGTCGATCCCGTCGATCACCGACAGGTCGATGTCCAGGTGGCGGCGCCTGCCGGCCAGCGTGAGCTCGGCCAGGGAGCGGCGCCAGCGGGCGGCACCGCCGATCGCCTGCCTCAGCGCGCCCGCCCGGCGCAGGTAGAAGTGGGCGTCGTGCTCGAAGGTGAAGCCGATGCCGCCGAGGATCTGGATGCAGTCCTGGGAGTTGCGCACGGCGTTGTCGAAGGCCAGCGCCCCGGCGACCGCCGCCGCGACGGGTAGCTCGGAGTCGGCGGCGCCGAGGTCCTCGGCGGCGACGGCGGCGTCCCAGGCCAGGGCCCGGACCTGCTCGGTGCGGCAGAGCATGTCGGCCGCAAGGTGCTTGATGGACTGGAACGAGCCGATGGTGCGGCCGAACTGCTCGCGGATCTTGGCGTACTCGACCGCCGTGGTGAGGGTGTACTCGGCGACGCCGGCGGCCTCGGCGGCCGCGAGGGTCGCGAACAGCTGGTGGACGTGGTCGGTGGTGATCCCCTCGAGGACGCGGCTCTCCGGGATGGCCACGTTCGCCAGGCTCACGCGGGCGACCGAGGCCGAGATGTCGTACGGCGTGGACGGCGTCAGGGTGACCCCCTCCGTGCCGGCCTCGAGCAGGGCCCAGCGGGTGTCGCCGCCGACCTCGACCGGAAGCAGGAGGCCGCCGCCGACCGTTCCGCCGTAGGCGAGGCCCGGGTCGCCGGTCACCGCGCCCGAGCCGTCGAGCGTGGTGGAGCCGAAGCCCAGGCACACGCCCACCGGCAGGCCGCCCTCGGCGAGGGTCTCGCCCAGCGCCGCGGCGACCGCGCCGCCCGCGCGGGAGACCAGGACGCCGGCGAGCGCGGTGGACATGATCGGGCCCGGGGCCATCCGGGCGGCGGCCGCCTCGAGCATGCAGGCCAGGTCGACGACCTCCGCGCCCGCGCCGCCGTGCTCCTCGGCCACGGCGACGCCGAAGAGCCCGAGCTCGGCAAGCTGCGGCCAGAGCGCCTTCCACGCGTCCGGGTCGGATTCCTGGGCGCGTACTGTCGACACCGGATCTGCGGCTTTCGCCCATGCCTTGATCGAGCTCTGGATCTCGGCCTGATCCGGGGTGGTGGCGATGCTCACGGTGACTCCTCGGCGGGACGTGGGGTGTGCCGGCGGGGCCATCGGGCCCGCACTCGCCCCCATAATAGAACGTGTTCTAGGAAACGTGTTCTAGAATGCATGAGTGGGGCACGAACGAACGAATCCGGGCCCCCGACCCGGACTCCCCACCGCCGGCCCAGCCCGAGTCACCAGCCCA
>DIAZ01000117.1:0-2354 GCA_002415925.1 Dietzia sp. UBA5065 | reverse complement strand
CCCGAGTCACCAGCCCAGAAGGTTCGCCTCATGACCAACAGCCCGGACGAGACCGGTCGCGACGCCCCGGCGTCGGCCTCCGCGTCCCGCAGCGACGAGCCCACCACGACGTCGCAACGGGAGCGGCGTCGGCGGATCCTCGACGCCACGCTGGCCCTGGCCGCCAAGGGCGGGTACGAGGCCGTGCAGATGCGTGCGGTGGCAGAGAAGGCCGAGGTCGCGGTGGGCACGCTCTACCGCTACTTCCCCTCCAAGGTCCACCTCCTGGTCTCGGCCCTGGCCCGCGAGTTCCGTCGACTGGACCAGCGCACCGAACGCTCGGCCCCGCCCGGCGACACCGCCCAGGAGCGGATGAAGATCGTGGTGGAGATGATCACCAAGGCCATGCAGCGCGATCCCAACCTCACCGAGGCCATGACCCGGGCGTTCATGTTCGCCGACGCCTCCGTGGCCAACGAGGTCGAGGAGGTGGGCTACTACATGGACCGGATCATCGCCCGCGCCATGGCCCAGGGCGAGCCGGACGAGATCCAGCTCTCGATAGCCCGCGTGGTCTCCGACGTGTGGATGTCCAACCTCGTCTCCTGGCTCACCCGGCGCTCGACGGCCGCCGACGTCAGCAACCGCCTCGGCCTGACCATCGACCTGCTGCTCGGCACGGACGACTCGCCCCGGCGGGCCCGCCTGCACACCGCCATCGCGGAGGGCAACGGCGAGACCCCGGGAGACACCGCCGACGCGACGGCCTGACCGGAGCCCCGCGGCTGCGGGACGGGCCGGGGGCGGGTGCCGGGCGAAGATCGTCCGATCGGTGAAATTCTCCCCGCGCGCGTCACACACTGGCGTCATGGCAGCGCACCTGTCCCCCGTCCTCACCCAGGCCACGCCCGTCGTGGTGGACCACGCCCACGGCTCGTGGATCCACGGCACCGACGGCCGCGACTACCTCGACTTCACCACCGGCATCGGCGTGACCAGCACCGGGCACTGCCACCCGGACGTGGTGGCCGCCGCGCGGGAGCAGTGCGGGAGGATCATCCACGCGCAGTACACGACCGTCATGCACCAGCCGCTGCTCGAGCTCACCGCGAAGCTGGGCGAGCACCTGCCCGAGGGGCTGGACTCGGTGTTCTACGCCAACTCCGGCTCGGAGGCGGTCGAGGCCGCGGTGCGCCTGGCGCGCATGGCCACCGGCCGGCAGTACGTCGTCACCCTCCAGCGCGGGTTCCACGGCCGGACCGTCGCCGCGGCGAGCCTGACGACCGCCGGGACCCGGTTCTCCGCCGGGTTCGGCCCCCTCATGTCGGGGGTCGCGCAGACCCCGTACCCCGACGCGCTGCGCCTGGGCATGACCGAGGACGAGGCCGTCGACTTCGCGCTGGCCGAGTTCGATTTCCTCCTGGCCACGCGCATCAACCCGCGCGAGCTGGCGGCGATCCTGGTCGAGCCGGTGCTGGGCGACGGCGGCTACCAGGCCGTCCCGCAGCGCTACCTGCAGGGGCTGCGCGAGCGCGCCACCACCCACGGCGCGCTCCTCGTGCTGGACGAGGTCCAGGCCGGAATCGGCCGGACGGGCCGCTTCTGGGGGCACCAGCACACCGAGGGCCTGGTGCCGGACGTCATCATCACCGCGAAGGGCATCGCCTCCGGCTTCCCGATCTCCGCGATCGCCGCCCCCGAGGCGATCATGGCCAGGGCCTGGCCGGGCTCGCAGGGCGGCACCTACGGCGGCAACGCCGTCGCCGCGGCGGCAGGAGTGGCCACCCTCGGCGTGATCGAGCGCGAGTCTCTGGTGGCCAACGCGGCCGAGCGCGGGACGCAGCTCCTCGACGGGCTGCGGCGCAGCCTCGGCGGCGTGGCCGAGATCTGCGACATCCGCGGCACCGGGCTCATGCTGGGCGTCGAGTTCGGCGACCCCACCGCGCCCGCCGGCGGCCCCGGCGCGCTGGAGGCCGCGCGCCTGGCCGCGGGGGTTCAGCGGGCGTGCGTCGACGAGGACCTGCTCACCCTGACCTGTGGCCCCACCGGCTCGGTCGTGCGCATCATCCCCGCACTGGTGGTGACCGCCGACGAGGTGGACACCGGCGTCGAGCGCTTCGCCCGCGCCGTGCACCGGGTGTGCGACGGGGCGGCGTGACCCCGGCGGAGTCGCTGGTCCGCGCCCTCACCGCCGCGGGCCTGGACCCGGAGGCCGATCCCCGCCGGATAGCCGAGTACTCCTACGACGCCTCCAACTACCGGGTCGTCCCCGCCGCCGTCCTCTTCCCCCGGTCCGAGTCCGAGATCGCCGCCGCGCTCGCCGTGTGTCACCGCCTGGGCGTGCCCGCCACCGCGCGCGGCGGCGGTACGTCCAT
>DIAZ01000054.1:827-7481 GCA_002415925.1 Dietzia sp. UBA5065 | reverse complement strand
GCGGCGCCGTTCCCCCCGCCCGGCCCCGACGGACCCTCCGCCCCGGACCCGGTGGCGAACGGCGCCACCTCGACCCCGGCCGCCTCGAGCGCCGACCGCACCCGCCGGGCCAGCACGACCGCGCCGGGGGTGTCGCCGTGGACGCACACCGACGCCGCGGACACCACCACCCGTGAGCCGTCCGCGGCGGCGATCTCCTCGCCGACGGCCATGGCCACCACGCGGGAGGCCACCTCGTCGGGGTCGGTGAGCACGGCGCCCGGCCGGCCGCGGGGCACGAGCGTCCCGTCCGCGCGGTAGCCGCGGTCGGCGAACGCCTCGGCCACGGCGGCGACGCCGGCGGCGCGGGCGTGGGAGAGCACGACCGACCCGGGGAGCCCCAGGATGGGCAGGGGCTCCTCGCCGGCGAGCTCGGCGTACCGCAGCACCGCGTCCACGACCCCGGCGGCCTGCTCGGCATCCCGGACAATACGGTTGTAGAGGGCGCCGTGGGGCTTGACGTACCTCACCCGGGTCCCGCGGCGGCGGGCGGCCATGTCGAGCTCGACCAGCTGGAAGTGGACGTGCTCGGCGAGCTCCGCGCGCGAGACCTCCAGCTCCACCCGGCCGAAGTTCACCCGGTCCCGGTACGAGGGGTGCGCGCCCAGGGCGACTCCCCGCTCGGCGGCGGCCGCGGCGGTGGCGTTCATGGTCGGCCGGTTGCCCGCGTGGAACCCGCACGCGACGTTGGCGGAGGTCACCACGTCCAGCAGCGCGGCGTCCTCGGGGTGGGCCCCGGCCCGCGCGTCGAGCGACGCCGACCACCGCGGGGTCCCCCGGCGGGCCTCCCCGAGGTCGCAGTTGAGGTCGATGCGGCGCGTCGTCCCGTGCACCCGTCCCATCCTGCCCCAGGTTCGACCCCGGGGCCGGGTGGGGTCATGATGGAGGGATGATCGTCATCCGCTGCGGCACTGCACCGGTCCCCACCCTCCTCGGTGAGCGGCCGAGCGTGGGGTGCAGCGAGATCCCCACCAAGGACGACGTCAACCGGGTGCTGTCGGAGGTCGGCCCCGGGCGCAGGCTCGTGCTGTGCGGCACCGACGCCGGCCTGGCCGCCCTGCTCACACGGCTGATGCGCACGGAGAACCTCGACGTGGAGATCGCCTACGTCACCGAGGACCCCACCCCAGCGACCCGCGCGTACGACCTGCCCACCGGGTCCGCCGCCGCCAAGCTGGGCCTGCGGGGCACGGCGCGCGAGGTGCCGCTGGTGCGCGACGAGACCGGCACCGTCCTGGTGGGCGAGGCCACCGTCACCGGCCCCGACGGCGGGACGTTGGTGGGCGAGGCCTACGCCGACGACGACAAGGTGTTCTCCGGCGAGACGGGCCTGCTCACGGTCCGCCCCACCCCCACGATGCCGGGGGTCCGCGCCACCGCGGCGCGGCCCCGCAGGCTGCGTCGCCGGCGGTGGCTGCAGGCGCGGGCGGTCCAGCTGGGCACGGAGGCGGGCGTCATCACCCGCGACGGCGTCACCGGCCGGCGGCCGGTCAAGAGGACGTCGTTCTACCGTCATACCGAGCCATGGAGGCTCGTGTCGCCCTGAGCGGCGGCAGCCCCGACGTGGGCCGGTCGGCGGAGTCGGGCCACTCCTCCATCAGCTCCGGCTCCACGGCCGGCGTGCGGACGGTGGGCGGGAGCGTGGCGAGCGCGGAGATCTTGCTCAGGCCCGCCACCTGCATCATGTCCACGAGGATCGACCGGATCTGGGCCAGCATCACGGTCTCGGTCAGCCCCGACCCCGTGACCAGTTCCCGCTTGGCGCGGGACGCCACCGCGCGCAGGGCCCGGTGGACCTCGGCGTCGGTGGGGGCGTCGGAGTCCGCGGCCACCCGCCGCGTGAGCAGTTCCACCGCCTCGGCAAGCCCCGCGACGAGCGAGCTCAGCGCGGGCGGGACGTCCACCCGGTCGTCGACCGCCACGATCGCGCGGCGGGCGAGCACGCGGATGTTGCGGATGCCGTTGTCCAGGGGATTGAGCACGCCCGTGAGGGTGACCTCCTCCGGGCGGCGCCGGCGGTAGAACGGCGAGATCCGCACCAGCTCCCGGGCGCCCGCGAGCTGCTCGGCTATGGCGTCGACCGCCGGCTGGGTGTCCCGGGCGTCCTGGAGGGCGGAGCGGATGAGGTCGGAGTCCCTCCGGTCCAGCCCCTCCGCGACCTCGGCCAGCACCGACGAGGCCACGCCGAGCAGCGAGGCCGCCTCGCGGCGGGCGCGGCGCAGCGGGTGGACGGGCATGAGCGCCATCGCGGTCAGCGCCACCGCGCCGCCGACGGCCGCGTCGATCATCCGCTCGTAGCCGCCCGCGCTGCCCGGCGGCAGCAGGGTCGCCACGAGGATCGCCGACGACGCCGCCTGCGTCCCCACCAGGGCGCCGCGGTCGAGGAACACCGCCGCGGACATGGCCAGCACCACCACCACGGCGATCTGCCATGGGCCGGAGCCGATCTGCGCGATCAGCAGGTCGCCCAGCCCCACCCCCACCACCACGCCGAGTACCAGCTCGATCCCGCGGCGGACGCGCTTGCCCATGCCCGTGCCCAGCGCGATGGCGGCCGCGATGGGCGCGAAGAACGGGGCGGGGTGGCCGAGCAGGTCGAGGGCGATGAACCACGCCAAGCCCGCGGCCAGGCCGCACTGCAGGATCGGCAGGAACGCGTACCCGAGGCGCCGGGCCCGCGTCCTCAGCGGGACCGGCAGCGCGGCGTAGACGCCTAGCGCGCGGGCGTCCAGACGGTCACGCCAGGCCGAGAGGCGCGGCGGCGTGCGGGTCCGACTCATTGACCAGGTCCAGGCAGCGGATGTACTCGTCCTCCTCGTCGATCGACTGCGCGGCTCGGGCCAGCGCGGCCACGCAGCGGAGGAAGCCACGGTTGGGCTCGTGGTCGTAGGGCACCGGCCCGAAGCCCTTCCAGCCGTGGCGACGCAGCTGGTCCAGGCCGCGGTGGTAGCCGGTGCGGGCGTACGCGTAGGCGCTGATTACCTCGCCGGCGTCGAGCGCGCGCTCGGCGAGCTCGGCCCAGGCGATCGACGCCGTGGGGTGCGAGGCGGCCACGGTGCGGGGATCCTCACCCGCGGCGAGCGCGTCCTCCGCCTCCGGGTCGCCGGTCAGTCGGGTGGGGGGTGGGCCGAGGAGATCTCCGAACTGGGTCATGCCCGCCATTGTCCACTAATTCGCCCCACCCCTGCCCCGGGGGGCATTTGCTATGGTGAGAGGCATGCGGCACCCCATCCGGGGTGCCGTGCGCTCGTTGCGGGCGGCACATCGCCGCCCCTTCGGAGCGCTCACGGTCCCTGTGTCGAGGCCCCGGAACGCGGAATCACGGTCACCGCGTCGGACGAGCTTCCACCGGCACCGGTCGCAGCACGAGGACAGGCCGCACGTGGGCCGAGAGGACATCTGTGTCACGACAGCGCATTGCGATCATCGGAGCAGGACCGAGCGGGATGGCGGCCCTGCGCGCCTTCGAATCGGCACAGCGATCCGGGGCCAAGATCCCGGAGATCGTGGCCTACGAGAAGCAGGACGACTGGGGCGGCCAGTGGAACTACAACTGGAGGTCGGGCACCGACAAGTACGGCGAGCCGGTGCACTCATCCATGTACCGGAACCTGTGGTCGAACGGCCCCAAGGAGGTCCTGGAGTTTGCCGAGTACACCTTCGACGAGCACTTCGGCAGGCCCATCTCCTCGTACCCGCCGCGTGAGGTCCTGTGGGACTACATCGACGGCCGGGTCCAGGGGTCCAACGTCAAGGACAAGGTCCAGTTCTCCACCGCCGTCCGCTGGGTGGAGTACGACCGCGAACTGGACTCCTTCACCGTCACCGTGGAGAACCTCAAATCCGGCAAGACGACCTCCTCGGAGTTCGACCGGATCATCGTGTCCACCGGCCACTTCTCCTACCCCAACCTCCCGGACTTCAGGGGAATCGAGACGTTCCCCGGATCGGTCCGCCACGCCCACGACTTCCGCGGGGCCGAGAACCTGGCCGACAAGCGCGTCCTGCTGATCGGCGCCTCCTACTCCGCCGAGGACATCGGCGTGCAGGCCTTCAAGATGGGTGCCCGCTCGGTGACGATGTCCTACCGCACCGCCCCCATGGGCTACGACTGGCCGGACGGGATGGAGGAACTGCCGCTCATCACCCGGTTCGACGGCGAGACCGTCCACTTCACCGGAGGCCTGACCCGCGAGTTCGACGCCGTGATCCTGTGCACCGGCTACCTCCACAAGTACCCGTTCCTGCCCGCCGAGCTCGCCCTGCAGTCGCCGAACGACATCTACCCCGCGGGCCTGTACCGCGGCGTGGTGTGGCAGAAGAACCCCAGGGTCTACTACCTCGGCGCCCAGGACCAGTGGTTCACCTTCAACATGTTCGACGCCCAGGCGTGGTACGTCCGCGACCTCATCCTGGGCCGGGCCACGCTGCCGCCCACCGAGCAGCGTGCCGCGCACATCCGGACCTGGCGCAACCGGTTCCAGGAGTTGGACGGGGACGCCGACGACGTGCGCTTCCAGGCCGACTACATCAGGGACCTCATCGAGGCCACGGACTACCCGATGTTCGACCTCGACGAGGTGGTGCGGATCCTCCTGGCCTGGAAGGAGGACAAGCAGAGGGACATCCTGACGTACCGGGACAAGCCGTTCCGCTCCGTCCTCACCGGGACCATGGCCTCCGTCCATCACACCCCGTGGCTGCACGAGTTGGACGACTCGCGCGAGCGGTTCCTGTCCACGCCGCCGACGACCGAGCTGGAGGCGATTGTCGGCGGGGCCGATCCTCGGCGGAGCTGATCGTGACGGGCTCCCGGGGTGAACGGCCGATGACCACTCGGCCCTTTCGCCCCCGCCCCTTCCGAGAACACGTCAGACTGGCCGCATGATCGTGCCCTCGTCCACCGACCGCTCCCACACCCCCGCCGGCCTCGATCGCCGGACCGTCCTCCGGGCGGGCGCCCTGGCCGGGGCCGCGGCGGCCGGCGCGGGCGCGGTCGCGGGCCTGCCCGCCGTCGCCTCCGCGGCCGAGGGCGTCTTCCGGCACGGCGTCGCGTCCGGCGACCCGATGGCGGACCGCCTCATCCTGTGGACGCGGGTCACGCCCGCCCCCGAGGCCGCTCCCGGGTCGGGTCTGGGCGCCCCCGTCGTCGTCGGTTGGGAGGTCTCCCTCGACCCCGGCTTCACGCGCATCGTCCGGTCGGGCTCGCTCGTCACCGACGCCGGCCGCGACCACACCGTCAAGGTCGACTGCACCGGCCTGGCCCCCGACCGCTGGTACCACTACCGCTTCCGCGCCCTCGGGCAGACCTCGCCCACCGGCCGCACCCGCACCGCCCCCGCCGACGGCGCGTCGCCCGCCTCCGGGCGCTGGCGCGTCGGGGTGGTGTCGTGTTCCAACTGGGAGGCCGGGTTCTTCTCCGGCTACCGCCACCTCGAGGCCCGCGGGGACCTGGACGCGATCATCGAGCTGGGCGACTACATCTACGAGTACGGCCGCGGCGAGTACGTGGGCAAGTCCGGGCCCGTCCGCCCGCACGAGCCGCCCCACGAGATCGTCTCCCTGGCCGACTACCGGGTCCGGCTGGCGCAGTACCGCACCGACCCGGACCTGCAGTCGTTGCACGCGCACGTGCCGTGGATCTGCACGTGGGACGACCACGAGGTGGCCAACGACACCTGGGCGGGCGGGGCCGAGAACCACCAGCCGCACGAGGGCGCGTTCGCCGACCGCAAGGCCGCCAGCGCGCAGGCCTACTTCGAGTGGATGCCCGTGCGGCCGGAGTCCCTGCGCGACGGCGGGCACCTCTACCGGCGGCTGCGCTGGGGGTCGCTGGCCGAGCTGAGCATGCTCGACCTGCGGTCCTACCGCTCCGCCGTGCCGGGCCGGTTCGACGGCCACGCGATCGACGTCACGGGCACCATGACCGGCGCCGAGCAGTTCGACTGGCTGGCCCGTGGCCTGAGCTCCTCGACCGCGCGCTGGAACGTCATCGGCAACTCGGTGATGATCACGCCCGTGCTCCTGCCCCCGCTCGAGCCGCGGACCACCGCCGCGCTCACCGAGCTGCTGGGCGTCCCGCGCGAGGGCGTCACCTACAACCCCGACCAGTGGGACGGCTACGCCGGGGAGCGCCGCCGCCTGCTCGAGGTGATCCGCGACGCCGGGGGGCGCAACACCGTGTTCCTCACCGGCGACATCCACACCGGCTGGGCCTGCGAGGTGCCGTTCGCGCCCGCCGACTACCCGGGCGCGGGCGTTGGCGCGATCGAGTTCGTGACCCCGTCGATCACCAGCAACAACATCGACGACATGATCGGGCTGCCCGAGGGCAACGCCGCCTCTCTCACCGCGCAGGGTGCCCTGACGCAGCTCAACCGCCACGTGCGCTGGGTGGACCTGGACCGCCACGGCTTCACGGTCCTCGAGTTCACCGCCGACTTCGCCCACGCCGACTACTGGGCGATCGTGGCCCGCGAGGACCCCGCCAGCGGCGCCTACCCCATGGCCAGCTGGCGCGTCCGGCACGGGACCGACCGGCTGGAGCCCGCGGGCCCGCTGCCCTGAGCCGGCGGCGCCGTCCCCCGTTCCGGCGACGCCGCCGCTTCGCCGCCC
>DIAZ01000054.1:0-672 GCA_002415925.1 Dietzia sp. UBA5065 | reverse complement strand
CCGCGGGCCCGCTGGCGTTGGCGTTGGCGTTGGGGTTGGCGAGGCTTCACTCAGTGGCTCGAGCACTCAGCTGCCGGAGTTCTCCCCGCTCGAATCGTCGGTAGCTCGAACTCCTGCCCACATGCTCGACGTTCGGTGAAACCTGCTCGAACTTCGGCCTCATCTGCTCGTAATCCGTGCACCGGACACGCCGCCGCGGCGTACCTGAGTACGAGCAACGTGCCACGATTCTCGATCAAGTCCTCACGAACCTCGAGCAACCGCCGCGTGGCCGCCCCATGCCATCCGAAATCGGCCTGAGCGGCGATCTGCGGCAAGCCGGGCACGGCCCGGGGCTGCCACCTGGTTTCACACCTGCGAGCCCCTCACAGGGCGAATCCGAGCGTCGACCTTTCTCCGCACCGGAGGAGCCGCTTCGGGGCCTCGCCGATTCGGCGACTCGGCGGGGGATCAGCCGGATCGGCGGGGTCGAGGGGTGTCGGCGGCGCGAAGCCGAATCGGCGAGGATCCGCCGGGGCAGCCGGGGCAGCGGGGGCGAAGCCGCAGACACGCCGACGGCGCCCCTCCTCGAAAGAAGGGGCGCCGCTGACTCCACCGTCACCGCCGGAGCCGATACCGCCGCAATCGCCGTGACCGGGCCTGCCATCCGCGGGCGGGGCGGGCCGGGGCGGG